>DJBG01000055.1 GCA_002429965.1 Hungatella sp. UBA5982
CCCCTGGGATTTCTTGTAAAGAACTGAAAGCTGTTGGCATCAATCTTCACAGCCTCCTTCCCCATGGCTAAATAGCCTTTTGAGGAAGACAGATGACATCCGATTGTAAGCATAAAAACCTCCTGTCATTTTATTTTTCTTATTTTTTTCCCTTTGGCCGGACTGATGGCCTTCACGGCGATGAACATAAATATGGCGGCCAGAGCCAGCTGGATGAAAATGCTTAAGACCACCCAGTTTTCCATGATAAAGTTATCCGGATGGGGACCGAACCAGCTGTTTAAACTCCTTACCACCTGATTATCCCCTGTCTGGCCGTTGATCATGGCATAAAAGGTAGNNCATGCGCCGGAATTGGTCTGGTCTGCCATGCCGCCAACGGTCATGGCATAGGTGCTGCTCATATTCATCCGTGCCATGGACAGTGCAAAGACATTGATCGCATAGGTACCTGCGGCAATGACAACCAGCACCCCATAGCTTACCACGGTGGCAATGGTGGACCGCTTGAACAGGGTAGAAAAACAGATTCCCATGCTTCCGCAGAGAAGGGCAACAGCCAGGTAGCAGAAAAGCAAGAGTAATACGTCGTAAACCATCACTCCCCCATATACAAATGATACGGCCAGAAGAGGAAAACTGGACATGATCATGAGGAACATGGTACTAAAGGATGAGGTAAACTTCCCCACTATGATCTCCCATGGTTTCAAGGTGGTGGTAAGAAGAAGGTCAAGGGTCTGGCGTTCCCTTTCTCCGCTGATGCTTCCTGCGGTCAGCGCCGGCATGATGAACATCAGCATCACAAATTCCACCGCAGCTACGAATACATACAAATTGGTAAAAGAAGAATACTGGATTTCCGCAGTGAGTTTTACTCTCTCTACCACGGAATACATATTAAGCAGAACCACCAAAGCCAGAATCGTATTAAAAAGAGCCAGGATCAGCGCCAGACGGAAGCTTCTGGAGCTGACCGTTGTCTCCCTCTTATAAACCGGATTCAATTTCATGTACAAGCACCGCCTTTTCTTTATCATGATCCGTGATCTGCATAAACAGGGATTCCAAGCTTCCCTGTTCTCTGCAGAATCCATGTACCAGCACTTCGGCATCCACCAACTGCTGCAAAAGAAGGGCCTCATCCTGCTCATCTCCAATGAAATTCACCCGGATGTCCTCGTCCTTCACCGCGATGGTCTGGACGCAGGGCTGGCTTTTTAAGATGGTCAGCGCTTTTTCCTTATTTCCTAGAACAGAGATAACCAGAGGATTGGAAGCATTGACCCTGCGCAGGATCTCCTCCATGCTGCCGCTTAAGATCATCTTTCCCTGGTCAATGATCCCAATGTCCGTACACAGTTCGGAAAGTTCGGAAAGCACATGGGAGCTGATGAATATGGTTTTTCCCTGCTCCTTTAATTCCTTTAAGATTTCTTTAAATTCAAACCTGGTTCGTGGGTCCAGCCCTGAGGCCGGTTCATCAAGGACCAGCAAAAGGGGATCGTGGATTAAAGCCCTTGCCAGGCACAGGCGCTGCTTCATTCCTCTTGATAAGCTGTCTACGTAAAAATTCACCTTATCCTCTAACCCCACCTGATCCAAAAGGGTCATATATCTGGTCCTGCCTTTAAGCCCGTCGATCCCGTAGCAGGAGGCAAAAAACTCCATATATTCATTGACTTTCAAATTGTCATAAACGCCGAAAAAGTCCGGCACATAGCCGATCTTCAGCTTTAATTCATTTAAGCCCCTGGACACATCCACGCCGTCGATCATCACCTTACCGCTGTCGGCAAAAAGAAGCCCTGTCATGATCTTGATGGTAGTGGTCTTTCCTGCTCCATTAGGCCCTACAAAGCCATAAAGAGATCCTTGGGGGATATGAAGATCCAGGCCGTTTAACGCATGGAATTTTCCAAACTTTTTCCGCAAATCCTTAATCTCTAACATCATTTATCCCTTCCTGCCACAGTCAGCATTGGCAGAGTCACATACCAGTTATTCTCAGATGTATTGTCACATACATATTTTACGGTCAGCGTGTTGCCGGGAGACAGATAAGGGGTAAGCTCCCAGGCTTTATACACGGTTTTATCTGGCTCCATGGCATCGTAATTCCCCGTATCGTGATTATAGAAATAAATATTCCCCTTAAAGATGGTGGTATAGTAAAAGTTTTCGCTGTTTAAAAATTCATCAGATGGGTTTTCAAAGGTCAGCTTTTCCACCTCCATATCATTTCCGAGAAAATACTCCAGGGATACCGGGTCTACGCCGTAAATGGCGTTAGAATCCGCATAATACTGCCCGCTTACCACCGTAGGAGTCTTCATAAGAGCAGAACGGGAGGTTTCCCCATCTTTTTTTGTCTTTACATTAATGGTAGACGTAAACATGGACATGCCGTAAGTCTCATAATTTCCCCCGGCAAGAAACTGGCTGTCTGACTGGTCCTTGCTGAAAGCCACGATCCTGGCTTCCGGATTATAGAATGAGGAATATTTATCAAGGTAAAAGCTTAAAATATTGGTTCTTGATAAAGCCAGCATATAAGCCGGGTCTTCAATATCCGCTTTTGGATATTGATAGCTTCCCGTTACCCGTGCAGATACCAGGAAGGAATTATTAATGGGATAGTTGATGACAGGCAGCCCGTTAAGGTTCATGGTCTCTCCCGGCTTCAGTTCATCAATGACCACCATTTTCCCGTACATCAGGATTCCCACCTTTTCTACCTGGAAAGGATATTCATTGGTCACAGTGCCGTATACGTTTCCCTCAAACAGGGTGATGTCCCCCAAAAGACCCTTATGCTCTGTATTAGAAGTTCTTTTCCGTAAGGAATAATATTTGGGGGTAAAGGCAGCTGCATTCTGGGCCGAAATCCTGGTGTCCTTATCTCCATAGGATATCTTCACCTTATAGTCCTCACTTCCCATAAATCTGGGAACCGGCTTCATCTCATAGGAACTGCTTCTGGTAATGGGAAGCAGATCGTATGACGGATCCAGGGCGATGGTATATGCCTTGTTGTAAGGTGTCCTCATGTTGATATAGGTATATTCATCTACATAGTTTTCCGTGGTGTCCAGAATGGTCGCATAAGTAAAAAAGGTGTCCTTAAACCTGGTTCCTACTCCCATTAAATAAACCACTGCCGAAAAAGACAGGGAAACCGTCACAACCGCGGTCCGGTAAAACCTTCTCCGTTCCTGCTTCTTCAAAAACAGGTACAGTCCCGGGCCCACTAAAACAATGTATCCCAGAATTACTGCGGTATAAAGAACCAGGTTCGGCAGCTTATCTACATTTCCGGTATTTAGCATATTCTGCACGGACCAGAACTGGCCGGAATTGCCGCTGTAAAGGTATGAGGATAAATCATTTAACTTGGTTTCTCCCAAAAGCGCCGTGAANNCACAAAATCATAGGCAGCCACACCTACTCTCCCTTTTCCCTTTGAGACGGAGGTAAGGACAGGGAATTCATCGTTGGACAGAACACCGGTCCCTCCTTTTAGGGAAACGTCTGCGCAAACCAGATTCATGAAGGAATCCCCCGGACCGTTGGAGGAATATTCCACTCCCATGTCCACGGATTTTTCCGATGGGGGAGCATAATCCTCCTCCAGGATATCGGACCGGAAGGCATAAAGGGTGTCATCCACCCGGCTGCCTGTTCCAAGAAGAAGGGTTCCCCCTTCCTTCACCCATTCCCAGATTGCAGATACCTGGTCGGTTGACAGTCTTTTGGTATCGTAATCCGTAATGACCAGCACATCCAGAAGGTCCAGCCCGATGACTTTATCGGGCATCTTTTCTGTATCCATCTCAAAGGTCTTGATCTTGACAGAGCTGTAATTCACTCCCACCCCATCCATATAGGACATCGTCTCCGGCTCATCGGATAAAACCCCAACAAACAGTTCCGCAATATCTGACGTAACATTCATTTTTAAGCGTTTGCGGATCAGCTCTCTTCCCTGGGAGTCCAGAAGCTTCACATAAAGAACATCTGCCCTTCCCACCGGAATATCTAAGGATTCCTCCGAAGCTTCAAAGGCCTTTAAGGAAACCGGATATTCATACTGGTAAATGTCGTAATCGGATTCCATGGCAATGGCCTGGACCGTCCCTTGAAATTCGGAATCCAGCTGGTTTTTGAACGAAAAATTTACCGGTACGTAGCGGCCGCTTTTTGCATTCCCCTCATAGCCGTAGGAAACATCCATGGAAACGCCGGAATTAAAAGCCGCATAATTTCCGTCTGTAAAGGAATTCCCTGCCTCCATTCCAGCCGTTGTTTCATATGCCATACCGAAAGCAGGCAGCGTTACGCTGCCTGCTATGGTGACCGCCATGGCACAAATCAGGGATATCTTTCTGAATTTCATTCTCTGTCACCCAATCTTTCCAAAGTTCTCTTTATTTATATCAAAATCCACCTGCAGCTTTATCGTAAATACCGTTCCGGATAAATCACTGGTCACTTGAATGGTTCCGCCGTGCATATCCACAATATTCTTTGCGATGGCAAGCCCCAGCCCTGTTCCTCCCGTATTGGTAGACCGGGACTGTTCCACACGGTAAAACTTATTGAAGATAAGAGGCAGCTCTTCCTCCGGGATTACGTAACCATAATTGATCACCTGGATGGTAACCAGTTCTTCGCTGCCATGGACCTTAACCAGGATGCGCTTTCCATCCGCTCCGTATTTGATGGCATTGTTGATCAGATTATCAAACAGACGGGCCAGAAGGTTGCCATCCGCTGAGATTATTTGGGCGGGAACATTGCTTTGAAGCTCATAAGATAGGTTCTTATCCACAAAACTGGGATAAAATTCTTCCAGAAGCTGACTTAAAATCTTCACCACATCCACCTTGGATACGTGCATGGAGATCTTTCCATAGTTCAGCTTTGTAAATCCGAATAAATCCTCGATCAGCTTTTCCAGCCGCTTTGTCTTCACGTATGCAATGCCTATGTACTTTTTCTGGACTTCCGGATCAAGCTTCGTCTCTCCGGACAAAAGCTCCAGATACCCGATGATGGATGTCAATGGAGTCCTTAGGTCATGAGCAATATTGGTGATGAGCTCGTTCTTGGTCCGCTCCGCCTCCCGTTCCTTATCCATGAGGCCTCTTAAATCTCCAACCATCTTATTTAAACTGGCAGCCATTACGGAGAATTCATCATCTCCCTCAATGTCAACCGTAATATTTAAATCTCCCTCAGAAATACTCTGCATGGCATCAGAAATCCGGCTGATGTAACGCATCGATTTTTCCTGGAGGAGGAGAAATGTGACCGTGAATATTCCGATCCCGAAAACCACATAAATCAGGATCACCACCACATCAAAGGAGGTCAGCATCTCCACAAATGCATTGTCCTTTTCTGTGTTTCTCATGTAGGAGGCTACCAAAGATACGTTGGTTACCAGAAATATCTCGATCAGGACCGTGACCACTGCACTGTAAAAAATATTGGCAATGACCCGTGTATGAAAACGGCGGTTAAGATCACTTTTCAATTTTGTATCCTACCCCCCAAACAGTGGTGATGATCTTGTTCTGTCTGGTATCCTCCTTCATCTTACCCCGCAGCCGTCTGATATGTACCATTACTGTGTTGTTTGCCTCATAAACCTTTTCATTCCACACCTTTTCAAAAATCTCATCGGTGCTGAACACCCTTCCGGGGTTGGAGGCCAGTAAGTAGAGGATGTCAAACTCAATGGGGGTGAGCTTGATCTCTTCCCCATAAACAGTCACCTTATGGTTATCCTTGTTAATGGTCAGTCCTCTTATTGCGATTTCATTCTTAGCTGATTCGTTTACTGCGCTGTTGGGGTTTAACTGGGTATAACGGCGAAGCTGGGATTTTACCCGCGCCGTCAGCTCCAGGGGGTTAAAGGGCTTTGTCACGTAATCATCCGCCCCTGTTCCAAGTCCCAGAATTTTGTCCAGATCCGTGGACTTGGCGCTGAGCATGATGATGGGGATGTTATTGGTCTCCCTTATTTTCTTGCACATTTGCAGGCCATCCATACCAGGCATCATGATGTCTAAAAGTACCAGATGGATCTGGTTCTTTTCCAGAATTCCCAGTCCTTCTTCCGCATTATCCGCTTTAAAAACTTTATATCCATCACTGACCAGGTAGATCTCCACCAGGTCTGCAATTTCTTTCTCATCATCCACAACCAGAATGTTTATTGTTTCGGACATGAAAAATACCTCCCTTGTCGTTATGTAAGCAGCTTTTCTTTTTATATTAAGGAAAAGCCTGCATCCATTTTACCACAAGAAAGGTATCTTTGCCTTACTATTTTCTTACAAAAAAGCTATAATTCGGTAACTTTGGAGAGCTTTCCCTTTGGCTTATCCCTGACTTTCCGTAGGAATAAATATCCGGCTGCCTACCGGATCTGACTTGCCAAGCTCCGCCTTAACGTTCTGGATTGCCTCTTCACAGAACTGTTCCTGACTATTGACCAGGATCTTGCCCCTTTTATCAGGTTTTTCATAGGTTCCGTCGGGTTTTAAGATATGGGCCTTCACGTTATCCTGAAACTGCACCTTAAGAACATGGAGGATCTGCTCTGCCAATATTTCATCCTCTACAGGGAACATGATCTCCACCCTTCGGTCTAAGTTTCTTGGCATCCAGTCGGCGCTTCCCATATAAAGCTCCGGGCTGNNCGTAATATTTTCACTTAAGCCCGGGACCCCCGCCTTTAAGCTGCATATCCCGCGGACGATCAATCCGATCTTCACTCCCGCACAGGAGGCTTCATAAAGGGCCGCTATGATCTCCTTGTCGCAAAGGGAATTCATCTTGGCCATAATATGAGCCGTTTTCCCGCTTTCCGCATTTCTCGTCTCCCTGCGGATCATCCTTAAGAACCTGGCCCGCAGCCAGATGGGAGCCAGCACCAGCTTATTCCAGTGAAGAGGCTCCGAATAGCCTGAAAGCATGTTGAATACGGCGGTGGCGTCTTCCCCGATCTGAGGATTGCAGGTCATAAGGCCGAAATCCGTATAAAGCTTTGCCGTGGAATCATTGTAATTTCCAGTACCCAAATGAACATAACGGCGGATGCCATCCTCTTCCCTTCTCACCACCAGAGTGATCTTACTGTGGGTTTTTAGGCCTACCAGCCCATAGATGACGTGGCAGCCGGCCTTTTCCAGCTTTTTTGCCCAGTTAATATTATTTTCCTCATCAAAGCGGGCTTTTAATTCCACCAGAACCGATACCTGTTTTCCATTGTCGGCAGCCTCTGCCAAAGCGGCAATGATGGGGGAATTTCCGCTGACCCTGTAAAGGGTCTGTTTAATCGCAAGGACCGACCGGTCAATGGCAGCGGTTTTTACGAAATTTACCACAGGATCAAAGGATTCAAAAGGGTGGTGAAGCAAAATGTCGCCTCCCCGGATGTTGGTAAATATGTCCTCCTCATTCATAAGCCTTGGAACCTGCTGGGGAATATAGGGAACGGCCTTTAAATGGTTAAAGCCTTTCATTCCATACATCTTCATGAGAAAGGTCAGATCCAGAGGACCTGCGATCTCAAAGATATCGACGGAGCTGATGCTCAGCTCCCGCTTGAGTATTTTTAACAGGCGTTTATCCATCTTTTCTTCCACTTCCAGACGGATGGCCTCGCCCCACTGCCGCTTCTTAAGCTGTTTCTGGATCTCCTCTAAAAGGTCCTCCGCTTCCTCCTCGTCAATGGTGAGATCCGAATTTCTCATGATGCGGAAGGGATGGGCGGTAATGACATTGTAATTTAAAAACAGGCTGCCGATATTCCGTTCAATGATCTGTTCCAGCAAAATGACCGCACGTTCATCCTTTTTCCCGGTGGGAAGCTCCACAATCCTCGGAAGGACGCTTGGAACCTGGACCATGGCAAATTCCAGTTCCTCTTCCCCGCTTTTTTTCTGAAGGAGAGCCGCGATGTTTAAGGATTTGTTTCGGACCAGAGGGAATGGCCTGGAGGAATCCACAGCCATAGGAGTGAGCACCGGATACACGTTCCTCTCAAAATAGCTGTCCGCATAGCTTCCCTCTTCTTTGCTTAGGTCTTCATGGACCTGGACCACCCGGAGCCCATTCTGTTTTAATGCAGGCAGAAGGGAACGGTTATAGGTAGAATACTGCAAAGCAACCAGCTCATGGGTCCGTCCGCTGATCTTTTCAAGCTGTTCCGGCGGCTTCATGCCGGCAATATCCGGCTTTGTATATTTGGCATGGACCATATCCTTTAGGGAGGCCACACGGACCATATAGAATTCATCTAAGTTGGAGGCGGTGATGCTTAAAAACTTCAGCCGTTCAAAAAGAGGGAGGGTTTTATCTCTCGCTTCACTGAGCACGCGGTAATTAAATTCGATCCAGCTCAGTTCCCGATTTACATAACTTTCAGGATTGTTGTAAATTTCATTGGTGCCTGTCATCAGGATAACCTCCTCTTCTGTTTTAATATAGGCCTTATTCCGAATATCTCTTCAAAAAAGTCTGCTTTCTGGCGAAATGACACCGCTTCCAGGGTGATATCACCTTCATGTGAGACGGTCACCATCAGCTGCCCGTTCTTTACGCTCATATGGCTGTCTGAAAGCTTTTGCTTGTGACTGCGGTCCATGGAATTGGCCAGCCTTAAGATGGCTGTCAGCTTTCCCACAAGTATGAGGCTGTCCTCATGAGGAAATTCTCCCTTTGTGTTATGGAACACCTCCTCACTTAAATGTATCCGGTTATAATCAAATTCCACCCCGTTGTAGCGGACTGCATTGGCAATGATCTCCCGTTCCATATGGGACAGGCCGATGATCTCCGTTGACATGATGATATGGTAGGCGGATTCGCTGGGATTTCTCATACTGATAAATTTGCCGCAGGCGTGAAGGATGGCGGCAATCTGCAAAAGCAGCCTTTCCCTCTTTCCCATTCCGTGATATTTCTTCATGCTGTCAAAGATTTCAAGCACGTATTTTTCCATATTGACCGTGTGGGGACCATGGCATTTATAACGCTTTGCCATGTTGCGNNCCGCAAGAATATCCTCGGAAAAATCATGGTTAAATTTTACCGCCTTTGTCTCTTCCGCATATTCAGCCGCAATGCTGTCACACAGGCGGATTCCCGGTATCCAGAAAAGCTCTGCCTTGGTCAGTTCCAGAACACGTTTAAAGATGATAGCCGCCGGGACCAATAGAGACGCATATTCCGCGTTGACCCCAAACCGATCCTGGATCTGGTCTAAGGACATTCCCACGATCTTTTCATGAAAATATGCAAATTCCTCCGCAGTGACCCGCTCCACAGGCTTTCCGCCGCGGCTGCCCCTGGACAGATAAAGGATGCTCTCTCCGATCCCGATCAGGTTTTTGATCTCCCTGTCCTTTAAGTAAACCTTGCGGAAAGTGTACAGTTCATTATCTACCATTTCTTCGATCAGGGTATTCTGCATCTGGTTGTCGACCTGTATGGTACCCATCATTTCACGGATCCTTAAAACGCCCAGCATCAGGTTATGGGTGGAAACAAGGGCATCCCTGTCAAACAGGGAAACCTGCATGCTTCCAAAGCCAACATCTACGATGGCAGTTCCTTTTTGTATGATCTTATGGAATTCCGCATCCTTTGAGGCGATAGCCTTATAGCTGATAAAGCGCTGTTCGGAGTTGCTGATGACCCGCACTTCGATCCCGGTCCTCACCCGGATCTGATCCAGGACGATCCGGCTGTTTTTCGCTTCCCGCAGGGCGCTGGTGCCATAGGCCCTGTAGCCGATCACCTTGTAGGACTGCATGATATCGGCAAAATCCTTGACGACCTGACACATTTCCTCCACCAGCTCATAGCTGATCTTTCCATCGTTATAGGTGTCTCTTCCAAGGGCAATGACATGGCGGACATGGTCCACCTTCTGGATTCCGGTTTTCGCGGAAATCTCATAGATACCAAGCTCTAATTCAAACGATCCCACATCAATGGCAGCAAATAATCTTATTGCCATACCTTTCCTCCTTACTGCCAATTACCCAGGCAGCTTTTTATTTATTCCACTCTGTCTTTTCATCTTTCCTGACTTGCTTTCCGGGCATAAAGGTATGCCCGCAGTGCGTTCATCGGTTGTTCCTAAAATGTGTGTGATAAACTGGCTTGCCGTTCTGCCGGATAAGCCCCCGTGATTTAATTCCCATATATTCGCTTTTGCATACAGTTCTTCCAGAGGCATGTTTATGTCGCTGCGGGCGGCCAGCTCCTTTACGATCTCCTGGAATTCTCTTCTGTCCGGCGAACCGAAGTAGATGGTCACACCGAAGCGGGCCACCAGGGAAAGCTTTTCCTGGACGGTGTCATTATTATGTAAGTCATCATCCAGCTCTCTTTTATCACTGAATTTTTCCCGTATAAGATGCCTGCGGTTGGAAGTGGCATAGATTAACACATTGCCCGGCTTCTTGCCCAGACCTCCTTCAATGATTGCCTTTAAATACTTATACTCCAATTCAGAATCCTCAAAGGAAAGGTCATCCATGTAAATAATAAACTTGTAATTCCGGTCCTTTACCTGCTCCTGGACCTTTGAAAGCGATTTGAACTGATGCTTGTAGACCTCAATGATACGAAGCCCCCTGTCATAATATTCATTGAGGATTGCCTTGATGCTGGAGGATTTTCCAGTTCCGCTGTCTCCGAACAGCAGGACGTTGTTGGCAGCACGTCCATTTAAAAATGCCTCCGTATTTTCGATAAGCTTCTGCTTTTGCAGCCGGTAGCCGATGATGTCGTCCAAACGGACGTGTTCCATGCTGGTAATGGGCAGAATCTGAGGCTCTCCCACCCCATCTTCTATGCGGAAGGCTTTATTAAGGCCGAACTTCCCTACTCCGAATCTGCGGTAAAACTCCGTTACCTCAGAAGCAAAAACCGTTTCATCCCCAGCCTGTTCCAGAGCAACAGCCAGGGCAACGATCTGATCCCTGATCCTCTTATTGTAGATCTTGCTGCTGACCTCTGCCGTCCTGTAATCGGAAAGGGCGGTCCATATCCCTTTCCCCTCCCCGGGGGTTAAACGGTCCAGCTTTCGGATGTCATAATCGAACAATTCCATAATGACCCGGAAGTCGTGGGCAGCCAGTTCATTTAAGGTCCCTTCCATGGGACCTACGATCTCACAGGAGGTGCTGTAGGCGTTTTCATTATTTGCCAGGCAGAATGCTAAAAAACAATGCCAGAGATTCCCCTCAAAGCCATAGGAAGCCGCCAGCTCTATGAGCTGACCGGCGCAGGCATAGGAATCCGGCATTGTTTCTGTTTTCGACCGCTGTTCCAGGCTCAAAAGCCCGGCGGTTTTGTCAAAAAGTTCACGATGATTTAAATTGCGGTATAATATCAATTCCTGGGATTTCATAATTTGCCTCCTGAATGAATCAGGCGGATATGATTGTGTATCCGGCTGATTCATAAACTCAAGGTTAAAAGACGTTCTTCTTTCAACCATCCTCTTTTTTGTAAAACAATAAGAAACACGCTATGCGGGTTTCTTATTGTTATCGCGGCAGCCGCCGATTGAACATTCAAGCATGTTCGGTCGGTCCGCATCCCGCTTATATCCATGCCTGGCCCGATCACCAGGACGAACCTTTGCAAGCCTTTAATAATTTCCTAAAATCCTCATGTTGCTCCCCTCTTCGGCGATTCCCTTTAGGGCATTCTGAATGGAGGCATCACTTAAATTCCCTTCGATATCTATGAAAAACCGGTATTCCCAGTTTCTTCCAAGTATGGGCCTTGACTCGATCATCATCATGTTGACCCCATTATAGATAAAATTACTCAGCATATTATATAGAGAACCGCTCTTATGGGGCAGTTCAAAGCTTATGCTTATCTTTCCCGCAGCTTCCCGGTATACCGGCTCCCTTGACAGGATGATGAACCCGGTCGAGTTGTTTTTATTATGGTTGACGGAAGACTTTAAAACCTTCAGCCCATAAATCTTCCCTGCGATCTCACTGGCTACCGCCGCCTGGGTCGGATCTCCATCCTCAAGGACTTTTTTGGCGGCCACAGCAGTATTCTCCAGGCTGATCTGCTTCCAGCCCCTGTTGGAATTCAAAAATTCGGAGCACTGCATAAGAGCCTGGGGATGGGAAAATACCGTTTGGATTTCCTCCTCCTTTGACTCCGAAAGCCCAAGCAGCGCATGGTCTACGGAAAGGAAGGTTTCCGCAACAATGTAATTGTGGTACTTTATGAGCAGGTCATAATTATGGGTAACAGCCCCTGCCGAGGAATTCTCAATCGGCAGCACCGCATAATCCGCCGTTCCTGCCTCCACCTCTTTCATGGCATCCTCCCAGGAGTCCACATGGCGGGCATCCGCATCGGCTCCAAAATATTTTAAGGCCGCCTCGTGGCTGTAGGCGCCTTCCACTCCCTGATACACCACCCGTACCTGCTTTACAGGGAGTTCGTTTACCGGGCGGAAATCATTTTCCGCTTTCAATCCGTGCTCCGCCATAAGCTTGTACTGTAAATGGCGGCTAATGGTCATCATCTGGGTGAACAGCTCCCGTACCGCATGTTTATGGAATTCATCCTCCACCATACCGGTCACGGCCTCGATCTTTTGCTGTTCCCTTTCCCTGTCATAGACCTGCTTGCCTGATTCAGTCTTATATTCCGCCACCTGGCTGCTAAGCTCCATCCGCTTTTCAAATAACGCTACAATCTCACGGTCAATTCCGTCAAGCTGCTTTCTGATCTCCTGTAAGTCCAATGTCTTCATGGGTATTATCATTCCTTTGTCTTATCTGTCTGTGTGCTTAAGCTCTGTCTGTAAGCTTTCCCTGGCTTTTAAGCTCTGCTTTCAGCATAGCCTTTACCTGATTCTCTACATAGGCGCCGGGGAATTTCCGGAACTCCGGCTCCAGCTCCTTTGGATAAAAGGGGTTACCAAATACAATAGTCACCTGGGAGGGAAGCATGCGGGGAAATTGCCGTTCAAACACCTCCGCAGTTCCGGTAATTGCCACCGGTACTACCGGGCAGCCGCTTTTTTCCGCAATTTTAAGACTTCCTTCCTTAAAAGGAATCAGATCCAGGGGATTTTCCTCCCGGTTTCTGGTACCTTCCGGGAAAATCCAGACGGAAACGCCCTTTTTTACCTGATCGATTCCTGTGAGAATGGTTTTTAAGCCTTCCTTTAAATTCTTCCTGTCAAGAAACAGGCAATTGACTAATTTCATCCAGGTGGAAAGGAGGGGGATCTTCTCCATTTCTTTTTTAGCCACAAATCCCATGAGACCGGGAACCGTCACATATCCTACAAGAATATCAAAATAGCTTCTGTGATTTCCCACATACAAAACGGCCTGGTCTGTCGGAATATTCTCCTTTCCCTTAACCGTAATGCTCACGCCGGCCATTTGAAGAATGATCCGGAAAATCCACTGGACCACCGCCAGACTCTGCACATCCCGCTGGCGGCGGTCCTTTTTACCAATCATACACTCAAAAGCCATGACCGGAATGCTTAAAATCAAAAATAAAATGACTGTTGCTGCTACAAGAATAAAACGTATCATTGGTCTAGCCCTCCATTTCATCTATTATATAAAATGGCGACTTTAATTACAATACTACCTGCCTTTCTTTTTTGTAATTTGTTCGAACAACAGTCCTGTGGCAAGCCACAGCGGTGCAAAGTCCAGACGGATCAGCCCGTCTATATTGGTGTTTCGTCCCGTATAATCCCACGGGCACATCCCTCTGCCCCGCAAAAGTGAGCCTGCTAAATATTCCGCCACAAAAATGAGAACCATGTAAAGAAATCCATGGCGGATGGCCAGCTCCGCTTTTTTTGCCGTAAACCCTGAACCGGGAGTCACCCACCGGTCAATAAGATCTCCAATGGGGCCTAAAAGAGCTCCGCATCCATAGATGGGAAACATTAAAAGAGAGGTCTGCCCCATAAGCCGCCAATCATGGCGCAAAATGGATTCCGTGGAGGTAAATATAACCTCCAGGCACCAGCCTGTCACCCCGCATTTGCAGAAATCAAGTGGCAGCTGTTTTAAGTTTATTTGTGATAGTGTCTTCATACCCTCCATTATGCGCCGGTTATGGACTTATTATGTTCTTCTGTAAAAGAATTCTATAAAAGAGGGGACAGCAGCCTGCTGCCCTGTTCCTTGATCCGGATGATAATACTTCTCTCCTCATAAACCTCTCTTGTGATCTCTTTGCACACCTTTAGGTCTTCTAAGAACAGAGCCTCCAGCCTGCGGGTGGTCTCCTCGTCGTAGATTACGGCATTCACTTCAAAATTAAGCTCAAAGCTTCGAATATCCATATTTGCAGTGCCATAAGAGCTTACTTTTCCGTCGGTCATGACCCCCTTGGAATGGAGAAATCCGTTTTCATAAGTATAGCATCTGGCTCCGGCAGATATTAAATCTCCCACATAGGAATAGGAAGCCCAGTAAACAAAGGGGTGATCCGGCTTACAGGGGATCATAAGCCTTACATCCACACCGGAACGTGCAGCTACCTGCAAAGTGGAAAGCACAGCATCATCAGGCACAAAATAGGGCGTCTGGATGTAGATGTGATTCCTGGCCTTTGAAAACAGGCGGATATAATTGTCCCGGATCTGACGGCTCCTCGCATCCGGGCCGCTTGCAATTATCTGGATTCCAAGTTGTTTATCCTCACTATTTATGTCAACCACTCCGAGTAATTCCAGGCACCTTCCGTCTTCGTCTTCACAAAAATATTTCATGTTTCTAAACAGGTTTTCTCCTGTTGCATAATTCCAGTCCAGGGCAAAGCGGATCTGGAGGCTTAACACGGAGCCTCCCTGCAGCTTTAAATGGGTGTCTCTCCAATAACCGAACCTGGCATCCTTGGAAATGTATTCCCGGCCGATGTTAAAGCCCCCCACATATCCGACCCTGTTGTCAATGACCACGATCTTTCTGTGGTTTCTGTAATTTACCCGAAGCTGGAGCCTGCCAAGTATGGGAGGGAAAAAGATTCCCACCTTTACCCCGTTTTCCTTGAGCCGGTTCCATTTGTTCTTTGGCATGAAACGCCCTCCCATGCCGTCGCAGAGAATGCGTACTTCAACCCCTGCTCTGGCCCGCTCGATGAGGATGGGGATCATGGAAACAAACACTTCATCATCCTTAATGATGTAATACTGCATATGAATGAAATGGGCCGCATTGGAAAGCTCCATTCTTAAATCTTTAAATTTTTCCTCACCATCAGCAAATATCTCAACCGTGTTGTCAACAGTCAGCACTGATCCGGAAGTCTCTAAATTGTATACCACCAGATCCTCATAGTCACGGGACAAAGAGGATACCAGGCTGATGTCATGATTTTTTAGAAATTCCTCCTGGTTTTTTGCGGAATAACGCACACGGTCTTCCACTTCCTTAATCCGGAACAGCTTGCCCTTGCGCATATCCTGGCCCAAAAGCAGATAAACAAGAATGCCGAATACGGGAACAAAATACAGGGCCAGGAGCCAGGTCCAGACCGCTTTGGGATCGCGGCGCTGGAAAAATACGATGATAATTGNNAATAATCTCTTAACTGAGTATTGACATAGCTTAGCAGCATAACCGGATCTTTAGGTATATTAAACATTTTTTCTTCCTCCTATTCTGTTACCATATTTATTCTATCATAATTTTTCCCAGTTGTGAATCTTTCAGAACGGGGGCAGAGAAAAATTCATGGAAAAATCCCTGGGCAAGCTTCATGTCTAAAGCCCTGTCTTACCCGTTTACACTCCAAAATTCTTGACAAGCCTTCGAAGCAAACGATATAATACCTTCATCGGATATTATTATAAAATTATATCGGGAAGGAAAAAGATTATTATGTTAAAAAAGTTAACGTCACTCGCAACCGCATTTCTTCTGCTGTTCAGCCTTACTGCCTGCAGCGGAAATACTCCGGTCCAGACCTCCGCAGCCATAAGCGGAGCTGAAACGCAGGCCTCTAAGCCTGTGGAAAGCACTCTGGAAACTTCACCTGAACGTGCTGCCAAAGAACGGCCTGAAACAAACATGATTCTGGTAAGCGGATTTCTAAGTATTGGCGCCGTCAACTTACTGGAAGCCAATGAAGCCGGAACCTCTCTTAACCAGTATCACTGGACACTTGCCACTGCTCCTGACGAGGCCAGCGCCAAGCTGTTGTCAGGGGAAGCTGATATTGCCGCAGTGCCTACCAATATGGCCGCTACTCTTTACAACAAGTCAGAGGGAAAGGTAGTGATCGTAGCTGTCAATACGCTGGGAGTCACAAAGCTGATGAGCACCGATGACTCCATTAAATCTCTTGATGATTTAAAAGGCAAAACAGTATACGGAAGCGGACAGGGTTCCATTCCGGAATATACCTTTGATTATGTGCTGCGCCAGAACGGATTGGAACCAGGTGTGGATGTGACCGTTGAATACAAACCAGGGCATGAAGAGGTATCTGCCCAGATGTCAGCAGGCAATATTGAAATCGCCACCATCCCCATGCCTTCCGCAGCGCAGGTAGCCGCCAACAATCAGAATGCCCATGTGATACTGGATTTGACTGATGAATGGAACAAGCTGGGTACCAAGGCCCTTATTTCCCAGGGATGTGTTGTGGTCCGGCGTGACCTTATTGAAAAACGGCCTGAGGTTTTAAAAAACTTTCTGACAGATTATGAGTCTTCCTGTAAGGCTGTTCATTCTGATCTGGAAAAGACATCTGAATTATGCGAAACGTTTGGAGTATTGAAAAAGCCTATAGCCATGAAGGCCATACCGGAATCTCATCAGGTATATATTGTTGGACAGGAAATGAAGGATGGCCTGGAGCCTTTCTTTGAAGTCTTATTTAAAGCCAATCCAAAATCTGTAGGCGGAGCTCTTCCTTCGGAAGACTTCTACTACCTTCCGTAGCCTATGAAAGGTCCGTTTCGGCTAATTGCCGTTTTGTTATTCTGGCTGGGGGTGTGGCAGCTTCTCTACAAAGCAGTCGGACAATCCGTGCTTGTAGCCGCACCGGCTGACGTCATATCCAACCTATTGGATATGATGAAGACCAGAGACTTTTATATTACTGTACTTCATACGCTGCGCAACATAATTGCAGGTTTCTCCAGTGCGATGCTTATTGGCATCGCACTGGCTGTATTTACCTATGCCATACCTGTGGTACGGATTCTCATTCCTCCTTTCATCTCAGTGATGAAGGCCACGCCGGTGGCTTCCTTCATTATTTTAGCCCTGGTATTTATGAAATCGAAAAACCTGCCCATTCTGGTATCCTTTTTAATGGTCATGCCTCTTGTATGGGGAAACATGACGGAAGCACTCCACGCGGTAGACAGAAATTTACTTGAAATGTCCCGGATGTTTCAAGTCCCATTTTTATCCCAGCTGCGCCGCATTTATCTTCCTGGCTCCATTCCCTATTTCCTGGCCGCGTTTCAAACCGGATTTGGCTATGCCTGGAAATCAGCGATAACAGCTGAGGTCATGTCCTCCCCAATGCTGACCATTGGCCGCAACATGGCTGATGCCAAGGTTTACCTTGATACATTAAACCTATTTAGCTGGACTCTGGTGGTGATCCTGCTCAGCATTGTCACCGAAAAACTGGCTGCTGGCGGAATCCACCTGTGGCTGAACCGGCACTTTCCGCCGTTACATGTAAAAGGAACAAGCTCCTATGATTGAATGCCGAAAAATATCCAAAGCTTTTGGAAATACAATAGTATTTAAAGATTTTGATTATATTGTGGGAGAAACCGGACTACATACGGTGACGGGCCCATCCGGCCGGGGAAAAACCACCCTTGCCCGCCTGATCATGGGATTGGAAAAACCCGACTCAGGAGAAATCCTGTATAAAGAGGGTATCTGCATCTCCCCGGTCTTTCCTGAAAACCGCCTGATTCCCACTATGACATGCCTTGAAAACGTAGAATATGCGGCAAAGGACAGGGCTAAAAGCCAGGAAATGCTGGATCTTTTAAAACTGGACGGATGGGAAGGTGCCTATCCCGGCCAATTATCCAGCGGCATGAAACGCCGGGTGGCTCTGGCCCGGGCATTGGCCTACGGAGGGAATATACTGATTTTGGACGAACCCTTTGCAGGCCTGGATGAAGCATTAAAAAGCCATGTCCTTGAGCTTTTGCTTCATTATGCAAAAACCATGCCGGTCCTGCTGTTTTCACACGAAATTTCCCTTGTTAAACCTGTATCCCTTCAGTTTTTGGATTTACAGATGCTTCCAAAACCCAATTGAAAAGGAGAATCCTATGTTTTTTACCTGTGCGGAAATTGATCATTTTATCGAGGAAGATATGCCATATATGGACTTGACCAGCCACCTTCTGGGCCTTACAGAATGGCCGGGCAATATTTCCTATTTCACCCGGGAAAGCGGGGTGGCGTGCGGTACGGAGGTGGTGGAACAAATGTTCCGCCGTCTGGACATCCGGACAGAGGAAATNNCATTGCGTCAGGGGAACGGATTGAAGCCGGACGTGTGCTGATATCAGGCTCAGGCTCTGCCAGACAGCTTCATACCGTTTGGAAGGCCGCCCAAAATGTACTGGATCACTGCAGCGGAATTGCTACGAAAACGCGGAACATGGTGGATGCGGTTCAACGCGTAAATAAAAACATGATGGTCCTGACCACCCGCAAGAACTTTCCAGGTGCTAAAAAGCTGAGCATTTACGCCATACTTTCAGGCGGTGCCATGCCTCACCGACTGGGTCTGTCTGAAACAGTGCTCATCTTTGAACAGCACGTTTCCATGATCGGCGGGTATGCAGAACTGAAAAAAATGCTTCCAGCCATGAAAAAACAATGTCCTGAGAAAAAAATTCTCATTGAAACCAATGAACCGGAATTAGCGGAAGAATTCCTTTCCCTTGGAGCTGACGGGATTCAATTTGATAAAATGAATGCAAAGGACATAAACCATACAGCCACATCCATCAGACGGCTTTATCCCCAATCCATATTGCTGGCAGCCGGAGGGATTCATCCTGGAAATGCGACTGAATACGCAAATACCGGAGTTGACGGCCTTGTCACCACAAGCCTGTATACCGCTTCACCCCTGGATATTGGAGTCAAAATCAGCATAAAGGATTGCTAAGCAAAAGTCCCCCTGTACGAATGAGGAAATCAGTGCTACAATCAGATATTGAAATCCTTTAGGAGGTATCCTGTATATGAAAAAAATACTTATGCTTGGAACAGGGGGCACCATAGCCTGTAAGCGGAGCGACAGTGGTTTAAAGCCTCTCCTCACCACTGACGAAATTCTTTCCTATGTTCCGGAAGCGTCAGAATTCTGTCAGGCAGACAGCCTGCAGATACTCAATATAGACAGTACCAATATGCAGCCAGGCCATTGGCTTACCATGGCAAAAGCTATTGAAACCCATTATAAGGATTATGATGGCTTTGTCATCTGCCACGGCACGGATACCATGGCTTATACGGCTTCTGCTCTTTCTTACCTGGTCCAGAATTCGGAAAAACCAATTGTCATCACCGGCGCGCAAAGGCCCATTGACATGGAGAATACCGATGCCCGTACCAATTTATCTGACAGCCTCCGGTTTGCCAGCGAACCTAAGGCTCATGGCGTTACCATAGTATTTGACGGCAAGGTCATTGCAGGCACAAGAGGGAAAAAAGAGCGCACCAAGAGCTATAATGCGTTCTCCAGCATCAATTTTCCTTATATTGCTGCGATTCAGGATGGGCATGTTCTGTTTTACGTAGATGACAAGGCTTCCTGCCCCAGGCAGGTACAGTTTTTCCAAAAACTGAATCCTAATGTGGCATTAATGAAGCTGATCCCTTCCATGGGGTCGGATGTTCTGGATTTTATGGCAGAGCATTATGATGCGGTGATCATAGAATCCTTTGGAGTGGGCGGCCTTCCCTCCTATGATACAGGTGATTTTTATAAGGCCGTAAAAAAATGGATCTCCCTTGGAAAAACCGTGGTCATGGCCACCCAGGTGACCAATGAAGGCAGCGATATGTCCGTGTACGAAGTAGGACATTCCATCAAAAAGGAGCTGGGCCTTATAGAGGCCTACGACATGACTCTGGAAGCCACAGTGACAAAGCTCATGTGGATTCTGGGACAGAGCAGCAACGAAAAAGAGATCCAGGAATTGTTTTACCGGACTATTAACAGAGACATTCTTTGGCAGGTATAAAAATACGGCGCTGCAAAACAGATGAGCGATCATCCCTTTTGCAGCGCCTTCTTAAAACATGCGTATTATGTCTTATCTTTTATTCCAGATAGGCAATCAGCCTCTGGCCGTCTTCCGATACATCGATCACAATTACATTTCCTGCCCGGACCTCATCCCCAAGGATGATCCTGGCTGCTAAGGTTTCCACATGCTTTTGCAGATAACGTTTCAACGGACGGGCTCCGTAAACCGGATCATAGCCCTGTTCCACCACAAACTCTTTTGCCTGTTCAGTCAGTTCAAGCTTTAATTCCCGGTCACCAATCCGTTTATTTAAGTCCGCAAGGAGCAGGTCTATGATTCCTGCAATATTTTCCTTTTCAAGAGGCTTGAACAGGATTATTTCATCCAGACGGTTTAAGAATTCCGGTCGGAAATGGTTCCTTAAATCATTCATCACCATTGCTTCGGCGTCTTCCCTGATCCTACCTGCCTCATCAATGCCCGTCAGCAGATACTGGGAGCCGATATTGGAGGTCATAATGATGATGGTGTTTTTAAAATCAACGGTTTTTCCGGAAGAATCTGTGATCCGTCCATCGTCAAGGACCTGAAGCAGTACGTTAAATACGTCGGGATGGGCTTTTTCCACCTCATCAAAGAGCACCACGGAATAGGGCTTTCTACGGACTGCCTCTGTCAGCTGGCCGCCCTCATCATAGCCCACATATCCTGGAGGCGCACCGATCAGCCTGGATACGGAATGCTTTTCCATGTATTCGCTCATATCAATCCTGACAATGTTATTTTCATCGTCAAACAGGCTTTCTGCCAAAGCCTTGGCAAGCTCGGTCTTTCCCACGCCAGTCGGTCCTAAAAACAGGAAGGAGCCAATGGGGCGCTTGGGGTCCTTAAGTCCCACTCTTCCCCGCCGTATGGCCTTTGAAACAGCGGTAACTGCTTCCTCCTGACCGATTACTCTCTCATGGAGAATGGTTTCCAGATTGCGGAGGCGTTCGCTTTCTCCCTCTTCCAGCTTTCTTACGGGAATTTTGGTCCAGCTTGATACCACATCAGCAATCTCTCCCTCATCTACTATGAGGTTTTTTGAAGTTTTTTCCTTCTGCCAACGTTCCCGGATCTTTTCTATCTTTTCCCGCTTCTTTTCCTGCTTCTTTTTAATAGCCCCTGCCTTTTCGTAAGCTTCAGCCTTAATAGCGGCTTCCTTCTGGTCCTCCAGCAGTTCGATCTCTGCCTCCAGTTCCTTAATCTCTGCCGGCTCCACAAAAGTGGTCAAACGCACCTTGGAAGAAGCCTCGTCAATGACATCAATGGCTTTATCCGGAAGGAAACGGTCATTGATATACCTGGAAGCCAGCTTTACCGCAGCTTTTAAGGCATCGTCTGTGATGGTTACCTTGTGATGGTCCTCATACCGTCCTTTAAGCCCTCTTAATATGCCGATAGCAGCCTCTTCGGAAGGTTCCTCCACCGTAACCGGCTGGAAACGCCGTTCCAGGGCAGAGTCCTTTTCAATATATTTACGGTACTCTTCAATGGTGGTGGCGCCGATCAGCTGCAATTCTCCTCTTGCCAGGGAGGGTTTTAATATATTGGAGGCGTCAATGGCTCCCTCCGCTCCGCCGGCACCGATAATAGTATGGATTTCATCGATGAACAGAAGGACTTCCCCATCATCGATCACCTCGGCAATCACCTTTTTAATTCTCTCTTCAAATTCTCCCCTGTATTTGGAACCGGCCACCATGCCGGATAAATCCAGGGTCAGAAGCCGTCTTCCTGCAATGGTTTCAGGCACGTCGCCTTCTACTATCATCTGCGCAAGGCCTTCCACAACTGCGGTCTTACCCACTCCAGGTTCTCCGATGAGACATGGATTGTTCTTGGTCCTCCTGCTTAAAATCTGGATTAAGCGCTTGATCTCCGATTCTCTTCCAATGACCGGATCCAGCTTTCCCTGTGTTGCAAGCTCCGTCAAATCCCTGCTGTAGCTGTCAAGTGTCGGTGTGCTGCCCTTAGTCTTTGGCGATTTCATAAGCTCTTCCTTATTGGCAGGAGCATCTTCACCCATGGCTGACAGCACATCAATGTAAAGCTTTTGAATGCTGATTCCAATGGTATTTAAAAGCCTGGAAGCGACACAATCATTGTCACGGATTATGGAAATGAGCAAATGCTCCGTACCGATTAAGTTTGCCTTAAACCGCACAGCTTCCCGGTAGCTGTTCTCCAGGACCCTTCTGGCACCCGGAGTATACCCGTTGTCTTCTTTCAGCCGGACTGCCTGATCCGGAGCGATCAGCTGGCTGATCAGGTTTAAAACCTTATCCTCTTTTACCCCGTTTTCTTCCAGTACCCTGGCAGCCACTCCGCCGCCCTCTTCTAAAAGACCGATTAATAAGTGTTCCGTTCCAACATAGCTGTGGCCGAGACGTTCCGCTGCCTTCACGGCTAAATTAATGGCTGTCCTGGCCTTTGTCGTAAATCTGTCTATCATAAATGCAATCCTCCTGTCATTTTAATTTACGCGGGTGCCGGGCGAACATGTTTGCATGTTCATTCGGCGGCCGCCGTGTTAACTATAAGAAATCCGCAATGAGCATTTCTTACAGTTCCGGCAATTCCCTCCGGATAAATTCCGCCCTGGCTCCATCCAGTTCTTCCTTGCTCAATGGACGGTCTGAAATCTTTTGCAGATTCGCCGGCTGGATTCCTAACATCAGGCGGTAGACGGAAAAGTCTTCCTCTGTGTGGATCAGACCGTCTGCCAGCCCTGCCATGATCTGTGATAGGAAAATCATGGCATCCCTGGAAGTCAGCCTTCTGGAGTATTTTAATACCCCGTAGGATTTGTAAACCTCATCCTCTCTCTCCTCCCTGTGCCTTTGGAGAGAAAGCTTCCTTACCTGTAACTCCTGGTTGGTCAGCTGGATCGCTGCCTTTGTAACCGTATCCAGGATCTCCCGCTCCGTCTGACCCAGGGTTTTCTGGTTTGATATTTCATAAAGGGAGCCGAAGTTCTCATCCCTTTCCCCATGAACGCCCCGTATGGAGGCCCCGAAGCGGCCCATATCACTGATAAGACCCTGGAACTTTCTTCCCTGGGACAGCATGGGAAGATGCACCACCACCGATGCTCTTAAACCGGTTCCCATATTGGTGGGAAATGAGGTAAGATAACCGTAATGGTCATCAAATGNNCAAACCGTTCATTGATATAATCATCGAGCCTGCCCGCCCGTTCCCAAAGCTCCTCCAGATGAAGACCCATCTGCAGAAGCTGGATCCGGATGTGGTCATCACAGTTAAGCACGATGCCTGTGTCTTCATTCTCAGACATAAGAATGCCGGCAGGCTTTTTATTTAAGACGGCCGCCGAATTAAGTACCCGCCGCTCTTTAAGAGCCGTCCGGTCCAGTTCTTCCAGTTCCCCAAGCATGGCAAATTCAAAATTTCTGCCTTCTGCCTTGCCTAAATCCTTTAAGCCATACTCAAGTCTGCGGACCATCTCGCCGCTTTCTTTTTCATCAAGCGTTGCAGGAAACCGGTAATCCTGCCAGTTTCTGACCAGGCGGATCCGGCTGCTTATCACTCCCGGCCGACCAGTATCCTTCTGTTCAAACCATCTAAGCATCTGTCTCATTTCCTTTCTTCAGCTCTCTTATCTTATCACGGCATACGGCTGCCATCTCGTAATCCTCAAAAGGCAGGGCATCCTTTAATTTGGCATCCCACTGAAAGATTTCCTCATGATTGTCTTTGCCTTTCCGGTGTGATGGCGAGTGCTCGTTCTCCAAGCCGGAGGCATCTTCCCCAGAAACCTCCTCCTTATCGCTGGTTCCCAACCTCATGTTCATGTATTCCTGCTTCTGGTAAACCGGTGTTTTTCCCGTGTGGACAAGATTTCCATGAAGCTGCTTTAAACTGTCTTCCATAAGAGGACCGAATACGCTGTAACAATCTGCACAGCCAAATCTGCTGTCTCTGACAAATTCATCGTAGCTGGTTCCGCAGGTCGGGCACAGAATCTGATGGAGCTTATCTGGCTCCTGATCCTTATCTTCTATTCCCAAAAGGCCGGAAAGNNTCTAAGGGAAATTCCCCGTCAAAAATAGCTGCGTACACTCCAAAATCCATCTCTTTTGCACACTGGGCACAAAAATGATGTTCTTTCCTCGTACCATTCACTACTTCTGTATATTGTATATTTGCTTCGCGAATTTTACATTTTTCACATAACATAAAGAACCTCCAATCCAGTGAATCACTCTTCCCCCTGGCCCCTTAAAAACGACTGGAATATCTCGTCAACCAGCTGGTGAACCTCTTCACATGACACATTTTTACAGACTCCTCTGGCAAGCACAACACCTAAATCTTTGCGCATTTCATCAAGGACCTGGATTTTATCCACGTCCAGCGACACTACGGCCCCTTTACGGCGGTCCAGCTTGACAAACCCTTCCTGTTTCAGCACAGAGTACGCCTTATTTACCGTATGCATATTAATACCTATGTTGTCGGCCATCTGGCGCACGGAAGGCAGGGGGTCTCCTTCTCTTATACTTTCAGTGGCGATTCCTATGATTATCTGGTTCCGAAGCTGGATGTAAATCGCTTCATCACTGTTAAAATCAATTTGTAAAAACATATTTTCACCATCTTTCGTTATATCTGTTATACACATAATAGCACAACTCATTGCCTTTATCAACATAAAATATCAATTGGCATCATTCCCCTTTTAATTGTCATCTGTGCTCTGTCCTGCTGGTCATTATATGGTCGAACTTCTTAAATTATAAATTGATTTTTTCTATAACCCGCCCAGTAATCCGGAGATTTTGCATGGATTAAAAAAGAAAGGTAAGGAAGGTAAAATAACACATGGAATGGAATAGCCGCTCCCATATGATAAGAGCCAATAACGAAAGCACCTTCATTCAGGTGCTTTCGTCACTTCCATTTAATCTATTTTAATAGTTGGTAATTCAATTATTTACATTTCTTTAATCATCCAGATCCAGAAACTCAAAGTCGTCTTCGTCCTTTGTAAGCTCCTCTTCTTCCTTNNTCCGGAAGATGTCAGATCCCGTTCCAGGTCTTCTAAGCTGGCTTCCTCGAGAAAATCATCCTCTTCCTGGACTTCTTGTCCTTCATCTTCGGCGTAATCAGGCTCGTCCATCGATTCTTCCTGATATTCCGGATCCAGTTCCGTTCCGGAGCTTTGTCTGTCAAACTCTTCCCTGCTGTATCTTTTGATCTTGCTTGTGGGAATTTCTTCCTCCGGCTCAGCCCACAGCCGGTCATCAGCCGGTTTTTGTTCCTTGCCTTTTCCGGATTTGTCCCTGCCGGGCCGGCTGGGGCCGGATCCGTTTCCTCTTCTTACAAGAACGATCACGGCAACGAGCAAGCCAAAAGCCATGACGCTCACAGCAATGAGAATGTAGAACTGCCTGTAGTAATCCTTGGTCAGTTGATCGTATGTGTTTGCCATTTCCACATACTTACTATTGGAAACCCCGGAAGCATAATATTTTTGTATGGTCTTTTCAGAAAGATCATAACGGTAGAAATGCTTCTCCCCGTTCCAGTTCATTGCATAGAACAGGCAATACTGAGGCTCAGCCTCTGAGTTTTCCACCCAGCTGGTCACTCGCGCGCCGTCGATATCGGCCTGACGTTCATGGAAACCTTCCGGCACAACCGTATCTTTGTCAAGAGGAATGATGACAATAGCCTTGGCAATGGTCTCCACCTGTACGAACTGGGACCAGGAATCTGAGCCTTCATTGTAAATGTAGAATCCGCCGTTTCCTCCGGAATCCTTTAAATAAAGCAGAAGCAGGTCTTTTTCCAGTCCTTTTCCAGCCATGACTTCCGTTCCCTTATAGGTATAAGTCGAAGACTCAAAACCTTCTGGAAGCGCAGCTTCATCAAAGGATGAAGCAATGCTGTATTCGGTTTCGTTAATGGTCACCGTTGCTGCGCCGAACTCGGCCTCAGACGTTTCCGTACTTCCTCCTGTGGCAGGGGTTGTTTCTCCTCCCTCTGCTTTACTAACCTGAATGGTGTAATTCTTAACGGTCTGCCCATCCTCTGCAGTTACCTTGACAACTACCTGGTTTGCTCCGGCCTTTAAGCCCTTTTCTCCCTGAAGAGTTACATGGGCGCCGGCATTGGCTGCAACCGCATTTACTACCAGGTCCATTGTATTGGCGTCAACCTCTGCCGTATAGCTGTCAACAGACGCGGAAAACGCCGGTGTCAGGGTCCCTGGGGAAATTTTTAATGATTTCAGCGTCGCATCTTTTGAATATGTGGCAGGAGATGTGACCTTGACCGATGCATTTCCCTGCTTGCTTAAAGAAAGCGCCTGGGAATCCACATCATAGATTTCCTGGGAAGTTACGCTGATCTGGGTGCTTCCCGCCTGTAAAGCCTTAAACTTTAAGGTAAAGCTAAAGGCTTTCTGATCGGCAGAATCCATGGTTCCCAAGACCTTAATAGCACCTGCGCCGCCATTTGCATTGGTTCCGCTGACAAACTCCAAAATATTCGGATCATAAGCCAGCATGATTTCCGCCGTACCCAGGGCGCTGTCACTGGTTACTTTCATGCTTACCGTTACTTCGTTCCCCACCATGACCGATGGGTCAGAAAACGCGATCTTGGCATCTGCGGGCCAGGATACCAGTTGTCCGGGAGGACAGGATATGGCAATCACACAGGCCAGCATCAAACCAGCCGTCAGTTTTTTTAGTTTCCTATTCATATTGTCTCCTATTTCTGTTGGACTTTAAAGTCCGAGGATTTTTTTCTGCAAAAGCAGAAGATCCTGTGAATTCACCTTGCCGTCTCCATTTAAGTCAGCTGCCAGCTTGCCCTTCTCAGATATGCTTTCCAAACCCAGAAGGTAACGCTGAAGCTTCAGAACATCCAGGCTGTTTATTTTTCCGTCGCCATTGATATCTCCTTTTGCATTGGCAGAGGCATTGGCGGAGGACTGGCCGGCGGCAGGTGCCTGAGTCTGCTGCGGGCTGCTTGTGGCAGCTTCCGTCACCTTAATGTCAGTTCCAGGTCCCTGGGCTATGACTCCCGTAGAAGCCTGAACAGATATATTCGTGGAACCATCAGGAGCTATGGACACATTGCTTCCTCCTGGTGTTCCTGCATTATCCGTACCGGAAGGCTTGGATACACCGGGGCCGGTGTTGCTGCCAGGGCCGGAAGACGTATTGCCGCCGGAACCGGAAGAAGTATTGCCGCCGGAGCCGGAGCTTGTTCCGGTACCAGCACCTGAGGAATAAGTCGGGCCATTGTTCTGGCGCACTACATGAAGGACGTATTCCCTGGCACTTCCATTTTGGGCAGTAACCGCCACCCTAATATCATTATTTCCGCTTGAAAGTGCTATCGTCCCTGTCCCTTTGACAGAAGCCAAAGAACTAAGGGCAGTTGCATACACGTTTATGCTAGATACTCCGGAATCCACAATTAAGTTGTATTCAAGGGTATCACGGCTAAAGGTCGGAGTCATGGCAAATCCCTCCACGCTTAAGCCGGACAGCTTATTGTTGGGATTGCCATCGCCGGTAGGCTGGCTGCAGGCGTTTTCAGGCATGTTGTTATAAACCGGTATCTTAAACTCAAGCTCTGTCTGTTTCATATCACTGTTATAGGCCTTTGAATAAACAGCACCCTCTGATGCAGCTCCCTGCACATTGGTCATATACTGGTGTTTATATAAGTTAGACCCCTGTACATTGAACTTCTTCAGATAAAAGGTATCCTGCCCAACTTTTACATAGTTATTACCATAATAGAACGCTCCGCCTAAAATTGATTTTTCAGGAGAATTCCATGGCCTTTCGTAATTGCCGGACTGGGACGCCCACCATAAGCCTCTTTGCACCGCAGTCATATTTCCGGATTGATATGCTTCTATATTGAAAAAATTATAATATCCTTCATAACCGGACTCTGTTCCTGTGATGCTTTTGCCTGTTCCGGAAGATCCCTGTTCCTGAATGATCATAGCTGCAAGGACGTAAGGATTCACGCCAGACTGGGCAGCCGCATTCATGATCATGTTCACAAAGGCGCTGCTGCCTGAAACCGTTCCAGTGGTACTTGATGAGGACGGTCCCGTAAGGCTGGCTCCCGGTCCGTATTCCATGGCGATGGGAAGGTTTTTGGGCGTTATGGAAGCCTGCGGCGGCCCTTCTAAGCTGGCCTTTCCTGAATCGGTTTCCGATCCTGCCCCAGCCCCAGGATTAATCGCCTCTCCCGGTCCTGTGGCCCCCCCTGGTCCTATGGCGGTGCCGCCGCCGGAAGAACTGTCCGTATTTCCCTGGTTACTGCTTCCGCCAGCAGATTCCCCGGATAAAAACGACCCCTTTACCATGGTCTTTAATCCTTCTGCCGTATGCTTGTTGCTGTCATAGGTGTGGGTCATAAATTGGAAAACATTGGTCTCATCAAGAAAATTTCTGGGATCCATATAATATTTTACAATATCTTCAGAAGCGGTGACCCAGGTGCTTCCGTCATATCCGATCCATGTACTGGAGTCCCAGTTATAAGCGCCATCTACCGTAGATTTCCAGGATGACAGGCTGTTGGTGTGGACCAGGGTTTTTCCTGCCTGGCTTTCTTCTTTAATGGCCGTTTTCCAGTCCAGATTTGTATGCTGTGCGCGGAATACCCACTTGGGATACTGGGCATGGAGCGAACGAAGCTTTGCTTTATAGCTTTCAGGAAACCCTTCTGCCGTAAGCCGTGACTCAAAATCCGCATCATTGGTATAGGAGGCTGGAAACTTTAGAAAGCTTTTAGAAACATATCCGGTAACCGCCTGACCGCCGGAACCGGACACCCGGATCTGATACCAAAGCGCTCCATCCGAAGCGTTCTNNTGTTACCGATGCCCCATTCGTTAATTTTGTAACGACAGAATAAGTCGTACCCGGGCCGCTTCTCACATTCAATGAGGTGGCATTAACCGTTGCAGCCTTCTCCGTATAAGCATAAGCATTTATGTATGGCGAAACCGCTCCCATGTAAGAGTCCATCACCAGGACGCTGGCCAGAATAACGGCCATCTTACGAGCTCTTTTATACTTTTTCATCTGTTTCTCCCAATATGTCCTCTTGTATTTAATAAATTTCCAATTACATGTAAATTATACATTTATTTATTATAATGACAAATGATACCATGTGTCAACTGAATCAGCTAAAGTTCAGACAAATGGAAATATTTGTAAGAAAATCTTTATACTTATAAAAGATTTCTCAGCTTCCTGCTCTTCACTTAGGAGTGTAAATACCTGTGCAAAAAAAGCCAGATTGTTAATGTAGGATGTTCTGGATGCAGCATACCATAATAGAAGTTCCAGTGCCTTGTTTTTTATCTGTTATTTAAGTAGCAATCTGCATAAAAACTCCCATAACGTTGACAACTCCATACCCCCATATGGAATTGGGGTATACAAGATAATTGTTACGATAGGCGCCCTTTATCAGGAGCATTTTAATATCTCGGCC
>DJBG01000109.1:0-7262 GCA_002429965.1 Hungatella sp. UBA5982
CGGTGGATCCCGTATGATTGACGGAGATAAGATATCCTTTATCGCATCGCCTGCGGAAGCTAATGAATTCTTCAAGCAGGCTGGGATTGATAACAATACAATTAGGACAGCAATGCTGGTAGGCGGCGGAAAGATTACATACTACGTTGCAAAATTGTTGGAAAACACAAAGATAAGCGTCAAGATTCTGGAGCAGAATATGGAACGCTGTAATGAACTGAGCGAGCTTCTTCCCAAGGCCATGGTCATTCATGGAGATGCCTCCAATCAGGAGCTGCTTCTTCAGGAAGGAATCGGACAAATTGACNNATTATGCTTTCCCTTTATGCAGCAAGCCAGTCCAGGGCAAAGCTGATTACAAAGGTGAATCGGATCGCTTTTGAAAATGTCATTGATTCCATGAATTTAGGCAGTGTTATCTATCCCAAGCTCATCACCTCTGAGACGATTCTCCAATACGTCCGTGCCATGCAGAATTCCATGGGGAGCAATGTGGAAACCCTCTATAAAATCGTGGCGGACAGGGCGGAAGCCTTGGAATTCCGGGTGGCAAATGAGCCAAGTATCGTAGGGATTGCACTTGAAAAGCTTGAGCTTAAAAATAACCTTCTTGTGGCCTTTATCAACAGGAATGGACATTTTATCAGTCCCCGCGGAAAAGACACTCTGGAAGAAGGCGACCGGGTAATCGTAGTTACCACGGTGACCGGGCTCAATGATTTAAAGGACATACTAAGGTAGGAAAAGGCGAAAAAGCTATGAATAAAAAAGTTATCATCTATCTGATGGGCTGGATTTTAAATATTGAGGCAGTTTTTATGTTGCTGCCGTTTATCACTGCATTGATTTATCAGGAATCCAGCGGTTACTGGTTTCTGGCAGTTATGGCGGTCTGTGGAGGCATCGGGCTTATTTTTACCCGCAGAAAGCCTGAAAACATGGTTTTCTTTGCAAAAGAAGGTTTTGTTACCGTTGCACTAAGCTGGATTGTCTTAAGCTTTTTTGGGGCAATGCCCTTTTATTTAAGCGGGGAGATCCCTAGATTTGAAGATGCCATGTTTGAAGTTATTTCCGGTTTTACCACAACCGGCTCCAGTATTTTGCCGGATGTGGAATCTCTTTCCCAATGCATGATCATGTGGAGGAGCTTTACCCACTGGATTGGCGGTATGGGCGTTCTGGTATTTATTTTATCCATACTCCCTCTTGCCGGCGGTTATAATATGTATATTATGAAGGCGGAAAGCCCTGGCCCCTCTGTTGGAAAACTTGTGCCCAAGGTGCGGACGACCGCTAAAATCCTTTATAAAATCTATTTATTTATGACGTTGCTGCAAGTCATCCTTTTGCTGTTAGGAGGTATGCCGCTTTTTGACTCACTTGCAATCAGCTTTGGAACAGCCGGTACAGGCGGATTTGGGATCAAGAATAGCAGCATGGCTTTTTATGACAGTTATTATCTGCAGGGTGTTGTTACCGTGTTTATGATTTTATTCGGTATTAACTTTAACGTGTATCACCTGCTTTTAACCCGTCATCCAAAGGAGGCCTTCCGTTGTGAGGAAGCCAGGGCATATCTGGGAATCATTGCGGCGTCGGTTTTATTTATTACCTTTAATATCCGAGGCAGCTTTGGCAGCCTGTTTTCCGCTTTTCATCATGCGGCATTCCAGGTAGCTTCAATTATCACCACTACGGGTTATTCCACCGTTGACTTTGACTTATGGCCGGAATTTTCAAAAGGGATCCTGGTCGCTCTTATGTTTATCGGTGCTTGTGCAGGAAGTACGGGCGGAGGCTTTAAGGTATCACGAGTCGTTATCCTTTTAAAGGCTGTTAAAAAGGAGCTGGCCTCCATGATCCATCCCAGAAGCGTGAAGATTATAAAGCTGGAGGGGAAGCCCGTTGAACATAATGTGCTCCGGTCCATCAATACATTTTTAGGTGCTTACATCGTGATTTTTACGGTTTCTGTCCTGATCGTCAGTTTGGATAACTTTGATTTTACCACCAATTTCACCGCCGTAGCAGCAACCTTTAATAACATCGGGCCGGGACTGGCAGGGGCCGGCCCTCTCCAGAACTTCTCCAATTTTTCTGCTTTGTCCAAATATGTTATGATGTTTGACATGCTGGCGGGACGTTTGGAGGTATTCCCAATGTTATTGATATTTGCACCTTCTACATGGAAAAATAATTAATTAATGAAAAGGCCGCAGATTTTGAAGCTCTGCGGCCTTGTTTCATGGATAGAAGAGTGAAATGTTACTGGATTTCCTTTGTACATCTTTCCGGAAGACTGGTGTTTCCGTTATGGTTGCCGCAGTAGACTCCTTTTTTAATTGGCGCTAATAAAAAGCCCAGGACGCAGCCCAACAGAAGTGCCGACACGATGGATAATCGTTTTTCAGCTAAACTCCATTCTCTGTTAAAAAAGATTCTCATAGTCTGATCTCCTTTCATTTGCTTATGAAAATTTATAAGGTTCATAATTGTTCTTATAATTATAAGGATCGTTCTGATAATCCATGGAATCATAATCGTTCCGGCACCTGCAAGACGGCATCACTGCAATCCCAAACGACCCTTTTAGTGACATCATGTCCATAACAGAAGCTGGTAAATATATAATTATTAATGCCCAATCGTCTTTATTCATATCCCCTTGTTTTATCCTGCGGCTTCTATTATACTAGGTGTCAGAAAGAAATACAAGAAAAAGCCGGGCTGAAAGCGGAAAAGCCGAGTATTTTTTATTTAAAAGATATTGACAGAACAGTTTGGGAATGATATATTAGTACAGTATGCCGCACAATGAGGTTTGAAAGTTTCCATGTTTTTAGGAACACCATAGTTGGCGAGTAATGATAATAGGAGGTGCCATATGTACGCGATTATTGCAACAGGTGGAAAGCAGTACAAAGTAGCGGAAGGCGATATCATTAAAGTGGAAAAGCTTGGTGTTGACGCTGGCGAGGCTGTCACATTTGACCAGGTACTTGTTGTAAACAATGGTGAATTAGCTGTTGGCTGCCCAACCGTAGCAGGTGCTACCGTAACAGGTACAGTTGTGAAGGAAGGCAAAGCTAAGAAGGTTATTGTTTACAAGTATAAGAGAAAATCCGGATACCATAAGAAAAATGGTCACAGACAGTCTTATACTCAGGTTAAGATCGAAAAGATCAATGCTTAATTATGATAAGAGTAACCGTATTGGTTGATTCGGAACAGCATTATGCAGGAATTCAGATGTTGGGACATGCCGGTTTAGCTGATGATCATCAGGAAGGGCAGGAACTTGTTTGTGCTGCAGCGTCAGCGCTTACATTTAACATGACCAACAGCGTGGAACAGTTTACAGAAGATTCCTTTGAAGTGGATCAGGAGGAAAAGACAGGTGCTTTTCAATTTCGTTTTACTTCAAATATAAGTTCAGGATCACAACTCCTTATGAATTCTTTGGTATTGGGATTACAGGATATTGAAGAAGAATATGGAGAACCATATATTAAAATCCGATTTAAGGAGGTGTAAGTAATGTTAAGAATGAACCTTCAATTTTTCGCTCATAAAAAGGGTGTTGGTTCTACCAAGAACGGTAGAGATTCCGAGTCTAAGAGATTAGGCGCTAAAAGAGCTGACGGTCAGTTCGTATTAGCTGGCAATATTCTGTACAGACAGCGCGGAACTCACATTCATCCAGGCATCAACGTAGGCCGTGGCGGTGATGATACATTATTCGCTTTAGTGGCTGGCGTTGTAAGATTCGAGAGAAAAGGCAGAGACAAAAAGCAGGTTTCTGTTTATCCTAAAGCAATTAACGAATAATTGGACCGGCTTCATACCTTAAACGTATGGAGCCGTTTTTTACGATACAGGAACTGCCCGGCTGCCTGTATTCAAAAATTCGCTGCTCATGCTCAATTTAGGGTTGAACCCTTTAAGAAAGGGGCTTAACCCTTTAAAGGAAAGGGGTTCAACCCTAATTTTAATCGAAAAGAAAGGTAACAGGTGAATGAATGTTTGCCGATAGAGCAAAAATATTTATAAGATCCGGAAAAGGCGGCGATGGCCATGTCAGCTTCCGGAGGGAACTTTATGTTCCGTGCGGCGGTCCTGACGGAGGTGACGGAGGCCGCGGCGGTAATATTATATTTGAGGTAGATGAAGGCCTTAACACATTAACTGATTTCCGGCATATTCACAAATATGCCGCACAAGATGGGGAATCAGGCGGAAAACGCCGCTGCCATGGTAAGGACGGCGGGGATTTGGTAATCAAGGTCCCGGAAGGTACGGTACTCAAGGAATTTGAATCCGGAAAAGTCATAGCAGATATGTCCGGTGAGAACTGCCGGGAGGTTATTTTAAAGGGAGGTAGAGGCGGTCAGGGAAATATGCATTATGCAACCCCTACCATGCAGGCCCCCAAATATGCCCAGCCTGGACAGGCTTGTCAGGAACTTTGGGTACAGCTGGAATTAAAGGTTATTGCGGATGTGGGACTGGTTGGTTTTCCAAACGTTGGAAAATCCACACTCCTTTCCAGAGTCAGCAATGCAAAACCTAAAATAGCCAATTATCATTTTACAACCTTAAACCCCCATTTGGGAGTTGTGGATGTGGATGGAGGAAAAGGCTTTGTGATGGCTGACATTCCAGGTCTTATTGAGGGCGCTTCCGAGGGTGTTGGATTGGGACATGATTTTCTCCGTCATATTGAGCGGACAAGAGTCCTGGTTCATGTGGTGGATGCCGCATCTACGGAAGGAAGAGATCCCATTGCGGATATCCATGCCATCAACAAGGAACTGGAGGCTTATAATCCGGAGCTGATAGAGCGTCCTCAGATTATTGCGGCCAATAAGACAGATGCAATATATGATGACGGTGAAGATCCGATTGAAAGGCTTAAGGCGGAATTTGAACCTCAGGGTGTTAAGGTGTATCCTATATCCGCGGTAAGCGGAAAGGGCGTTAAAGAACTGTTATACGCCATTTATGAGCTGCTTCAGACTGTGAATCTAAGTCCGATCATATTTGAAAAGGAATTCGATATTAATAGCCTGGCTTATGCACTGCTTCCTTATACTGTGGAAGTTACAGAAGATGGAGTTTACGTGGTAGAAGGTCCATGCATTGAAAAAATGTTAGGCTATACGAANNCTTCCAGAAATTCTTAAAAGAAAACGGAATTTTAGAAGAGCTGGAACAGGCGGGTATTAAAGAAGGAGATACGGTCCGCATGTATGGTCTTGAATTTGACTATTACAAATAACGAGGAGAATAATATGACAAGTAAGCAGAGATCCTATTTAAAGGGATTGGCGATGAATATAGATCCTATCTTCCAGATTGGAAAATCCAGCCTGACACCGGAGATCACCAATGCGGTTACAGAAGCGCTGGAAGCCAGAGAGTTAGTAAAGATTACTGTGCTCAAGAATTGTCTGGATGATGGAAACAGCATTGCCGCAGTGTTATCAGAGAGGACCCATTCCGAAGTCGTTCAGGTGATCGGAAGGAAGATAGTCCTTTATAAGCAGGCGAAAGAGGAAAATAAGAGGAAGATCGTGCTTCCTAAATAAATCCTGTTTCATTTTCGGGTCAGGGAGTCGATGATTATGGGTAAAATTGGCATTATGGGCGGTACGTTTGACCCAATCCACAATGGGCATCTGTTGATTGGCGGGCAGGCATATAAGGAATACGGCTTAAAAGAAATCTGGTATATGCCCTCCGGGCATCCGCCGCATAAAAAGAGCTGTAATGTGACAGAGCCGGCCATGCGTCTTGCTATGACGGAACTTGCCGTGAAAGATCATGAAGGCTTTGTCTGTTCGGATTTTGAGGTGAGCCGGAATGGGTATACGTATACGGCGCAGACATTAAGATTACTGCATGAAGAATATCCGGAGCATTCCTTTTATTTTATCATTGGAGCTGATTCTTTATATGAAATTGAGAATTGGTATGAGCCGGATCAGGTGTTGTCCCAGGCAGTCATATTGGCCGCCCGGCGGGAATATGAGGAAGCAGACCGTTCTATGGATAAGCAGATTGCTTATCTTGCCTCCAAATACGGCGCGGATATCCGCACGCTTCACTGCGGAGAAATGGACATTTCTTCTGCGGAGTTACGCCGCATGATTGCCAGTGGCCAGTCCATAGCAAACTTTGTACCGCGGGAGGTTATCGAGTATATCAGGGCCCACAGTTTATATCAGGAGTTGGAACCATGAAAGATCTGATCTTAGAGTTGAGAAATGATTTAAAGGGAAGATTAACTCCTTCCAGGTTTGAGCATACGGTCAGCGTATCATTTATTTGCACCGCATTGGCGATGTGCTATGGATGTGACTTAAATAAAGCGGAGCTGGCCGGCCTGCTTCATGATTGCGCCAAGCCTTATGGAGATGACGAAATTATCAGAAAATGCAGGAAACAGAATCTTCCATTAACTGACGATGAACTTAAGGCTCCGGTAGTGCTCCATGCGAAATATGGGGCATGGCTGGCAGAGCATAAATACCGTATAAATGACAGTGAGATTATAAATGCCATCCGTTGGCATACTACCGGAAGACCGGAGATGTCAACATTGGAGAAAATCGTTTTTACGNNGCGATGAATCTGGCCCTTGTGCGGTCTGTGGCGTTTGCAGATTTAGATGAGTGTGTTTATCAGATACTTAAGGAAACCTTGGATTATCTGGAAGGAAAAGGCAGTTTTGTGGACTCTATGTCAAAGCAGGCATATGCTTATTATAAGCAGGTTCACGAAGAAAAGAAGGGAGAGCAAGGATGAATCAGTCAGTTGAGATGGTAAAAACCGCTTATGCGGCTTTAGCGGATAAGAAAGGGGAAGATATCAGAATCATTGATATCTGCAAAGTATCCGTAATAGCAGATTATTTTATTATTGCCAGCGGTACCAATACAAATCAGGTTCAGGCCATGGTCGACAATGTAGAGGAAGAACTTGGAAAAAAGGGATTTGTCTGCAAACAGGTGGAAGGCTATCAGTCTGCCAACTGGATACTCATGGACTACGGCGATATCATCGTCCATGTATTTGACCGTGATAATCGTTTGTTCTATGATCTGGAAAGAATCTGGAGAGATGGAAAGACAATTGAGGCTGAGGAATTGGAAGCTTTATTATAAAAACGGAATTTGCTAGGGTAAAACGGCTTAACAGAACTTGTGAGCCGTTTTTTAGTTGCAGTTTTTATAGAAGCAGGAAAATTATTATCTTCCTGC
>DJBG01000109.1:7270-17580 GCA_002429965.1 Hungatella sp. UBA5982
AACCGATTACCTTACCCAGGATTTCCACATTTTCTACAATAATCGGGTCCATGGTATCATTCTCCGGCTGCAGGCGGTAATGTCCTTTTTCTTTAAAAAAACGCTTCACGGTTGCAGAATCATCAACCAATGCCACTACGATTTCTCCGTTAAGAGCTGTTGGGCAGTGTTCAACAATAATCTGATCACCCTCGAGAATGCCTGCATTGATCATGCTGTTTCCCTTGACTTTTAACATAAAGGTCTCGGCATTTGGAAGAAGGTCGGCTGGTATGGGATAATAGTTTTCAATGTTTTCCTCTGCATAAAGAGGTTGTCCGGCTGCTACGGTTCCCAGAAGCGGGACATTCACAACCTCCCGGCGTGTCAGCTGGAAACAATCGTCTATGATCTCAATGGTCCTGGGCTTGGTAGGGTCCCTTCTTATGTATCCCTTTTCCTCAAGCGTCTCCAGATGGGAGTGGACAGATGATGTTGATTTTAAACAGACGGCTTCGCAGATCTCCCTGACTGCCGGCGGATAGCCCTTCTTTAGAATCGTTTCCTTTATATATTCTAAAATTTCCTGCTGCTTTGGGGTAATTCTCTCTTGTGCCATGTTACGGCCTCCTCAATCCTTATTCATTAAGACTATAGTAACATATGTTCGATAGAAATGCAAACCTTTGTTCGAAAAAGTACAAAATCATTTGACAAACATATGTTCGTGGTGGTATGATGAAGACAAGAAAAGAACCTATGTTCTGTTTGGGACTGTTTTAGAGGAGGTATGCATATGATGAAGCAATTGATTGCACTGTCACTGGTCGTTTTGCTTGGTTCCCATTTTTTTGGCAATTCCATAATNNTGAATGCCCTTGCCGGGGAGACGGAAGGGCCGGCGGTCGATAAGTATTATACCAGCGTTGAGATCCAAAAGGGGGACAGCTTATGGAGCATTGCCGGAACGTACTTGGAAAACAGCGGTATGACCACTGCCCAATACGTGAAAGAATTAAAGAATATAAACGGTTTAAAGGAAGATACCATTCACAGCGGTCAGTATCTGACTGTTATGTACTTTGCAACAGATTCTGATTCAGGAGTGAGGTAAATGGGATTACCGGGCCGTTATTTTTAATTCCATTGATTTTATATTAATTATACTTTAGAATAATAGAAGCACCATCTGCTAAATCGGTGTATTTAAGTTCAGAATAATTCTTATAGTCAAAGGATTTAATATAATTATGAAGATAACTTTCGGAATTCTGGCCCATGTGGATGCCGGAAAAACCACTTTTTCGGAGCAGGTATTATACAGAGAAGGAGTGATCAGGGCTCTTGGCCGCGTAGATACTAAAAACGCATGTATGGATCATGATGACATTGAGAGGGCAAGGGGAATAACCATATTTTCAGATATGGCCGGTTTTACCCATGGCGATGATACCTATNNCGGTCATACGGATTTTTCGGCCGAGATGGAACGAGTTTTGGAGATAATGGACTATGCAGTCCTGATGATTAACGGATCGGATGGTATTCAGGGCCATACAGAGGCCATCTGGAGCCTTTTGGAGCGTTATAATATTCCTGTTTTTCTATTTATCAATAAACTTGATGTGATTTCAGCATCTTATGAAAGGGTCTTGTCTGAGGTTCGTGAACATTTTTCCTGCAATATCCTGGATTTTCAAGATATCAGCCTTCGGAAAGGATGTGAAGGTGCATTGCCAGACGATTTCATTGAGAATGTATCTGAATGGGATGAATCATTACTGGATGAATGGTTGAATGGAACTATTACTTTTGAAGACCTAAGACCTGCTGTGGTTTCTCAGATTAAAAACCGGCGGTTATTCCCTTGCTTTGGAGGCTGTGCTTTGAATGGAGAGGGAATACAGGCATTTCTTGATACCTTTTATTGTTTCACAGAAGCTTCCTATCCGGTATCAGCTCCTTTTAGCGGGAGAGTGTTTAAGATTCGTTATGACGGACATGGGGAGCGAATGACGTATTTGAAGATATTAAGCGGCTTTCTCAACGTTCGGGATTCCTTATCAACAGATGAGAAGGTACATCAGATAAGGGTTTTTCTAGGGGAACGTTTTACTGCCCTTCAGAAGGCTTCTGCAGGAGATGTGGTAGCCGTCACCGGGCTTCGTACCACCAGAGCAGGCCAGGGACTTGGGGAATGCTGTGATGCGGCNNTGGGAAAATCCAGCTTGAGGTTTTGGAACAGGTTATTTTAGACAGATTTCAGATAAAGGTAGCGTTTGGACAGCCTGAGATCATATATACGGAGACAATAGCTGAACCGGTTACAGGATATGGACATTTTGAGCCGCTCCGCCATTATGCGGAAGTAGCATTGAGGATAGAACCCAATGAGAGAGGGAAGGGGATTTTATTTGAGAGTCAATGTCATGTGGACAGGCTTGGAATCAATTATCAGAATCTGGTACGTACCCATGTGTTTGAAACCATTCATAAAGGAGTTTTAACCGGATCTGAGCTAACGGATGTTAAGATTGTACTGGTTGATGGAATTTCTCATATCAAGCATACTGAGGGCGGTGATTTCCGGGAGGCAGTATACCGGGCCATCCGTCAGGGTCTTATGAAGGCAAGAAGCGTCCTTCTGGAGCCTTATTACAGCTATACGATATCAATTCCTGATCACTTAACAGGCAGGGTATTAAATGACATTACAAGATATTCCGGTCGATTTGAGGCACCGGTTCCGGACGGAAGCGGGAGAACCGTAATAAGAGGTCTGGGGCCCGTTGCTTCTTTTATGAACTACGGAGAAGAGCTGATGATAAAGACCGGAGGCAAGGGAAGTATATCCATGGTATTTTCTCATTATGATCTATGTCATAATCAAGATGAAGTTCTTAACCATTATCAATATAATCCAAATGAAGATACTGATAATCCTTCCTGCTCCGTATTCTGCCAAAAGGGGACTTCATTTGTAGTTAATTGGGATCATGCGGAAGAATATATGCACACACTTAGATAATTGTTAATTATTATTATTAATCTTAGCTTCAGTTAAAGTATAATTGATAAAGATTCTGAAGCCTGGAATCCTTTATTATAGGAGTTAAAGGGATTTTATAGGTAATGAATAAGCGGCAAAAAGTAAAGCGGCAATGGGGCTGGAGCTTGTTTGCCGCTTATATATTCTTACAGCAATTTGGTAAGTCCTTCCTCAGGAGCTGCCAAGTTCTCTTAATTCCCATTTATCTTTGCCGGCATTTCCTGTACGGAAAGAATCCAGTCAGAAATATCATTTATAACCTGCGCATCAATATGCTGTGCAACCTTATATTCTTTTTTCGCCTTTCGTATCTTTCCATAAATAGAAGGCATAAACAAATGATTTAGATTAGGATACAGTTTGAAAGTCACATTTTGTTTTTCTTTTAATAATTCTTTGTATTGATTAAAGTCCTTTTCTATGGAAACATGAAAATCTTTATCTCCTTGCAGAATTAGCATCGGCTTATTTAATGGCCCAAGATAGCTGATCAATGGATGCTCACCCATTTCCTTTAAGTAGTAGGCCCTTCCGTATTTACCTAAAACCAACGTTGATTTTGCTTCTTCATCACTCATGTTATATATGTTATCAAATTTTGCTGATAATTTTGCTATTTGTTTTCTGGCGATCACTTTTATAAAACGATTCAGTGATTTTATAACCTCGTTATTTTGCTCTATAATGACATCTTCGAGTTTCCTTGTAGAACCTCCCATAATTATAAGACCGGCAAAATTTCCTCCTTCCGAGTCAATTCGTGGAGACAGCATTCCTCCCATACTATGACCAATTATAAATATCTTTCCAGAATCAATGCGTGAGTCTTTACGTAAGAGTTCGGAGGCGAGGATAGCATCTTCTATGGTTTCTTCCCTAACTGATAGTCCAGGATAATTTCTCATTTCTTTGCCATATATAAACGTTCTCTTATCATAGCGCAAAACTGCGATTCCATTTTTAGTTAAACCTTCCGCAAGGTCTTTGAAAGGATAATTATTACCAATTTTTTCATCCATGTTTATCGGTCCAGAACCATGTACCAGTACAACCGCAGGAAATAATCCATCGGTCTCTTTAGGAATGCTTAATATTCCATTAAGTGGATACTTTGTTACAGCACCGATAACAATTTTCTCCTCAAGCATTGTATGCCTCCTAATTATAATCTTAATTCGCTTATTATATTTGATCATTCCTTTAAATATACATTATTCAATGAAAGGATTAAATATTTTAGATGTATATATAGTTACGGTTATGTTCTGTTTGTTAAATCAGGCAATGCGTTGTATAATAAATTTATTATTATGACAATTGTGACGGGGGAAGAGTACATATGGTCAAATTAGAAGAAGTATATGGGGTCAGTAGAAAACCTGTGCTAAGCTATATTGAACGCCAGGAAGTCGATGGTGCATTTGAGAGCGCATTAAGATCGGATAAACAAATAATAGTTTATGGTGCATCAAAACAAGGCAAAACTGCTTTGGTTAGTAAATATTTGCCATATAATGATTGCTTAGCTGTCAGCTGCAGTCCCAAAAGTCAAGTTTCAGATATTTATAAATCGATTCTTAGAAAGCTTGGTATTGAAATTTTAACTGATAAGCAGAAGAGTAAGAGTGGAGATGTTGAAATTGGAGCCGTAGCAAAAATTAAATCTAAATTACCATTTTTAGCCGCTGCGGAGGTCGAAGGATCTTTAAAAGCTAATGCATCAGCAGAACAGCAGCTTACTTATCGATCAATAGAGTTTAACTTAGAACTGCCGCAAGACATTTTTGATTTGTATAAACAGGCTAATTCCGATAAATTTGTCATACTTGAAAATTTCCATTATCTATCTAGTGATGTTCAAAAGCAATTGGCATTTGATTTGCGAACTTTTNNATTTTAGGTGTATGGAAAGAGAAAAACAGGCTTATTCAATTTAATGGTGATTTACAAGATAGGATTGCAGAAATACCGGTTGAGCCATGGGATGACACTGAATTTATAAGCGTTGCTAAAAAGGGGGCGGAAGAGCTTAATATTGAGATTTCAAATGAAATATTGCTAAGGCTTTGTGATGAATCCATGGGAAGCATTGGAGTTGTTCAGGAGCTATTAAAATTATTATGTTTGGAAAATGGTATATTACAAAGACAGGGGATTAGAAAACATATTGTTGACCAGATAACTCTTGATCACGCTATCACAGTGAAATGTGATGATTATGCCTCAAGACATGTTCGTGCACTGGAAGATATTGCAAAGGGGCAGAGAGATATTAAAGATAAGGAGAAAAAGCCTCTTTTCTTGCCATACTACTTTGTTATTGCAATATTAAGTATGGATTTTTCAACTATTTTAATGGGTGTGCCACGTAAAAAGATAGAAGAAATAATTAAAAGCCATCATCACAGAAGTGCCGATATAAGGCCAAGCGATATTGGGTATCTATTGAGTAGTTTAGCAAAATTGCAAACAGCAAAGAAAATACAACCACCATTATTTGATTATGATATTTCACAACGCACTATTAATATAACTGATTCGACCTTTTATTTCTTTTTAAAACATTGTAATAAAGAAGAAATAATTGATAACATTGAAAATCCATTAGATTAGGTATCTAGGTTATTTATAAATATTAAGAGAACAATTAACTGTGTAAAGTAATAGACATACAACCGTTGCCAAAGTTTGGAAATAATGAAATATAAAGCTATACACATTTAAGCTAAGTGATGTTAAAACAAGGAGAAAATATGAACGGACAAAATAGAATTAATGTTAAAATTGGTGCAACAGTAAAAATTGTATTGAAATCTGACCAAAGAACCGGAAAACTAACAGAGGGAATCGTTGGAAAAATACTAACAAACAGTAGCTTTCACCCTCATGGTATCAAAGTAATGTTAACGGATGGACAAGTGGGGAGGGTCCAGGAAGTATTATGATTTAAGGCACATTATGTTTATTGTTTTGTTAATGTAAAAAACAGAAGACAAAGATAAATAGGAATACATCCGCCAGGCTATTTGAAAACGCCGCTTTTCAGCGGCGCGGTTTTTCTGAATAAAACAACCATTTCTGGTTTTTTACTTATAATGGTTAAAAGCACGTTTTTGATTTTTTTACTTATTAAATTTATTTAAAAAATAAGTAAAAAAAATAGATTTTATTAATTTCCTGAAATTTTATTGTAAATACGTAGTCTGCAGGGTTTTATCCACTTTGCTAAAAATGGACTTTATTTATAAATGGATAAAATAATTCATACAGAATAAGATTCAAAAATTGATCCTAAAGAAGGAGGAGTGAGGGTCGATAGTTTCTCGAACTGCACTTTTATATTCTTTTAATCTTTTCATCAGGAAAAATTTCTGTTATACAAATCCAAAACTTGACAATTGTCAGATTTATACTATACTATTAATTATATGTTATTTAAAACTCTATGTGATTTTTAAAATAATAAATAAAATAAGTTTGTATTAAAGAAATAAATTCAAATTTAATTCTAGGATAACTTATTTGAAATACATTTTCTTTGAGAAGTATATTTTCTTTTGACAATTTATATTTTATTATGTTAAATCACATTGAAATTTAGGTAACAGGTTTTCATCATTGAATCATAAGATTTTAGATGATTGCCATAATATAATTATAAATCAAGGAGGCTTATAACTATGGAAAATACTGGAGTTATGAACGTTGAGTTAAGAAAAAGTACCAGAAAGGGTGACAATAATCAGTTAAAAAGAGAAGGATATTTACTGGGAAACATAGCTGGTAAAGGTGTTGATTCAATCTCAATAGCTGTTAAGAAAGATGTATTTAGAAGATCAATGAAAGAGTTTGGCCGGAATGGCATTTTTAAACTGGTTGTTCCTGATGGCCAGAGTTATACCGTAATGGCAAAAGAAATACACATTGAACCTGTTAAGAACGAAATCTCTCATTTGGATTTTCAAATGGTATCTTTTTCGGAAAAAATCAAACAAGAAGTGGCTATAAAAATTACCGGAGCAGAACTTCTTGAGTCAAAAAGATTGTTGATTAACAGTACCATAGATTCAATTTTACTGGAGGGCTTACCTCAGGATATTCCCGATGAAATAGTAATTGATGTTTCTAATATAGAGGCTGGTGAAAGTATTCAATTTAGTGATATTAAACTTCCGGAAGGACTTACCTCAACTATTGATCCGGAACAAAAAATGATAACAGTTGTTGGCTCTAAGATACGTGAAGCAGTTGAAGGTGAAGAAGAGGCCGAAAGCTAAGAGGAATAACGGCATTCACTTTTCGTATGAAAATATTATAAGAGCCTGATGATAAAGGAAAAAAAGAAAGCTCTAATTTAGGTATTAGATGCTTTCTTTTTTTATAACAAAAAAATTAAAAAGATAGATAGCAACTTTACATTATATTTATATCAGGTCCTTACGTGCATGTGTCATGTCCTCTTACATAAGACACATGCTCGCAGACTATTCGCCAAAGCTTTCAAAGTTCCCCAAAAGACAAAAAGGAATCCGCCAGGGATACAGTTGCTTATGATATATGAATAATTTCGCATCAGATAATTTTACACCTTTTTAAAGATTCTATTTTCCGGTTTTGCGTTTTCATCTTGGAGGGGGCATAACATTAAATGAGATGGACTTGGTGGGGAATGGGAATATAGAAGAGGAGAGCTTATTTCTCTTTGTAAAACTTTTATACAATTATGCAATATGCTTTTACATGATAATTATAATAATGGTGAAGCAATTTATCAGTCAATGAATACTAAATTTATTTTCTTATCTTATTATTGAAAACAAAGATTCTATAAAGGAAAAGTCTATTGCTGAAGCAAAGGATTTATTTTATGGGGTAGACGAAATGATTATAGTCCAAGAGTTTGATGAAATTATGGAACAGTTATCCTTAGTGATGTAAAGCAGATTGCAGAGGAGATTCAAAAGGGTGTTGAGCAGGGTTAAGATTTGGTGCTTACCCTAGCTAAAAATTGATAGAAGATAGAAGATTTATGACAATGACACTAAGAAGCTTATACTCTAATAGCAAGTATTTTAAATGAAATGTTAACGCCGCTTTTCAGCGGCGCGGTTTTTTGAACAAAACAACCTTTTTTAGTTTTTTACTTATAACGGTTAAAAAACCATTTTTGAACAAAACTCCTTAAAATTTTTTTTTACTTATTTACTTTTTTATGTTTAATTGGTTTCCCGCAATTTCACCTTATTTCTGGCGCTGCGCCGGCGTTCATCCTCTAAAGCAGCATAGTGTTTTTTCGTGGTATTAACATCCGAATGTCCTAAAACATCTGCAACCAGATAGATGTCCCCGGTTTCTTTATACAGGCTTGTTCCATAAGTACTTCGCAGTTTATGGGGTGTAATTTTTTTCAGCGGTGCCACGAGTTTAGAATATTTCTTTACCAGATTTTCAACGCTGCGGACTCCAATCCGTTTCTTTTGAAGAGATAGGAAGAGAGCCTTTTCATGGCCTTTCTCTGGAATGACTAAACTGCGTTCCTCCAGATAATCAAGAAGGGCATCCTCCACTTCAGTACCAAAGTACACTGTAACTTCCTTTCCGCCCTTTCTATGAATTCGGATTCCGCCATTTTTTAAGTCAATATCATCTATATCCAGTCCAACACATTCCGACACCCGGATCCCAGTTCCCAGCATGAGAGTCAGTAGGGCCAGGTCACGGATCTTGGTTTTTGCATGATAGGCTTTTTGTTTCTCTGTTAAAGCTTCCCCGCTTTCTACTTCATCAAGTAAGAGAGCCACCTCATCAATATCCAACCGGATAATATCCTTTTCATGCAACTTTGGAAGCTGCACAAGAGAAGCAGGATTTGTTTGAAGCCGCTCATTCCGGTAATAATAATTATAGAAGCTTTTCAGGGAAGAGATTTTTCGCATGATTCCCCGCTCTTTGTTGGTTACTTCCTGATTTTTATCATTAAAACGGTATTTTAAATATTCCATATATTCTTCAATGTCCACAACCCGAAGTGAATCCAGGTGGTCCAAAGTAATATCTTGAACCTGAAGTTTGCCGATAATGGGGTTTTCTTTAATTAGAAAGTCAAAAAACACCCTTAGATCATAAGCGTAAGCAATCCTGGTCCGGGAAGAAGTGCGAGGTTCAATCCCCCTGAAGAAATCTCCGCAGAAATTGGGAAGTTCTTTTACCAATTGGCGCAGGTGCTTTACGTTTTCAATATCCTTTTGTTGATGATAGGAGAGAGAAGAACTCATAATTAATCCTCATTTCTTTGATTATTTGGATTGTAAATGATTATGAAAGACTAGTCATTTATATTTCCCTCATTAATTAGTTTTGCTATTTAAGACTTAGTATTTATAGTCTGATTCTTAGGCAGTGGTGTTTTAAGAACTTTACGTACGTTGGTGTAAAGAGTGTAAGATTAAAGAGCATAAGATCGGGGCATATCAGAGCAACAGTAATCAAGGCTATGAGAGATAAAATTCTTTAAGTTATAAAATTAATTACATAATTGACAGTTCCATAGTTTTCCTTGCTAACTATTCGTTAAACTAGACTTTCGCGAATAGTTTGATCTCTATGTACTTATCTTATCATTTCTTCCGTTCTATGTCAAATCCAATTTTCCCTGTAGTTAGGGGGTCCTCATGAAATTTAAACACAATACCATAACCGAAAAAAAAATTCACTGCTGTTTTGTCGTTTTTCACTGTTTTTCCCGGAAAACCGAAAAACTCAAATCTGGGGGTTTTGTCGTTTTTCTATTTAATACTATCATTAAGTATATCATATTGGCATTATCTTAGTCCAATGATATTCATAAAAAATGATGCATTTTTCTGCGCAATCCTTTACAATACGGACAAGGCTCCTTTTTCCTCTTTTGATAATATAACCTCTTTTTTGGACTCATAGCATAAGAATTTTGACACTCGGAACAAGTCCACCAAACACTATCCGAATAATTTTCTATAATATCATCTGGATCAATAAAGAGCCAGTTACCTAAATTCCATTCCTTCATCAAATCAGAATGTAATGCTTTGAATGAAGTTTTTCCACGTATAGCTTCTCTTCCATTACAATAAGGACAATCTATTTCTTCGTTCACTCTATCTTTCACTGAGCCTTTCCAAGACATTTTACAAACGAGACAATCCCATTCAACTAGAGGTGAATATGTAGATAAAATAGTATCTGAAGTTACTTCATTATTTGAAGAATATTCTGCAGCCTTTTCAGGATACAGTGCTTTAAA
>DJBG01000021.1 GCA_002429965.1 Hungatella sp. UBA5982
GCTTTTTCTCCTCTTCCCCATTCATAAAGTAAGCGCCGTTCTTTAACATTTCGGCCTTTACTTCTGCTGCAATGAGGCTGTCTACCACCATATACTGCTCGGCCGCAGATACGATACCGTAATCAAAGGTACGGCTGGCGATGATATCTTCTACCGCCTGCTTAACATCGGCAGTCCGTTCAACAAAGACCGGTCCGTTTCCAGTACCGCCATAAATATATGGCTTTCCGCTTTCTGCTGCCTCGCGGCACAACTCCGGAACTCCGGTATTGACCACCATGGCCGCTGCCGGGTGACGGATCAGTTCCAGGGCTCCAGCCCTTGTCACTGTCTTTAAATACCCGATGGCCCCTTCCGGAAGCCCGCAGGATTTCCCTGCTTCTATCAGCCGGTCAAGCAGCCTGCCCGTTACCTTCCTCGCCCTTTCATGAGGAGCGATAACGATGGGATTGCCGGACTTAACAGCGGTCAATACGTTGTAAATCGCGGTGGAAACCGGGCTCACAGCCGGTGTCAGGGCTGCTATCACGCCCACAGGAACACCTACCGCCATGGTCTTTAACCGTGGATCCTCTTCTAAGATGCCGACGCACCTCATATCTTTTAAGCGTTCCGGAAGGAAATTGCAGACAAAGGTGTTTTTCACGTACTTGTCCTGGAAACGTCCATATCCGGTTTCTTCTGCGGACATGACCGCCAGCTCCTCCGCCATTTCCTTTGCTGCTGCAGCCAGGGCGCCGGTAATGAGATCAAGCTTTTCCTGGGGGAAGGTAAGCATGGTCTTTCTGGCTTCCCGTGCACCTTCCATTAAAATCCTTGCCTCCTGTATGGAGAGTAAGTCTTTATCTACAAAACTCATTTCCTATTCTCCCTTCATCCGGGATGCCTGCTATTCCTGTTCAGGAGCAGTATTTATGGCATATCGTCTGATGATTTTTTCAAGATGGGGATGAGGTCTTGGTATGACAACGGAGCTGTAAACTTCTGCTCCCATATCCTTTACCGCCTTGATTCCGGCTTCTACAGCCGTCTTGCAGGCTCCCACATCTCCACGTACCAATACAGAAATATAACCGGAAGCTACATTTTCATAGCCAATGAGTTCCACATCTGCCGCCTTGCACATTGCATCCGCCGCTTCGAGAACAAATACCAGACCAAATGTTTCTATTGAGCCTAGGGCTTCATATCTTTCCATATACTGTTTTCCTTTCTCTATGCGTCAATATCGTGCACTGATACAATGTCACCGACCTCTTTGATGGGTCTTGGCATCACGTTCTTTGCAGTGACCTTGCCGATGGCCGCCGCTGCTTCTGCACCTGCATCTACTGAGGAGCGTACCGCTGCCACATCACCCTTTACCATAATGGTCACCAGGGTGGAACCTACGTTTTCATAGGAAATCAATTCTACATCCGCTGCCTTGAGCATTTTGTCTGCTGCTTCCAGTGCAGGAACCAGTCCAACGGTCTCTACCAGCCCTAAAGCTTCATCTCCGTAATATCTCACCTTTGCAAACCTCCACTTTTTTATTTGCGGTATTTCTTATCCACATACTTGTCAACTGCACTTCTTCCGTCATCGTTGATTTCGTAGCACATGCGCAGCTCCCCGTTCTGATCCAGATCATAGCTGCTTAAGTTGACCATACCGTTTGCTTCCAAAGACATGACATGGTCCAAATAACGATCTTTGGTAAACTGGCGTTCTCCGCCGTAAAGGGGCTTTAATGCCTCCATGATCTGACCGATATCCGCATTTTTTACTCCGTATAAATAATTTAAAACCGCTGTTCTTGCAGGTAATAACATTTCTTTATTCCCCTTTCCTGAATAAATCCAGTGGATTCATGGTTACCAGAATCGCACCAAATACGATTACAAAAGAACCGATTACAATCGTAGGTGTCACTGCCTGTCCCAAAAACAGGATACAGAAGAAAACGCCCCAGAACGCATAGGTTACATTTAAGGACATTCCCACAGCACATCCAACGGTGGAGTTGCTCTTATACCAGCAGAGGAATGACACTGCGGCACTTAAGCCGGATACTGCAAGCCAGATGGCTGGAATTCCTGCAAAAAGTGTTCCGCCAAGAAGTCCCAAGCCGCCAACGATTGGCAGGATCACGAATAAATCCACAACACCGGAAATCAGCTGGCGTAAGTTTACTGCCACATCGGTATCGATCATGGCTCCGCCGTAAGTGGCGAATACGCCTTCCAGGGCCCAGCATACGGCTGCGACAAAGGAGAAAATAATTCCCAGCGTGAAGTTATCGCTGCCTTCCGGCTTTGTCCAGTTAATGATGATGGCACCGGCTACGCATACCAGCATACCCAACATGACTCTCTTGGTGATTTTCTGTTTTAAAAAGATCCATGCAAAGATTGCTCCGAACAAACTGCATAATGCGGAAATCGGAATCGCATAGGCGCCGGCCATGACAAGACCTACCAGATAAGCGCCATTGGCTATGGGACCGCCAAGAAGAGATCCGATAACGATCATTTTACCAGGGAATGTATTAAGGCTTCTTCCCATCTCACGGATACGGCCGCTTTTTGCATTATAAGCAGTCAGCCAGATTCCTGCGAAAAGATCGTTTAAGCCGGAACACACATATGGTCCTGCCAAAAGTCCTGCCGCACTGACAAGAGGTTCATAATATCCGGCAACCAGAACAAGTACGGTATAAATCCCGTATGTCAGTCCGGACAATGCACCGGTCGTCATTCCGGTTGTCCTGAATTTTTTGTTTATTGCCGCCATTTTTGCATCCGCGGATGCAGATGTCATTCCTTGGTTACTCATTATTTACACTCCTTTTTTTCTTTCGGAAGAATGGTTTCAACCTCAGCGTGAGGACGAGGAATTACATGAACGGAAACCAGTTCTCCAACTCTCTGGGCTGCTGCCGCACCTGCATCGGTCGCAGCTTTTACCGCACCCACGTCGCCTCTTACCATAACGGTAACAAGGCCGCCGCCGACAAATTCTTTTCCTACCAGAGTAACATTTGCTGCCTTTACCATTGCATCTGCAGCTTCAATAGAACCGATCAGGCCCTTTGTCTCGATCATTCCTAATGCATCATATTTCATTGCTTACTTCCTCCTTTTTCATGAGCAATTCAAATGGGTCTACGGATACTAAAACCGCGCCCAAAATGATAATAATGGAACCAATGATAATGGTTGGGGTCAATGGCTGTTTTAAGAACAGGATACAAAACAGCACTCCCCAGAACGCGTAGGTAATATTCAGTGACATTCCCATGGCGCAGCCTATTGTACTGTTGGATTTGTACCAGCACAAATAGGATATTGCGNNAAAGGGTACCCTTTAAAAGTCCCATGCCTCCCACCATCGGCAAAATAACAATCAAATCCACAATACCGGATAATAGCTGGCGGATGTTGATTACCACATCGGTGTCCAGCATGGCGCTTCCGTAAGCTGCGAATACACCTTCCAGAGCCCAGCCGACGGCCGCAACAAACGCACAGATGATCCCAAGGGTAAAATTAGTGCTGCCTTCCGGCCTTACCCAGTTAATGACAATCGCCCCAACCACACAGATGACCATTCCAATGCCTACTCTCGGAACGATTTTCTGTTTCAGGAAAATCCTTGCGAACAATGCTCCAAATAGTATGTACATAGCGGAAATCGGTATTGCGTAAGCTCCTGCCATGGCAAGTCCCATTAAGTAAGCACCGCTTGCTATGGGGCCGCCCACTAAAGAGCCGATAAGAATGATTTTTCCCGGGAACAGGCTTAAGCTTCTTCCGATTTCCCGGATTCTTCCGGTCTTTACGTTATAAGCGGTCAGCCAGATGCCTGCAAACAAATCATTCAGGCCTGAGGTTACATAAGGAGCAGCAAACAATCCAACTGCTCCGGCAAGAGGCTTGTAATAACCGGCGATCAAAACGAATGTGGTATATAACCCATACATAAGACCAGACAGCAAGCCTGTCGTAATGCCAATTGTTTTAAATTTCTTTCGTGCTTCCGTCATTTAAGTTTTCCTTCCCCAACTGGTACTGCACAAAATTCAAGTTAGCCTGTTTCTCTGCTTTTTTCTTCACGTTCAGCTGAAAACGTTTAGAAAACACATCACGCCAGTTAATGTTACTAATTTTACGGAGTCGCTTTGTGTTTTTCTATGCATTTAGTATAAATCTTCCCCCTTGGGGGAATGTCAACATGTTTTTAAACTTTTTTATGCTCCAAATATTGGGAGAAACTGTCACATCCCGGAAAACAAAAAAGGGCTCCCCTGGTACAGCATCTTTCTGAATACTGTATCCAGGGAAGCCAACCTCTAAAACATGCTCCCTTATTCCCTGTATATCGGAACAATTACCTCTGAAACAAACTCCTCCCGGTTTCTGGTGGTCCAGTAATCTACCACATACCGTTCGAAGCTTTCTTTCCCGCACTTATAGCCCTTTTTAGCTGCCCATTTAAGTATTTTCTCGTACTCCTCATCAATCGTTTCATGCTTACCGATATGATAAACCGACGCAGCCATAAACCCTCCAAATACCTGCCTGTTTAAGCAGTTCCTGCATGGATGAATGGCCTGCTGCATGATTCTGGTGCGGCTGCATTTGCCTGCCATCTTTTCCTCAAATGCTTCGAATTTTAAAATTACCGGCCCTGTGATCTCATTCTCAGCTGTCTCTAAGTGGTTGGTCCATTCAATATTGATGATGGATTCCATGTAATTGTAGTCAAAGTCCTGCTCCATGCCGCAATAGGTGGCAGGCTGTATATATTTTACGGCAACATCATGTACATCATTCTGGAGCACCAGTTTGGCTTCCTGTATCAGCTCATACCAGTCCTTAACCGCAATATAGCTGTTATGGATCTGCTGCTCCTGAAGACATAGCTGGTCAATCTTGTTGCGGAAATTCTGTTCCAGATAATAATAATTTTTTCCTTCGACCAGTCCCTGCATCTCTTCCAGTTTAAATCCCATTTGCTTGTAGTATTTCACCACAGGAACAGTCATAAGCGACTCTTTGTTATAATACCGGTAGCTGTTTTCCTTGCAGATCATATCAGGAGAGATGATCCCGATTTTATCATAAAACCGCAATGCTTTTGTAGAAATGTTACAGATCTTACTAACTTCCCCAATTGAATACAATTTCTTTTCTTCCATAGAACCCCCATAAGTATGTGCGCTGTCTAAGTGTTAAATATTAGATTACCTTTCATTTACGAGCTTCCTTGTACTGATAAACTTAGTATAATCCTTCCTGTATAGGGGAATGTCAATAACTACTTATGTTATCTATTATACGAAAAAAATGGCATCAGCGAACAGTAAATATCTGTAAAAAAGGCCACGGGTCTTCCGGTTATCCGGATGACCCGTGGCCTTCACTGCATCTTTATCTTAATTTCTCAATCATTTCCAAAACATCTTTCTTGGACTTAACTCCTACGGAAGTGGCCGCTGCCTTTCCATCCTTGAAAAGTACAAGAGTCGGAANNCCGGAAGATTCCCTTCTGCAATTTCGTCTATCACTGGTGCAAACATCTTACAGGGGCCGCACCAGGTCGCCCAGAAATCTACCAGCACAATGCCGCTGTTATCTGCTACTTCCGTTTGAAAATTCTCCTGAGTTAATGTTATAACTGCCATATTATGTTCCTCCTTATTGACTTGCTTTTTGTGTATTCACGAAAAGCGCCTTTTATTCATTATTCACAACATTCCTCTGTATCCGGGAAATGCCGACGCATCATATGATGAACAGTACATCTTCTGCAATTTCATCCAGCCGACGGTCCTATTTTTTATAGTTTTGTCATAATTGCTTTAAATATCCCCGTTTTTTGGATTATTACCTACGGGATAACTGTAACTTAACAAGTTTCAGTATCTCTACTGTTAGTATAAAAGTTACAGTTGTATTTGTCAATAGATTTTTTTATTTACTTATAAAAGTCAAGGCCTAATTGTCCGGCTCTTTTAAGAAACTCATCCTTGACCTCTTGCAATCCGTCACCGGATTCTCCATCTGTTTCAGACAGCTTCCCACGTTCCAAAGCCTCAGAAGAAATCTTACCGCCTTCATATCCTCCGCTCAGCTTCAGGCCAAGCCGGAATCTTTCATTATAATATGTAATGTTTAGTTCGGGTATCTGGAATGCTCTCTTCCCTTCCTGCCCATTACCGAAATAGACTTTTACGCTCATATTAAGTTCCCGCTCTTTAAGAGTTACACTTCCTGCCAGCCGGATCCCTCCATGGGATTCCAGCAAAAGGCTCATATCAGACAGGCCCTCAACTTTGATCTCCGTAATATGCAGCCCTTTATCAATGGTAAATAAAATTTCCTGGGTCTCTCCCTGGGTTTTCCGATCCTCTAACATCTGCCCCCATTCCTTCATGTCCTTTCCAGGGCCTTCTATAAGCATCTCCCCTATCTTACTCACATAAGAGTCAAAGATGCCGGAAGGAACCATTGCCTTAATGGTTACGCCATTCTTATCCCTTTCCACAAATTCTATGTGGCTCTGGTTCATCATATGGATGGTATCCTTTTTTAAGGTTTCAAACTGATCCCTTAAATGGTTTCTTTCCTCCGGGACAATGGAAAATCCAACAACCTTTTTTAAAGTATCCTGGCTGGTTCTTATGGTCGTTCCGTTAATCCCAGGCACAGAAATCACGGCATTTTCCCTGTCCGCCAGGTAATGGACTCCGTCCCTTATGGCACCCAGAAAATACACGTCAAGGCTTCCCTGGACAAAGGTATTTTCCTCATCCCTTTGTTCCTTCCAGTTGATGCCAAACCCTCCCGGAAGTATCAGCACCGAATGACCATTCCATTCCACTTCATCGGCGATCAGCTTCAGGGAGTCCTCCTTCGCACCTTCTCCTTCCTTATCCTTGCCCCACAAATCCATTAAACGCCCCCTGGTTTGCAGTGCCGAACGGGTCAGGTAAAATCTTGCATAATGCATAGGAAGGTAGTTCCATACCCAAACTCCAAGAACCACTAAAAGCAGTACCGCCCCGCCGGTCCAAAGCATACGGCGTCTGATTCCCGGTGGTTTTTTTCCCTTCTCCATTTTACATGATCCCTGTTTGGCTGAGTTTTTCTTCAAAAAATTCATTCAGTTTTAACACCTTCTTCCGCAATACGATTCCAACCAACAGTGATAAGGGAATATAGACCAGCACGTTTCGTATATCTTTCCAATAATCATTTCCGTAAATACCTCCCACACACTCTCTCATGGCATTGATGAGGTGGNNCGGGTAAAAGGAAGCAGAGGATTAACGATCTGGAAAAACCGCGGAGTTACCTGTATGGGAAAGGTACCGCCGGAGCCGGCCACCTGTATGACCATAAAGACTACCACAATCGCTTTGCCCACGTCTCCAAAGGAAACCGTCATGGAATAAATGATATTGGTGAATATGATACTGGCTGCTACTGCTGCCAGCACAAATTTCCCAGGATTAAGGCATTGGATCTTCAGCATATACAAATCTCCCAGAGAAACCACCAGTGCCTGGGCGATTCCAAACATCATAAAGGTAAGATACCGTCCAAAATAGGTTTCATACAGCTTGAGCCCTTCAGCCCTGTTCTCTTCCACCTTACACTTTACCAGGGCTACCAAAATGAGTCCTCCCACCCAGATGGCAAGAATGGTATAAAACGGAGCCATGGCAGAACCATAATTTTCTACGGGATAGATCGTGTTGGTAACCATATCCGTAGGCATCTTCATAAAATCACTGAGCTGATCCGGATCATTCTTCATTATATCCATGATCTTATTCAGTTTCTCATTATCCGCCAGTTTGTTCACACTGTCGATCATATCATCCACCCGTTTCTGGCTCCTGTTCATCAGGCTGACGGCGCTGTCTAAAGCTTCGATCAGGCTCTGGGATGAGGCTGTTACGCTGTCAAGGGTGGTATCGATCTGCCCTACCATGCTGCCAATGCTGTCTAAAGCCCCTGCAGTCGTGCCCAGGGCATCATAGGTCTTATCCAGACTGTCCTTTAATGGAATCTCCACCTTACCGGTGTAAAAATCCAGAACATCTGTTATGGAGTTGGAAACCCCATCAAGTGAATCTCCAATTTCCTTCTCCATGTTATCCGGCAGCCTTTTTGTCTGCTTCACAGTCTGCTGTGCAGCCTGCAGCTTCCTGACCAGGTCCTGCTGCTGTTTAACGGTATCGGTAAGCTTCTGCTGAAGCGTTGTTATTTCTTTTAAGGGAATGGGCAGCTTCTGGTTGATTGCCCCTAAAACCTTGTTCACGCTATTGCACTGGCTGATGCTTCCTTGAACCAGATTTTCCGTGGCTTTTAATGCATCCAGGGCCCCGTCAGCGGATGTATCCGTCAGCTTGCCGATTACCTGAAAGGATTCATATACCGATTCCTCTACCTTGCTGATCTGATCCAGGGTATCCTTAATTCCTTCTGTCATTGTATCAGAGAACCCTCTGGAGGAATCGATCAGCGTTCTTGCACTTTCGGCCGTTTGTCCGCCTGAATCTATCATTTTGCTCACATCAGGGAGCGTTCCCTTCATACCGCCATTTAAGCTGTTGACGGTACGGAGGGTGGACTGAAGCATGGTGATGGTATCCACCAGCTGATCCAAATCTGTTTTTACATCCGTAAGAGTGGTGACGGCATCGTTCCTGTCTGTTTCCTTGTCAACGCTCCAGTCATCTGAATATTTGTTTAATGCCTTTCCAGCCACCTTTGAGGTAGAATTAATAAAGGTCTCATTGATCTGCTGCTGTACGCTCTCCACCCCTTTGCCAGTGATCTTTGTAGCAATGGCATTTTTCTTCTCATTTACATAATACTCGAGCACAGGCCGCTCAATGTGAGAGGTAAGGACGCTTGATATTTTTTGGCTGAAATCCTCGGGAACAATGACCGCCGCATAATATTTCCCGGATTCCACTCCATCGATTGCCTCTTCCTTGTTGACGAACTGCCAGCCTATCTGCTCATTCTTTCTGAGCTCATCTAAGATCATTTCTCCAATATTAATAGAAGAATCATCAATATCCGTGTCAAATATATCGTCAATGGAAGCTCCCTTATCCTGGTTGACAACAGCAACCTTAAGTCCCTTGGTATTGGCATAAGGATCCCAGCTTGCAGCGATATTAAACCATGCGTATAAAGCCGGAATCAGGGTAAGTCCCAGCGCGATAATAACGGCCACCGGATTAAGCACAATGCGCTTAATATCACCGGTAAAAATTTTCATTATGTTTTTAACATGTATCATGAGTGCCTCCTTGGTATTACAACTATAAAATTTAGCATTTCCGTATTATAATATTTTCCCGCACTAAAAGCAATGCCTGATTCCCATTATCTTATTAAAAGGTGTTAAAAAAAGCTGTTAAATGACCCTTTGAGCAGAATAAAACCGGTCATTTAACAGCTTTCCATTATAGGGAATAAAAAATACTTCTCAAGGGGCGTTTCAGCCTACATACGTTTCTTAAGCTCTTCCACGATTAAAACGCTTGCCGTGGAACCGATCCGGCTGACTCCAATCGCTATCATCTGAAGGGCAGTATCCAGGGTCCTCACACCTCCTGCCGCTTTAATCTTAATTTCATCTCCTACCATGCGCTTCATCAGCGCCACATCTTCAAAGGTCGCCCCGCCCGTTCCAAAGCCGGTGGAGGTCTTAATATAATCAGGATGCACGTTCCGTGCGATCCGGCACAATTCCTCTTTCTCCTGGTCTGTCAGATAGCAATTTTCGAAGATCACCTTTGATATCACCTTATTTTTTCTGCAGACTTCCGTAATTTCCGCCATTTCCTTTTCTATGAAGCCGTAATTTTTCTCCTTTAACTCAGTAATGTTAATCACATAATCGATCTCATCAGAACCGTTTAAAATGGCGGTCTTTGTTTCATTCAGTTTATCTTCTATGGTTGTCTGCCCCAGCGGGAATCCTACCGCAGCACCTACATGAACGGAGCTGCCTTCCAAAAGCTTCCGGCAGCGGACCACCTGCGCCGGATTGATGGCTACCATCTTAAATCCATATTCCATGCTCTCCTCACAGAGATTTACAAAATCCTGATGGTTCGCCCAGGCTCTTAACTGGGTGTGGTCAAAATAAGCGGCCAGTTCGTTCTGGCTGATCTGAATATTCCCCATAAATAGTCTCCTTTGTCCGTGACCATATCCTTAAGAATCAATCGTCATCATCCTGACTCTCATAATTTTCCGTCTTGCATGCGGCAGTATCTTTCATCTTCTTTAACAAAGGATGCTGCTTCCAGCGGTTTAATGCTGTGGTTGCCTGATATGCAAGGATCTGAAAAAACGGCAGGAAGCATAAGGGGGTTAAAAGCTCCGGCAGCTCCACCGGAAGGTTTAAGATCCCTTCTCCGGTATATCCAGGCTGATTGGTTATTAAAAACGCCTTGTCAGTTACCTCCCTGCAGGCTTTAAAAATGGTCTGGATCCGGCTGCTGCTGTTTCCTCCATCAATGAGAAATACCGTATAACCAGGTGTCATCTGAAGATTGGGTCCATGGAGGAATTCCTCAGATTCATAAGCAACGGAAGGGATCTTTACCGTCTCGCCCAACTTTAATGCTCCTTCCAGCGCCGTGCCGTAATTAGCGCCGCAGCCGCACACATAAGCATTAACCATGGAGGTGAATTCTTTATAATGATCCTCATAGAATTTCATGGTTTCCTTTTGCACTGTCTCATGGATCCGGGCCGCCTTCTCCATATCCTGGTATACCGATTCTGCCTCATCTTCCCTCATCAGTCCTTTTCTTACGGCTGCTTCAATGGAAAACAGCATCAGAAACAATGCAAACGAAGTTACACCCTTTGTCACATATCCTACGGTTTCCACTCCAACCCCATAATCAATCAGCACATCCGCATAATCTTTCATATCACTGGAGATACTTCCCGTAATTCCTATTGAGGTACGCCCATGCTCGCGGATCATCTTCAGAGCATCGATGGAGTTGGTGCTGTATCCGCTCTGGGAAACAACAAAAACAAAANNCACTGCAAAGAAAAGTGAAGGGGGATATGATCTTTACTTCCGACTTTAAATACTTCCTCATAAACTGGCGTGCGCAGTACGAACCATTATAGGAGGAACCGGAGGCAACGATCCACACGGTTCCGTAATCTCCCTTTACATATTCTGCGATCAGCGGCGCCGTCAGCTCTTTCCGGTTTTTAATATTATGAAGCATTACCTCAGGAGATTCTTCCACATACGTCATCATCGTTTCTTTTATTTTTTCATTCATTCTGTTACCGCTCCTTTTTTGATTTAAAAATATGAGGCAGAAGATAGTTTGTGCAATAATTATATCATATCCTTTATTATAGTCAATAATGTATCGAAAACATACAAAAAATTGTAATTACATATTGACAAACTTTCTCCATGAGACTATGATTTATTTATACATTATTTATACTTTTTTTATAAAAGAGAGTGAAAATATGAAAAAGAGTACAAAATATCAGAGGGGATACAAATTTAAAAAGGAGTGACAAACATATGCCCAACATTCTATTAACAAGGATCGACAACCGGCTGGTACATGGTCAGGTGGGGTGCTCCTGGGTGGGAGCCATCGGATGTAATCTGATCGTAGTCGCAGACGACGAGGCTGCAGGCGATCCGGTCCAGCAATCTCTGATGAAGATGACCGCAGATTCAACCGGCGTAGGGATCCGGTTCTTCACGCTTCAAAAGACGATTGAGGTCATCCATAAGGCAGCGCCAAGCCAGAAGATATTTATTGTAGTAAGAAACCCCCAGGCCGCCAGAGTCCTGGTTGAGGGAGAAGTTCCCATTGATAAGCTCTGCATCGGCAACATGCATGTGGCTCCGGGGAAAAAGGTATCCAATGAGCCTCATGTATATCTGGATGAACAGGATTTAGAGGACTTGAGAATGATTCGGGGGAAAGGCATTGACGTGTATATCCAGATCGCTCCCGGAGATAAAAAGCATGATTTTGAGATAAGGTAAAGACAGATGAAAACCGCAGAAAAAAATCAGCGGTTCAATAAAAGGAGGGATTTTTATGCACATCACTTTAATCCAGGGGATTTTGCTGGCTTTACTGGCCTTTATCTGTGCCTGTGACGCCTGCTGGGAAGCCTTTTTCTGGTTCCGCCCCATCGTTGTCGCCTTCTTCGCCGGAATAATCCTTGGCGATGTACAGGTAGGACTGGCTGCCGGCGCCGTTGCAGAGCTTTCTTATCTGGGACTGCTGACCGTAGGCGGTACGGTTCCGCCTGATCCGCTGATGGCAGGCATGATGACAACAGTCCTCGCATTTACGACTGGCCAGAGCGCAGAAACAGCTCTGGGACTCTCATTGCCCTTCGCTTTGCTGGCGCAGTGGGTGGGAATTATCTGCAACACCACTTTTGCAGGTTTTTTACGCCCTCTGGATCATGCATGCGAGAACGCAGACACAAAGAAATTTACACAGATCGTTATTCTTGGAATTGTAATTAAAGCCGGAATCTACGCATTGATCACATTCCTGTCTGCCTTTGCACTACAGACCCAGATCGCAGGATTTGTAAACATGTTCCCGGAATGGCTGATCCATGGCTTCGAAATATCCGGCGGCCTGCTTCCTGCAGTCGGTCTTACCCTGCTCCTTGTAGTCATGCTTAAGAAGCAGAACGTGGCATATCTTTTTATAGGCTTCTTAATGATGACATTCTTAAATCTGGGCAATATCCTTCCGGTAGCTATTGCAGGAATCGCTGTTGCATTCATTGGTTATTTAAATGATGAAACGATCAGAAAGAACGCCGTAACTGTAGGAGGTGCTGACGATGAAGGTATCTAGAAATAAATTGACAAAAAAAGATATCAACCAGATGAGCCTGCTTTCCATATTGGAACAGTCCTGCTTCAGTTTTGAGCGCATGCAGGCTCCCGGCTTCTGTCTCGGTTTGCTTCCCGGATTAAAGAAGATTTACGGCGACCAAAAGGAAGAAATCGCAGATGCCATGAAAAACAACATGGACTTTATTAATACCGAGCCCCATATGGCAACCTTCCTTCAGGGTCTTGTCCTTTCCCTGGAAGAAAACGGACAGGACAGATCTTTAATCAAAAGCATTAAAACCGGTTTATTCGGACCACTGGCAGGACTGGGAGATGCTATCTTCTGGTTCACCTTACTTCCCATATCAGCAGCCATCTGCTGCTCCCTTGCCAGCGGCGGATCTGTACTTGGTCCTATTCTTTATATAGCCATCTGGTTTTTAGGAGCCATATCAAGACTGTGGTTTGGCCGCATGGGATATAACATGGNNTGATTTAATCAGTTCCAATGCCAGCGCCATTACAAAGGCGGCAGGTATCCTGGGTATGATGGTAGTAGGCGGGCTGATACCAAGCTACGTATCCCTCCATTTTGCAGAAACGCTGGTAGCTCCCGGCGGCGTATCCATACAGGCCATCTTCGATTCCATTATGCCGAACATACTGCCTCTTGGGTTTGTATTCACCCTTTACTGGCTGTTTAAGAAAAAACATGTTAATACGCTGATGCTGATTATTCTCATCATCCTTGTATCAATCGTATTATCTTTCTTTAAAATCATGTAACTCACGGAAGGAATCATATAGAATTCTGCCGGGGGCCGTACAGGAAGAGCTGGAAGAATTTACCCATCTCCTGTATGGCCCCCGCTCCATTTAAGAGGGAGGTCAGAAATGATCAATTTTAATGAAGAACAAATGATAAAGAATGGGAATATTATTTACAGCCAGAGGAAATTCATCGAGGAATCCGCCGATGCCCTGGCAGATGGAGGTTTTGATCTTTTATTTTTCACCTCCTCCGGCGGGTCCATGTCAATGATGCTTCCATTTGAGCTTTGGATAAACCAGACATCCAATATACCGTCAGGATCCATGATCTCTGCGGATTTAACAGCCATGGGCTGCAACCGGATCACAGATAAAACCGTTGCATTCCTCACCTCAAAATCCGGAGACACCACGGATACACTGGAAGCCGCCCGGTATTTGAAGCAGAGAGGCGTACGGCTGGTGTCCGTAACCGGCGTCCCGAATTCTCCTCTGGAAAAGCTTTCGGATTTCTGCATCACCTATGGAGACGGGCGCCCTCAGGAGCTGGTATTTTATCTTCTTGTCGGACGGCTCCTTTACAGGCACGGCGCCTTTCCGGAGTATCCCCAGTTTGCGGACGAACTGAAAAACCTGGCATCAGCCCTGGCGGAGGTCCGGAAGCAGGCGGACCCATTCTGCTTGGAATATGCTAAAAAGTATTGCAGGGAGCCTTATCATATCTGGATCGGTTCCGGGGATCTCTGGCCCATGGCATACTCCTATTCCATGTGTACCTTAGAGGAATCCCTGTGGCTTAGAACAAAATCCGTTAGCTCGCCGGAATTTTTCCATGGAACCCTGGAGCTTTTAGAGGATGACGTATGCGTAACCCTTTTGATGACCGATGGGCCTACCAGGTTTTTGGATGAAAAGGTAAAATTATTCGCCAGCCAGCATACGAAAAAGCTTACCTGCTTTGACGCAAGAGATTACATGCTGCCCGGCATCAGCCATTCCTTCCGGAGTCTTCTTTCTCCCGTGATCATGGCTGCCGTGCTCCAGCGGGTCAGTAAAAACATGGAAGCAATCACCGGCCATTCTCTGAATATCCGGCGGTACTACAGAAAAGGCGGCTATTAAAGATGAGGGAGGCGTTTAAATGAAATTTCTTGGTTTAGGCGACAACGTGATCGACTATTATATAAACACAGGCACCATGTACCCTGGCGGAAATGCGGTCAATACGGCAGTTCATGCTTCAAAGCTGGGATCAGAGGCCGCTTATCTGGGCAATCTGGGAGACGATGAACTCTCAGAAGTGATCCGCAATGCCTTAAAAGAGCACATGGTGGATTTTTCCCACTGCACTACGGTAAAGGACGGCACTACGAAATGCTGCGATTATACCGTAACCGACGGAGAGCACCACTTTGCCGGGGTCAGGCTTGGGACAAACTGGTCCGGCCCCATGATCCTGGATCAGAGCCAATTAGAGTATATGAAGGACTTCGATATCATCCATAGCTGCTGCAATGCAAAGATGGAAGCTGACATCTGCAAGACCGGCCGCCTTCCGGCCGTACTCACCTATGATTTTTCTGTAAAAGATAAATACAGGACAGACAAGTATTTAACCCTTGTATGCCCGTATCTGGATCTTGCCCTGTTCTCCTGTGAGCCGATGGAAGAAGAAGCTGCTTTCCATTTTTGCCGCAAGTTTCATGAGCACGGTGCGAAACACGTCCTGATCACCATGGGTCAGGCAGGCTCCTTTGTCTCTAATGGAGAGGTTCTTGTAAAAGGGGAAGTGTTTACGGTTAATCCGGTGGACACCATGGGAGCCGGGGATGCATTTCTGACCGCTTTTATCATAAATCTTGCCAGCCAGGGCTGGAAAAAGGGCAGCCGGATGACGGAACGGGCTCTTAAAAACGCCCTGGCGGGGGGCGCCCGCTATGCGGCAGAAAACTGCATGATAAAAGGCGGCTTCTGATGCCGTTTAAAACACCGCGGACATCAGACACGATATCCGTCAAAATAACGTTGCAGGTAAAATTCCTCAATGATATACTGTACAAATGGGATTTCCCTGCCATGGAGGTGTAAACATGAAGTTTGAATTTTTACAAATTGATAAATATAGTCCGGTTCCTTTGTATGAGCAGTTAAAGAGCTGCCTGATAAAGGCGATCCGAAGCGGAACCCTGACTCCGGGACAAAAGCTGCCCACAGAGGATGAACTATGCCGCAAATTCGGCATTTCCCGCCCTGTCGTCCGACAGGCCTACGGAGAACTGAATAAGCTTGGACTGCTGGAAAGGAAGCGGGGCTCCGGAAGCTTTGTGAAATCAAATACAGACCGGGGAATATTTTTGATGCAGCTTGTCAGTTACCGGGAAGAACTGGCCATGATCGGCATGAAGCCTGGAACCGATTTAAAGAAAAAAGAGATCATCCCATTTCATTCCCGGGTTTACGAAAAACTACGTTTGGATCCCAAACAGCACTGCCTTCATCTGGAGCGCATGCGATATGCGGACAAACGTCCTTTTACTTTCATTGAAAATTTTGTTCCCATGGATCTTTTTCCGGGAATTGAAGCCCATGATTATGGAACAGAATCACTTTATCACATCATGAAGGATGTATATGGCATCTATCCGGCTAAGGCGGTCCGATCCATACGGGCGGAAATCATTGATCCGGTACAGGCCCGCCTGTTTCACATAGAAAAAGACTCTCCGGTGCACATGCTGGAAAGCATCGCCTACGACCAGTATGAACGTCCCATTGATTACAGCATTGAAACCTATCCCGGCAACACTCACCGATTCGACTTTGTCGTTTACAGAGATTAAAATGAATGGAGGAACGCCCGGAAGGCATACCTATATGCCCAAAANNTCAAGCGCAGTGGAGCTTCTTACAGGCCATCAGGATTTTATTATACCAGTCGATTTTAAGGCGGAACACAGCGAGGAAGAGCTGAAGGAGCATTTAAGAGCCGCCTTTGACCGCTTAAAAGACTGCGAACAAATCCTTGTTCTATGCGATATTCTGGGAGGCTCCCCTTTTAAAAATGCAGTGCTGTTAAGCTTTGGAGATGAGCGGATAAAGGTCCTTTACGGAACAAACCTGGGTATGACCGTAGAACTGGCAATGCGCTGTATGATGGGCCAGATACCGGATGCAGACGCACTGGCAGATGAAATTATTGAAATAGGAAAAACCCAGATCGGAAAATACAAATATGAACCGGTAGAAACGTCCGAGGACTTTGAGGAAGGAATTTGACCAATGATAAAAGCAGTTATATTTGACATGGATGGGGTCCTGATTGACAGCGAGATCATATATTTAGACCATATGTATGAAAAGCTGAGGTTCCTCTACCCCCAAATCAACAGAGAGGCGCTGTTTGCCGTGGTGGGGTCCACCACAAAAAGGACTATGGAGATTGTAAGCGGTGTAATCGGAGAAGATGTGGATTCCCCTGCTTTCCAGGAGCTGTATGCAGGACTTTGGGCCGACTGCCGTCCGGACTACCCTTCCATCCTGAGAAAGGAAGTTCCGGAGCTTTTAAGGGAGCTTCACCGCAGAGGCTACCTGGTGGCCCTGGCATCTTCTACCAGCAGGGCAGGAATTGAAGATGTGCTTACAAGCTGTGGCCTGAAAGGTGACTTTGACTACATTGTAAGCGGAGAGGAATTTAAGGAAAGCAAGCCGAACCCGGAAATATATCTCCATACGGCGGACACCCTTAAGTGCGAACCAAAGGAATGCCTGGTGGTGGAGGATTCCACTTATGGGATCATGGCCGGGCATGGAGCAGGGATGACTGTTATCTCCGTTATTGATGAAAGGTTTCGTTTTGACCGCAGCCTTGCGGATTATTTCATAAACGGGCTTTGGGAGGTGTTGGACGTTCTGGAAGAATTGAAAGAAGTAAAAGGATGAGGATCGGTCCCAAAATCAAAAGCAGGCTCCCAAACATGGAGGCCTGCTTTAAATTAAAATATATTTAAGCTTGATTTTGGAACTGGCTCATATACAGCTTTTCATAAAAACCTTTCTCTGCTATTAATTCATCATGGGTTCCCTGTTCAATAATCGTTCCGTTATTCATAACAAGGATTAAATCCGCATTTCTAATGGTTGAAAGGCGGTGTGCAATAACAAAGCTTGTTCTTCCCTTCATGATATTTTTCATAGCTGTCTGAAGCATTAACTCAAGTCTGGTATCCACTGAACTTGTCGCCTCATCAAGGATCAAAATCGCCGGGTCCGCTAAGAACGCCCGCGCGATAGTTAATAGCTGTTTCTCACCGACTGATACGTTTGAGGATTCTTCGTTTAATATCATATTGTAACCATCCGGCTGTGTTTTGATAAAGTGATTTACATTTGCTGTTTTAGCAGCATTTACAATCTCTTGCTGCGTTGCATCCTCTTTCCCGTATTTTATATTATCGGCGATTGTTCCGTTAAATAACCAGGTATCCTGTAACACCATACCAAAGATGGAACGAAGGTCATCCCGTTTCATATCTTTAATTTTCACACCGTCAACCTTGATTGCACCTCCATTTACGTCATAGAAACGCATTAAGAGGTTGATAAGCGTTGTTTTTCCGGCACCGGTCGGGCCGACAATTGCTACCATTTGACCGCTTTTCACATTAATATTCAGATGCTCAATAAGCATTTTATCATTGTTGTAACCGAATGATACATCTTCAAAGGTGACATTTCCTTGTAAGTTGTCTATTTTTACAGGATTAGAAGCTTCCGGTACTTCTTCTGTTTCAGAAAGAAAATCAAACACTCTTCCCCCTGCTGCCATCGCAGACTGTATGGAGGCGGATAATTGTGCCACCTGCTCAAGCGGCTCATTTAGCTGCCACATATACCGGATAAATGCCTGAAGCTGTCCAACCGTTATCGCACCTGTAATTGCAAATATCGAACCTAATATGCAAACAGCCACAATCCCTATATAAGTAATGAACGAAATTAACGGTGACATCAACCCGGATATAAACTGTGCCTTAAATCCGTTTTCACAAAGATTATTATTAATCTCCTTAAACTGTTCTATAGAATCTTCTTGCTTTCCATATAGTTTAATTTCGGTTAGCCCGGTGTACCGTTCCTGAATGTAACCATTTAATTCACCAAGTGCGACCTGTTGTTTTTCAAACATAGAAGAAGAACGATTCATAATAAATTTCATAATAAAAGCACTTCCCGGTATCAGTAAAACTGCAACAGTGCCCATAATGGGATTAATATAAAACATTAATACTGTTGCTAAAATAATGGATAAGAAAGCGCTCAATATCCTTGACAAACTCTGCTGCAGCGCATTTGATATGGTATCGATATCATTTGAGATGATACTGAGAATATCTCCCAATGTACGCTTATCAAAATAGCTGATTGGCAGCTTTGTAATCTTTTTTTGCACATCATTTCTCAAATCACGCATTGTATTTTGTATACCATTTGTCAAAAAATATTGTGAACCAAAGTTGCTAAGCACATTACCAATATAAATAGCAAGCAAAATCTTTAAGATTTTAATAATATAGGAAAAGCTGATGGAGGCCCCGGGAACTTTGTTCGCGATATTTACAATATCATCTTTCAGTCTTGTTGTAATTAAACCTTCCACCATTGGTGCCGCTGATAAGAAGCCAGAGTATCCTATGGTAAGGAGAATCGCAACAACAAAAAATTTTAAGTATGGTTTTATATATGGATATAATTTTCTCATCGCTCCAGCTCCTCCTTTGTTAATTGTGAATCTGCAATTTCATAGTATACATTGCATGACTTTAATAGTTCTTTATGGGTTCCTATACCAACCACTTCGCCCTCATTTAGTACGATAATTTTGTCCGAATTCATAATTGTACTAATTCTTTGTGCAACAATGAATACTACGGATTCTTTTGTTTCTGCCTTGAGTGCGGCACGCAAAGTAGCATCTGTTTTATAATCAAGCGCAGAAAAACTGTCATCAAAAATGTAGATTTCAGGTCTTCTGACCAATGCTCTGGCAATGGAAATTCGCTGTTTCTGGCCACCCGATACATTTTTTGCACCTTCACTTATAAATTCCTGTAATTTATCCGGCTTATTCTGAATGAACTCCTTTGCCTGTGCTATCTCAATAGCATGATCTATTTCTTCAGGGGTCGCATTGGGATTGCCGAATTTAAGATTTTCTTCTATGGTTCCTTTAAATAAAAATGCTTTTTGAGGGATAAATCCAATTTTTTGACGGAGCGCCTTTAAGTCATAATTACGTATATCCAAACCATCAATTTTGATAGAGCCGCTTGTCACATCATAAAATCTTGGAATTAAATTAATTAAGGTACTCTTTCCGCTGCCTGTACTTCCGATAAACGCTATGGTTTCTCCTTTGTTCGCAGTAAAAGATACATCCTTTATCACCGGGAGTTCGCCATCCGGATACTGAAACGTAACATGGTCAAATTCCACTATACCTTTATTTTCAGCCGTAATACCCCCGGAAGGACTTTTCACCAATGGTTCCTCAACTAATAATTCCTGAATGCGGTTTGCAGATACCTGCGCTCTCGGGTACATTACAAATACCATAGAAAATAGCATAATAGAAAACATTGCATGGAACTGATACTCCAAGAAAGCAACTAACTGTCCAACCTGTAAGGTACCTTTATCAATCATTACACTTGATATCCAAAACACTGCCATCATTGCAAGGTGTAATAAGAAGAAAAAGGCCGGCTGTGTAAATGACATGATCTTAAATAATTTCTTCGAGTTAGTAGCATAGTCGTCATTGGTTTCTGCAAATCGATCTGCTTCATATTCACTTTTCCGAAAGGCTCTGATTACACGGACTCCTGTTAAACTTTCTCTCGAAATTCGATTTAACCGGTCCATACCTTTTTGCTGCTTCTCGGAAAGCGGATTGGTTAATTTAGCAATGATAATAACACCCGCTACGATAAACGGAAGGCTTCCTCCGATGACCAGAGAGAGATTAATACTGGTTTTGATGGTCATAAAAACACTGATAAAAATCATTACAGGTGCCAAAAGCGCTGTTCGAAACAACAAATTGGAGAACAACATTAACTGAAATGCATCGTTCGTTGTTCTTGTAATCATTGAAGATACGCCAAATTTATTATATTCTGTGTGGGAGAATTTCTGTGACTGAACAAAAACATCATTTCTGATATCACGAATCATATAGGTTGAGATTCTTGAAGAAGCGAAAGTCAATAAAATGGTACCTGCACCTCCAAAGATACAGACAATCAGCATGATTCCTCCCATCTTCTTAATATAATCTATATCTCCTTTACCTATTCCGTTATCAATCATCCATGCCATAACCGTGGGAATTCCCAGTTGTACCGCTACGAAACTAAAGATTCCTATGACGTTTAACAGAATTAGTTTGGGATATCTTTTTAAATATTTTAACATTAACTTCATGAATTAGCTCCTTTCACTTTACTGAATAAATATATAAATAAATTTCAGCCGCATTCCTTGACAGGAAAGGGCTGTTTGACTATTATAAACTATAAGGTTGTCTTATAGTCAAGAAAAAAAATAAAAAATTCATTATCATTATAGTTTGATATTTCCTGTTTTTTTAATACAGCTTTGTTGAGATAAAATATATGTATGAATGAAATAATAAAGTTTGTGTCCATGTTGCGGCTGCAAACATGAGGTTTATAAAATGCAGCTTAGAACTGAGGTGATTTTATGTCTAAAGATAAAAATGAATATTTGACAACAGGAGAATTTGCAAAATTCTGCGGAATTCCTAAGCATATTTTATTTCATTACGATCAGATAAAGCTTTTTCAGCCTGAAATCATTAAAGAAAATGGTTACCGATATTATTCCTTCCGCCAATTCGATACTTTTTCTATTATTTCTGCGTTAAAACGGCTAGGAATGCCATTAAAAGAAATCAAAAAGTATATGGATGAAAGAAATCCTGAAAAATTGGTTCATTTACTGGAAGAAAAATCAAATGAAGTGGCTAAGGAAATAACAAAATTAAAAAACACGAAACGCGAGATAGAGTCTCTTAAGGAATTAACAGAAAATGCCTTATCCGTAGAATACAATATCATTGAGCCGGCTTATCATAAAAGTATGAAGGCTCTTTGCAGTACCTTAATGGATAATGACAATGACAATTCTTACCCAAGTTTCTTGACAGAACTGATTGCATTCCGAAACAACAGCAATGCAAGTATGATTGATTTTCTGGGAGCATCGCTTACCATTGACAATATCCGTGATAAAAGATTCGACAGCTTTTCCTATCTGTATACTAAAACGAATAATGCTTATAAAAAAAACAACACTCTGGTGCGAAAAGAGGGTTGGTATCTCCAGGTTTATTACAAGGGAAGTTATCGTAATATCAGTGAAATGTATACAAAGATTATGCAGTACGCAAAGAAACATCAGATAGAACTCGGAAAAAATGCTTATGAAGAATATCTTATATTTGAAATAGGTGCAAAAGATAAAGACGATTATGTTACGTTAATATTGGCTGAAGTTGAGGGCGAACCACAGAAACATTGATTAAAGAGTGCAGATTTACCGATTACCTCAAATATCCTTGCTTTACAAAATAAAAGGCTCAAATAATTATTAGAGCCTTTTATAATAGCAAAGTTTTTAAATTTTATATTAACAGCATCTGAAGTTATTATCTGCAGCTATTGCGGAAAGTCTTGCGTTCGTAATAGTAACAGTAGCATCGGCTGTTGCTGTAGTTACTACTACTGAATAGGTACAGCATTCATGGGGGCAAATGTCACAATCACAAACAAAGAAAGAAAATGTTGAAGTACCAGAAAATCCAGGTGCAGCAGGCGGAACGATTAGTGTTGTATTTGGAACTGAAAAAACCAACTGTGGCCCGACTGGTATTGGGTTACGCTGATTGTCGCAAAGTTTAAATACCTGAAAGTTTGCAACTGTGCCATCAATAGTGGTAGGGCTTNNAGTGCTTGCAAATTCAAGTTTTACACATGGATCGCATAAGCAGGAAGTATTTAAGGTAAGAGTACTAGCGGTAAAAGTAGTGCCTGCCAAAGTACCTGGAGCTATTTGTATTGCACCGCCTGGTGTTCCGCATTTTAAAATAGTCTTGTTTTCTTTATGGCTAAGTGTATTACATGAGTAACAGTCATCATCACGTATCGGATTATCTGTAATAATTGCGGCCAGCCTTGCTGCGAAAATGCCAATATTTCCAATAATAGGAGCAGATCCACCGGCTGAAACTACAATACTATAGGTGCAGCATTCATTTGGACATGAATTACAATCACATACAAAAAACGGAAACGTTTTAGCAAAAACGGCTGGTATTGATTGTGTTAAATAGAATTGTGGACCAATAGGAATTGGCAGTTGATCATCACAAAATCTATATAATTGAAAATTTAAAGTTCCTTGAAAAAGTGTTCCAATTATATTAGATGTAAATTCGAGCATTATACATTTGTTACAAAATTTAGAGGTATCTAGGGTGATCGTAGCGGCAGGTACAGAAGTTCCTATACTCGCACCATTAAATAATAATGCTTGACTAACCTCTCCGCATTTCAGTATTTGACCGCATGAGTCGCTGCTCTTATTACTATTTTTATAATCATCCTTAAAATTAGCTTTCGATGATAAATTCATATTATTTACTCCTTCCCATTGAGAGTTTTAATATGTACTTATAAAGAATAGGTCAATGGAGTAAGTTATTTATACATTTATCTAATATAGAATATGAGATAAATGTATATAGGTGATTATTTCATATAGACAAAACGAGTTGAGGGTACGGACATAAAGTTGGACACTCATAATACTCTGAAAGGAGCAACTGGAGTGTATTCAAAGTATGGGTATAAACAGATGAAATTCTCTGATAAATATACATCGTTACGCACTTGCATGTAAACAAAAAGAGGGTTCCCAAAACCCGGAAACCCTCATAAACACTACGTTTTCTTAAAAGCGCGAGACGGGACTCGAACCCGCGACCCCGACCTTGGCAAGGTCGTACTCCACCAACTGAGCCACTCGCGCATAATAAACTTAGCTTTTATTCAATTGCTGCAACACTGGAATTATATCATATGTTTTTTTAAAATGCAAGAGGTTAATATCAATTTTTTTGTTATTTTGTACTATATATTTCCATAAATCCCTTTTGATTTCAACTCTTTTGGACATACCGTTCACAGTCAAAACAGAACCAATGGCTTTGTTCTCCCCCTTCCACTTCCTTACGCACCGGGATCATTTCGAAGGTCGACTTCTGCGCCGCATAAGCAGCATGAACATATTTGGAGGCTTCTGCGGTACAGATGGCAGACATATGGAGCAGGTTGCCCGCAGATTACAGGCATAGCGCCGGTTTTCTACTGGCATTGACAGCATCAAATTCAGTAGCTTTTTTCAGCAAAGAATGATAAAATAAAGGTAGATATTGCATACAAGTTAATATGCATTCCTGTCCTGTCCGTACTTGGCTCACATAGCAATACCATATACCGGACAAGCCTTATACAAAATTTCGAAATATGGCAACACAGGACAACCCCCAACGCCCATGGCGTTATTTATTTGATTTGTGCCGTCAGTTAAGACGGAAGAACGGAGTTTTACATGTCACTCATACCGTTTCAAAAATTACCGCCCCGGAGACATACGGAAGATGCACGCCAATATGCATACCGGATTATCCGGCATTTCATTTTGAACCTTCATCTGCCCCCAGGCCGTAAGATGAACGAGGTTGAACTTGCCGACGCACTGAGCATAAGCCGAACGCCGGTCCATGATACGCTCTACAAACTTTCCCGCAAGAATCTGGTGGACATCATCCCCCAGAAGGGTGCCTTTGTATCCAGGATCGACATTAACCGGATCGAGCAAACCTTATGGATTCACAAGCAGCTTGGGACAGCCATGCTTCAGAACATCTTCATCCGGAATGTGAAACGGCCCCAGTTTGATATTCTTTATCATAACCTGATGCAGCAGGAGGATTATCTGGCCCAAGGCGATTTATCCCAGTCCGTCCGGCTGATCACCGAATATTATCATCTGCTTTATGATCTGGCGGGGAAGATGGACTATATCTGGGAACCCGTGCAGAAAACCGGAATGGACCTACAAAGGCTTCTCTACCTGTCTGTCTCCGACGCTTCCGTATCAGAAGATTTCCTCAGGGACTTAACTGCTCTTACCGATGCGCTGGCAGGACGGGACACGGACCGTGCATGCACCATTTACCACCACCATTTGGCCCGGATCCTTTTGCTGATATCGCCTTTGATGGAACGTTACCCGGATTATTTTATTGAAGGCACAAAAGAACGGACCAATTCCAGTCTTCCGGGACAGAAAGGACTTCTTTATGAAAAATGATATCTATCAGAATATGTTTACACTTGCCGGAAAAAAAGCCCTGATTCCTGGAGGAACCGGAGGTTTAGGAAGCGCCATTGCCAGAGCATTCTTACAAAGCGGAGCTGATGTAGCCGTATGCGGCGGACATCCGGAAAAAGCTGCGCAGCTTGAAGAAGAGGCACAGCAGGCCGGCCGCAGCTTTCTCTCCCTGCGCTGTGACATCCGCAGCCGGGATGACGTGGCAGAGATGCTTGACCAGGTGGACAAGGTATTTGGCCGCATTGATATCCTGGTAAACAGTGCCGGGATGAACCGTCTGCTTCCTGCGGAGGACTACGATGAGGATACCTTTGACCAGGTAATGGACCTAAATGTAAATGGTATCCATACGGTAACCCGGGCAGTAGGAAAGCGTTTTATGATCCCTAACCGGTATGGACGTATTGTCAATCTCTCTTCCGTAAAGGGCTTTATCGGTACAAAACAGGATTATATCGCATACTGCACCAGCAAGGGCGCAGTCAACATGTACACAAAGCAATTAGCCTGTGAATGGGGAAAATACGGCATTACCTGCAATGCCATCGCCCCCACCTTTGTCCGGACGCCTATTAACTCATTCCAGTTGGATGACCCTGTATTTTTAGAAAAGCTGACGGACCGCATCCCTCTTGGACGCATCGGCCGTGAAGAGGATATTTCTGCCGCCGCACTGTTTTTATGCAGCGATGCCGCTTCCTTTGTGACCGGTCAGATCCTCGGTGTAGACGGAGGCCTGACGGCCATGCAGTAACAGGCGGTCCCCCATCTGAATGAATCCAACAATCCATGAAACAGGAGGAATTACCCATGATCTTCGGAAACATCTACAAACCAATGCTGGAAGAGCAGCTTGCTGTGCTGCCGGGTCCCCTGCGCAACGCCATCCGCTATTTAAGGGACAATGATATGGCAGTTCATGAACCAGGAGTATTTAACATAGAACTGGACGGCCTGCCAGTTATTCTGCAGGTCCTTGATTTAGACACAAAAGACAGGGAGAGCCTCCGCCCGGAAATACACAGAAAAAATATTGACGTGCAGTTTCTTGCCAAAGGCGGTCCGGAAGAGGCCGGTTTTTACAGCAAGGACGAAACCGGGCAGGTGGACGAGGATCTTCTTGATACTCCAAGAGACATCCTTTTCTTTTGCAATGATCCTGAGGCTCCGGAGGGACGCATCCGCCTGGTTCCAGGCTCTTATGCCATTTATTTCCCTTGGGATGTCCATATTCCTGCCATCCAGGCCGGAGCTGGCCCAGCAGCCATCCGCAAGATCGTTATAAAGGTGCCTCTTGAAAGCTGCCTGCCCGGTGATGCCCGGCAGGGGGAAGAATCATGAGCTTAAACCAATATCTGACTGAACTTTCCATGAAGGATCCTGACCTGCGCCGCATGGCTTTGGAAAAGGTCTTAAAGCAGGAAAACCTGCCCTTTGAACGGCAGGAAGAAGCTCCCTCTCCCAAAGCTCCCAGAGGAATTGTCAACTATCTGATTTCTCCGGAGGACAGCGGGCCCAGCCTCTTCTTCTGCGCTCATTACGATGCTGTTTACGGAAGCTTTGGGGCCAATGACAACGCTGCGGCCCTTTGCATCCTGATCGCTCTTGCCAAAGCTCTCCGCGCCGAAAACTTCCCTGCCCGTTTCGCATTTTTTGACGGAGAGGAAACAGGCAATACGGGAAGCCGCCATTACGTCAGCCAAATGGACCGGCAGGCCATTACCGGTGTGATCAATCTGGATGTATGCGGTTACGGTGATACCATTGCAGTCTATGACCGGGGGAACGCAAAAAAAGCGTCTGTACGCCCTTTCTGCAACAAGGAAATCCTGACAGCCCACAATGGCCTCCTGGTTAAATTTTTGCCAAAGAGCGACGAAGCCTCTTTCTCCGGACTTCGAATTCCTGCGATCAGCATAGCCTCAATTCCCCGTTGGGATATCCAGTATCTAAATGCCCTTTCCAATCTGGGCAGTGGATTTTTAGGCCATCCCCCGGAGTTTGACATGATCCTCAGTCAAATGGATGTTTCAACCACCATGCACGGTGGTTATCGGGACTCTCCTGAATGGGTAGAGCCGGAAGCCATGACGCGTATATATGAATATCTTATGGATGCGCTGCACGCACCAGCGGATAAAAAAAAGCGGTTCCTTCTGTTTTAAATGCAGAAGGAACCGCTTGATTCATTTGTAGATAAATTATGGCTAAAAATCAAAGGTCAATACGATCTTACGAATAGACGGATCATGGCTGTCCACAAAATCAAATGCCTCCTGGGCGTGGATCAGCGGGAAGGTATGGGAAACGGAGCCGTTTAAATCCAGTTTGCCCTCATTGATTAAGTCTATGGCTTTCCCAAACATTTTATTCTGCAGACGGGAACCCCTTACATCCAGTTCCTTCGAGGTAATGGCAAACTGGGTGATCTCCGTTGGAGACGTAGAAAATCCCATGGTCATAACCCGGCCTGCGTTTCCGGTTGCCTGAAGAAGCTGTGTCAGGGAATCCTTGCTGCAAACGGCATCAATGGATACCGTGGCTCCCCTCATGTGAGTATACTCCTTTACCTTTTCCTGTAAGTCTTCCTTTAAGGTATTGATCGTATAAGCAGCCCCGTTCTTTTTAGCGGTTTCCAGCTTATCATCCTGGATGTCCGCAACAATGATATGGTCACAGATCAAACGGGCGGTCTTTAATATAGAGCTTCCAAGAGCACCGGAACCGTAAATTAAAAGCATATCATCCTGATCCAGCTCCGCACGGGTGCAGGATTGGATGCCGATGGTGGCAGGCTCGATCATAACGGCGTCTTCATCGGAAAGGGAATCCGGAAGTACATAGCAGTCTGACTCCGGTACTGCCATATATTCACGGTAGCCGCCGTCAATGTGAACGCCGCGCACGGCCAGATGGTCGCATACGTTGCCCCGTCCGATCCGGCATGGATAACAATGGCCGCAGCTTGTTACCTGGTTGATGATGACTCGGTCACCAACTTTTAAAGTCTGGACAGAGGATCCAACTTCCGCCACTTTTCCCACCATTTCATGCCCGATGATCCTGGGATAGGTGGCCGCTGCATTGGTTCCATGGTAAATGCCTGCATCGGAGCCGCAGATTCCCGCAGCGGTCATTTTAATCAGCACGTTATTCTTTTCATCAATTACCGGCATTTCTACATCAATGACTTTTAACTCATAAGGTTTTATTATCTGTACCGCTTTCATAAGTCTTAAATCTCCTTTATAATTTTGAACCTGATTCCGGAGGCTTGTATCCGGTAAGTATTAACGGATCTCCAGATACTGATTAAGTACCTGATCCATCTCAGCCTTCTTCTCTTCCGTCAGAGGCAGCATGGGCTTTCTCACTTCGCCGGACGGTATCCCCTGGCTGGTAACGATATACTTTAAGTTTGCACACAATCCGTTCTTTAAAAGCACATCCAGGATGTTATTGCATTTGGATTGGAGGATTCTGGCGTCCTCCTCTCTTCCTTCCAGATACAGCTCCATCACACGTTTAAACTGGGGCAGCATGAAATTGAAACTGCTTCCGATAAAGCCATCACAGCCAAAGGCAAGGAAGGCCACCATACAGCTTTCAAAACCTCCGAAGCACTTAATATCAGGATTGATATTCCTCATCCGCTCCATCTGAAGAAGATTAAGATTGGTATGCTTTACTGATCCTATTGCACCGGATTTTATAAGCGACTGAATATCAGGATGGGAAAACTCCAGTTCTCTGTGGGTGCTGGACGGAATGTTATAATAAAGAACCGGCTGCCCGATTGCCTCAGCAATATCGTAATAATATCCTGCGATTTCCTTCTCAGAAAATCCAAAGTAAAGCGGAGGAGTTGCTGCGATATTCCGGATGCCCATATCCTTTGCCTTTTTCGCATAGAATACTGCTTCCTCCGTACTGATCGCTCCTACATGAGCGAATATGTCTGCACGGTTAACATATTCGGACGCCAGTTCAAAGGTACGGACCCTCTCCTCCCTGGTCAGCAGAAAGCATTCTCCCGAGCTTCCTCCGATAAAAAATCCATCCGCTCCCTCTGAAATATTTCTCTCCCACAGCTGCCTTGCAGCGGATTCATTGATTTCTCCATTTTCCTGAAACGGAGTGATAGAAGCAACATATATTTTCTTCATGATTTGTAATCCCCCTTATCATTTGATTTTTCCCCTGTACATTTTTTTACTCCTTCTCTGGATCTAGGCTGCCAGTCTAAAAGGCAAAGAGGCCGGTATCCTGCAGCGCTTTACCCTGCGGCGGAAAACCAGCCTCTTTCTATATCCTGTTACCGGCTCTTGTCTTCCATAGCGTGTACCATTTCAACCACAAGTTCATGGGTCGGTACCGGAATGCCGCATTTCTTTGCAGCCCTTACTACGGAGCCGCTGATTGTATCCACTTCTGTTTTCCGTCCATTTTGCAGATCTGCACGGATGGAAGTGCAGCCATTTGGAGACATTTCCGAGGTCTTCTTCACCTTTTCCATGATCTCATCGTCGTCCGCATGAAGACCCAGGCCTCGGGCCACGGAAGCCGCCTCTTTAATCAGGCGCACAGTCATATTCCAGGCGTGTTCATTGGATGCAATATACCCCATATCCACCTGAAGGATGCCTGTTACCACACTTAATGATACGTTGGTAAAAAGCTTGTTCCATATTAGCTGCTGGATATTGGAATGGACATTCATACGAAAACCGCAGCATTCAAAAGCTTCTTTCAGCTTTGGAAGAAACTGCTCCTTATCTTCTGCCAACATGCCCACATTGGTATTGCCTGCGCCGCCTCTTTTTACATAGCCAACGCCCATAACCGCGCCATTGTCATCCGTGGTACCGATGATCATGTGATCCCTTGAAACAAACTCCTCCAGGATGTCCTCGTGGCCGGAGCCGTTCTGCAAGGTCATCACATAGGTCTTAGGACCGATAAAGCTTCTGTTTGTCTCTAATGCCGCTTTGGAATATAAGGATTTAACAAACAGAATGACAAGATCCATTGGCTCCATACCTTCTGTGGAGGTAACTGCATTGGGACGGTAAATATGCTCCTCGTTATCTTCCAGAAGCTTAATCCCTTCCTTTTGAATGTGGTCCACAACAACAGGCGCCGTATCTACCAAATATACATCATTGTTCAGGGATAAACGGGAACCATAGATGGAACCCATGGCCCCTGCCCCTATGACAGCTATTTTCATAAATTTCACCCTCTGTTATTTTGAAAATTCCGCGATGCCTTCGATGGCATATGCGCGGATCGGGCAGGAATCCAGTCCTTTGATCGGGATCGGAGCGTAGGACATGAAGAAGGTGTCAGTGGTCAGCTCTTCTAAATTCTTTAATACCTCTAAGAATACCACATCAACCTCCATCAAAACGTCGTGGAATGCACATACATCCTCGTTATTGCTCTCAATGGAAACGCCGTCGCCAAAGCCAACGCATTTTACCTTCTTATCCTTTAACCATTCTGCTGTCTCTCGGCAGATGAAAAGGCGCTCATCTTCCGGAGTGTTGGAAGCAGGAGTGAATGGAGGAAGTTTGCGTGGGGAATCCAGGATAACAATATCCCCCTCTTTGATACGGCCGCCGCAGGCTTTTTCTAAATCTTCTCCCTTAATTTTGCCGTTAGGCTCCATATGGTTGATGTTTACATAGATTGCGCGGCCCATGAAGGTGCTGATCGGCAGACCCTGTACGTCTGTCCAGTTATCATTGTGGTGGTATGGACATTCCACATGAGTACCTAAATGACTGGTCAAGTCCATGATCGTGTGGAAATCCGGGATAGGTCCACCTGTGTTGAAACGGAATAAATGACACCGCCTTGTCTCAGTTTCCGGATCCAGCTGCTTTGTTAAATCAATAACTCTTAAGCCATTTCCCAGTTCAAATGCGCTCATTGTTTATACCTCCTGTGTAATAAAATAGTTTTTTCTTTCTCGTCCTATTATACCAGTATACCGGTATACCGGTCAATCTTTTTTTATTGACTTAATGGGTCTTTTCGGGTATGATATTTTCCGTAGCACCTATAGCCAGACAAGGTTGTCTGGCATTTCCACGAATATGACAGGAGTCTTTCATGAACGATACCGGTTCCCTGCAATATCAGGCTTATCATACAATTAAAGAACAGATCCTTTCCAATGCTCTGGACTCAGAGGTTTTGTACTCGGAAACCAGACTGGCTAAGGAGCTGGGTATTTCCCGGACCCCTCTGCGGGAGGCACTTCAATATCTTTCCCAGGAAGGCTATATCACCATTATTCCAAGCCGCGGATTCATGATCCGGCGTCTGGATAAGGAGACTATGCGGGAATCCATCCAGATCCGCTGCGCCATTGAAGGCTTTTGCGTCCATCTGGCCGCAGGCTGCGAGGATGAAAAACGGTTTCACAAACTATTAAAGGATATGGAAGATTCCCTTACCAGGCAGAAAACCGCCCTCTCCGCCAAGAACTTCCCGGATTCTTTTACAGAAGAGGATCACCAGTTCCATATGCTTTTGGTCCATTTCGCTGAGAACAGCGAATTTGACCATTTATTCCAGCGCCTTCTCTATACCATCCATCTGACCACTGCCAATGCCCTGACCGTCGCCGGCCGTGCCCAGGCAACCTATGAAGAGCATTTGACCTTTTTTCATCATTTAAAAAAGGGGGACAGCCTCCAGGCCTATCAGGTCCTGATCGATCATCTTATGATGCCTTTGACCATGAATATCATTTAACGCTTTCTGTCCGGCCTGGGTTTTCTCTAAGCCGGACAGATTGATTTGTTAAAGTGCGATCTTAACTACGACCTTCTTTACCTCACAAGGTGTTCCTGCCGCACAGCGGGGCTTGTGGGCATCCGCTGGGGCCACAATGATTAAATCTCCTTCTTCCAACAGAACACTGCCGCTAAACTCTGGTTCCTCATAGAAGATCACATCGTTTTCCTCGATCCGTTCCTTCACCGTTAAGCCGTCTCTTTTACAGACCCCGAACTGTTCCCTGCCGGAAACCATGTACTGAATATCAAAATATTTCTCATGGGTCTCAAAGGATCCCTGATCTGCCGGAAAGGTGGTGTACTCCTGTACATTTGCCACCACAATGTCTCCCTTGACCGGATAGCTTCCTGCCGGTAAAGAGCGGATATCCGTTTCTCTCAGCCACTCATAGGCTGCCCGGAATTTATCTTCCAGATAATCGTACTTCTCTGCAACTGAAATATTAGAAAAAAGCATAAGTTTTCTCCCTTCTGCTCCCCATGGAGAGCAGTTCCTTTTTATTTGCTTGCAATATCCTTTGTATCCAGTTCACCTTCTGAAATGGCAACTACCTGGGCCCATACAGTCTCATCCACAGATACGCCGTCCTTCATGCTGCGTTCCCTGGAGGCAATGGTCCGTTCCCCTGGACAGGTAACCTGACCGCCTTCCCGCTCTGGATGGCTTGCATCCGCTGCAGCAACCCTCCGGTTGAGCATCTCCTGGATTTCTTCCTTTGTTCCAAAGAGATATGGATCATAGGCAATGAAAATCTGACAGCAACCAGTGCAGCTTCCTCTTCCTTCTTCATCCATATCAAAACCGCTGTTTGCATTTGCCATAAGGGCAGCTGCAAGATCCAGGGCAATGGCCATGCCGCTTCCCTTCCAGTAACCGGTTGGCAGAATCCTCATGCTCTCCTCAATGGCTCCCGGATCATCCGTTAAGTTTCCGTCTTTATCGAAGCCTCCGGGGAATGGAAGCTTTTTGTCAGCCAGGCGGTAAACTCCAAGCTTTCCATAAGCATACTGGCTCATAGCCATATCGAGCACAATAGGGCCATCCTCTCTTGGTATGGCAATGCAGAACGGGTTATTTCCCACGCCTGGTTTATCACTGCCCCACAAAGGCATACAGCTCTCCGTATTGATCCAGCTCATGCCCATGAAGCCGGCTTCCGCCATTCTCCATGCATAGGTGCCGCCTCTCATCCAGTGGGTCGTATTTCTTAAGGCAACGCAGCCGATCCCATGTTCCTTGGCAAGCTCCATGGCCCGGTCTGCGCAAAACAGGGCATTGGTAATGCCGATACCCAGATGTCCGTCGTAATTTTCAACGGCTCCCCTGGCTCCTAAAAGCTCCGGCTTTCCCTCTGGATTCACCCAGCCTTTCCGAACATACTCCACAAAACGTGGAACACGGTTCAGTCCGTGGCTCTCCACTCCATCTGCACTGGACTGGGCATGGATGGTTGCACAGACCTCAGCCTGTTCCATGGTAAGCCCGGTATTCAACATCGCTTTTTTAACTGTTTCTTTTACTGTCTCATATGGAATTTTTAGACTCATATTTTCTCCTGCTTTCTTTTAAGCGGTCCGCGGAGTTCTCCCTGCGCAGACCATCATCTCCTCGTAAAGGCCGCTGGCTTCTTCCGGTGAATAGCCATAGACCAAAAATACATCCATTATATAGGGGGAATAGGTAATTCCCATGATCTCCTGGGCAAATCCCATTGCCGCTATCTCGCTGAAGGCAATCACATTGGAATCATTATGAAGAAAACCAAGGGACCACAGCCTGACCTTTTCTGTCTTCGTGAAAATTTCATGCTTATATTGCTCTTCCACGCTATGAAAGAGCTCGTGGGCCAGCAAAAGGCGGCTGATATCAAGCCCCTCTGCCAGCAGTTTTAAAATCCCCGGATTTTCAAAGAGCTTCTCCCCTTTTTTCACCGCATCCATATAGATGCAGATTTTATTGGGTATCCGGTATTCAGCGAAAAGCACCCGGTCGGTTTTTTCCGGGAATTCCGGATAAGAAATATCCATGCCCATGGCTTTTGCCAGCTTCTTCGGATCTCTTGTCTGGTACTTTTCACTAACCTTCCGGGCATAGTCTCTGCCGCAGGCCAGACTTTTCTCCATCCATTCCCTTCGCTGTTCCTCGTTAAACTTTCCATTTAAAGGCTCTCTGGAAAATGCATAGGAATACCATTCCACCGGTTCTATTTCCGCTAAGTCCTTTAACATATCTTCTACTGGACGTACATCAAAGTGGGGGCGTTCATATCCTCTTGTTCTCTGCTTTCCAAAAAGTCCCTCTGCAATGGGCTTTAGGGCATTCTGAAACTCTTCTTTCTTCATAATTGATTAAATCTCCTGTATGGAAGCAACGATCAGTACATCTTCCTCCGGTTCCCGGTCTCCTAAATCCAGATTCATAAGAAGCATAATCTGCTCTAAATCTACTGCACTGTAGTCGCATACCCTGGGTCCGAAGCATACGAAGAAATCTGGACGCAGCACAGTATCTGTCATAAACACGGCATTTTCCTTCCAAAGCTTTTCCACAACTGCTTCGTAATCCTTTACCTTGCATTTCTCCACAACACCGTCGGAACACTGTACTTTAATGAATCCCTTGCTGTCTACAATACGCAGAGGTGATTTTCCGTCTTTTTCCCCTTTATAGACAAAGAACTTGTCTGTCATTTCTGCCAAAACCACATTGCAGATCTTGGGACCGAAATCCTGTAAGGCAAGCTCGCAAGCCTCCGGCTCTTCGCAGGCCTTTAAAAGATCTGTGGTCTTCACCTCTGTGGATCCTGTGGCTATGGCCGTTACCTTTCCTGTCTGGCTGTCGATCTCAATATGGATCTCTACCGAATCAGGAGAAGCACCGGAGCTGACTGCCAGATCTGCTGCCTCTTTTTTCAGTTCGCGGATGTCTTCCTGTGAGGGGTTTGGAATCACACGCTCTACCACGTCGCGAACCATGGAAAGCGCCACACCAATAGAAGAAATTACTTCCGCATTTTCCGGAATGCTGTACTGAAGTCCCATCTTGCCGGCACAGTAAGGAACCAGGGAAGCGGCACCGCCTCCGCAGCCTACCAGCTTCATGCTGTCATGATCCAGCTTGTACTTTTCAGCCAGTGAGCTGATGCAGGCGTTGATCTTTTCAAAGTCCTTATCCAGAATCTGGGTAGCCAGTTCTTCTACTGTTATGCCAAGCTTATCAGCAACCGGCTGCATGGCTTTTCTGGCGGAATTGGCATTGCCGTGGGCAAAGTATTTTTCATCAATAAGGCCCAGAACGTTTGCGGCGTCCGTATTGGTAAAGCATATGCGCTTTCCATTTTTTAACCGCAGGGTTACGTAGTCGCCCGGATCTCCCGGCTTTGGGCTGACCATTTCGATCTGGGGATCAACAATCTCCTCCTCCGGCATAAAGCAGGCATATTCACAGCCGGCGATATGGGCGGAACGGGGGCCTACGTCTACGACGCATTTATCATTGATACGGACCATGGAACCGCCTGCGCATCCTAATATCCGGACATCCAGAGAGTTGATATAGGTGTCATGACCACCAATTTTAGCATAATCCACTCCAGGACGGNNGCCTCTCATGATCATTAAGGGCACGTTTACTCCTGCAGATTTTACTGAGGATTCCGTAGCATTTGCAGTCATCATCATCTTCGGCAGAATGGAAGCATTGATTGCCGCCGTTCTGGTACGGCGGGTAAGTCCGTAAAGTTTCGTAATATCGGAAGCCATTGTTACAGGCACATTTTTCTTCTTTGCACAGTCATGGATCAACTGCTCTTCTCCCATACTGTCCACGCCAAAGGCCATGGAAGCCACCATTACCTGCGAACCCTGGGCAAGCAGGTCGTCGATGTTCTTGTTGATGATATCTTCTGTCAGCATTTTCTTTTTAATAAAGGTATTATACACCTTGATCATACGGCCGACTTTTTCATCCAGAATAATGTCTTTTAAAGCCAGCTGGCGCTTTGCCAGGAAGCCCTCAAGACCACCCCCTGCTACTCCTACGACTCCGACGCTTGCCACATCGCCTTCAATAAAGGCATTGGTAGCCTGGGTGGTGGAGTGAGCAACGAAAACCACATCCTCCGGAGAGATATCATTTTCGTTCATGCAATTCTTAAAGCTTTGCACAACACCGGCAGCAACGCCGTCTTTATGGTCATGTGTCGTCTTTACTTCATTTTTTCCGATAATTTCATGGGTATCATTATCCATTGCAACGCATTTGGTATAGGTACCGCCTACGTCGATTCCCATGCGAACCGATCTGAGTATTCGTTCTGCCATTTATTTTCCATTCCTTTCCACTTCTTTGCCGTGTTATCCGGCATAAAGGTATACCTGCAAGGTGTTTCCATTTCATTGCCATGCTATCTGGCATAAAGGTATCTTTCAAGGTGTCTCCATTTTATAAAATCAACAATCTTGCACCTTAGTTTTAACAATATTTAATCTCTCATTCAGATGAATGGTGAAAAGCGTCCGGGTGCGCAAAGGCGCGCCCGGACCTATGGGTTATCTATCTTTGGTTTTGAGAATGTGAGTTTTCTTATTTAATCGAACGGCTATTTTTTTAATTCAGGCTGCGCTTGCACTATACTTCTTTAAGAAAAATATGCCTATGAAAGGAACCATGCGGCTCCAAGTCCGCCCAGCATAATAAAGGTTGCGATATACTGCAGCACGCCGGTAAGGTATGCATTGGGAATGGATAGCTTCAAGAACTCCCTTGATTCAACCTTTGTATAAGCAAGTCCCCATGCAACCCATGACTGGGTGATACAGCTTCCAATATTTACCGTAATAGTCGGAATGGCAAATACCGCATATAAAAACGGTACAGAGAAGGAAGCAACATTGGATAATACGCCAAGAGTTGCAGCTCCACAGCCAACCAGAGTCATTGGTCCACGGAACAATCCCATGCAAAGCAGAACAGCGAATACGATACATACAACGATCTCGCTCCTTGGCATTACGTTGCCTAAAATCACCTTGAAATAAGGAGATGCATAAGCTGCCACCTGGTTAAACATAGGCAGAGTAAGAAGGAAGCCTACCAATGGAGCGGTATCAACCACACCGTCATAATACAGCTTGTTAACAAGCTGGCAGTTCTCTTTGAAATTTCCTTTCATTCTTCCGCAAAGGAACAGAGCCAGGAATCCTGCGATTACAAAGCCGCCGATTACGGAGAAATCCAGCCAGATCTTAAGAACCACTGGAACAACAGGAAGAATGAGGGTGTAGAAAGGAGCATTCTTCTGTTCGGATGCTGAACTGCGGGTCTGTGCAGCCCATGCATGAACGGTTTTTGCACGCTTTAAATAGAATGCAGCCAGTACTGTTGTTGCAACCAGCATGATGACCAGGGCAGTATAACCCCAGTGTGATGCATACCAGCCAAGGGTGAACTCCGGCATCTCTTCCGGTTTAATAAAGAATGCACGGTACTGTGCAAAGTTTACAGGGTTTAAATATATACCTGATGCAACGGAACCCATGAAGGTGAACAGTGCAACAGATTTGGGAATACCCAGAGACATAAGGATTGGAAGCACGATAACGCCGATTGCGATAACCGGGCCGGCTCCTGTCATGGCAGTGAAGATCAAAGCCGTAACTACGTTTAACAGAGCTACAGTAACAAAAGGCTTATCTCCGCCTAATTCAACTGTCTTACGGATCAGAGTGGAAGCAATTCCGGTATCCATAAGCACGCGGCCAAACCATGCACCCCAACAGACGTTTACAAGGGTGGTTCCCCAGCCTTCAGGAGCGGACTGGTAAATCTTGTTTAAGGCAGCAATCACTGTGTTGTCTTTTCCAAACAGCAGGATTGGATTGGACGTTAAGAATGATTCACTTGCAAAAAATGTTCCTCCAATCGGAAGGATGGTCCAAAGAAGCGTAATCAGCAGGAAGCCGATCATCAGGTTATGGCCCTTGATACAGTAATACGCCAGGCCAAAGAAAGAAATTAATAAAATGATTCCAATAATGTACTCCAAAGTAATACCTCCTATGACTTTTTATTCTCCACACAACGCAAACTCTCCGGCCGCTCCCTTAAGGCGGCTGTCTCTCTTAAACCTCAACCCATACTCCTTTCATTATATTAATAATTATTTATTTCCATCCGGACCGGTTTTTACGCCTGACCGGAAAAGAACTGTGGATAAATTCCCCGAAGCGTTCCTGAATTCCAAAGGACCGAATTAAAATGATTGGCGCAGATCAGACAAGCGGCTTCGGCATCCCTGCGTTTTAGATTATCAAGCAGAAGACGTCCCTCCACCTGAACATGTTCCAG
>DJBG01000170.1 GCA_002429965.1 Hungatella sp. UBA5982
AAAATGCCAGTAAGCTGAAACGGACTTAGGGTGGAGCCTTATTATCCCAGGATTATCCTCTGAAGCGGGATGTGATTGACCGGAGAGATACGAATATTGAGAAAAAGGAATTAATAGCCCAGAAGGCTTTTGAGCTTATCAGGAGCAATGAAACCATATTTCTGGATATTTCAACCACGAATATCATGGTGGCGGAACAGCTTGCCAAGTCCCACAAACGGTTGACCGTGGTGACGAACATGATTGATATTATGCAGACTCTGGCAGTAAATCCAGATATCACTTCCATTGGAACCGGAGGGATCATGTACCGCACGGTAAACGGCTTTATGGGAGCGGCTGCTATTGAGATCATCAAACTGTACAGCTTTGACAGGGCCTTCATCGGAACCTGAGGTCTGGACCTTACGGACAATTCCATCACCACCTTAGGCGTGGAGGATGGCTTGACAAAGAAGGCGGCGATTGCCAGCAGCAGACATAAATATCTGGTAATGGAAAAGGATAAATTTTATTTTAATGATTCCTATAAATTTGCACATTTTGATGACATAGACGGAATCATCACGGACTCCATGCCGGATGAGGCCACAGCCAAGAAGCTTTACTCCGCTGGAGTTACAATTATATAGCTTCTTACGGGCCATCTGGATCAGAAAATAATTAATTGATTTCGCAAAGGAGAATTTAGTCATGTTTTCAGAACATTTGCAGAGGTATGCCCAGGAAAAATATGAGCTCAGACTTCCCTTTTTGGGGGTGTTTAAGGAAGAAATTGAAAAAGCTATGGAAAGCTGTACTTCCAGGGAACAGGTTCTCATGAAATTTTTATATGGGACAATGCCGGTACGGGATGCCGGAGAGTATGACTTTTCAGTGTTTCTTGGATATGTAAGGCATTCCATCATGGTTTATGATCAAATGGAGTGGTGTCAGGAGATTCCGGAAGATATTTTTCTCCATCATATTTTATATTACAGGGTCAATACGGAGAATATCGAAGACTGCCGCAGATTTTTCTATGACAAACTAATTGACAGGATCAAAGGGCTTTCCGTAAGGGAAGCGGTGCTGGAAATCAATTACTGGTGTGCGGAGAACGGAACCTATGAGGCTTCCGACAACAGGACCATATCTCCTGTGACTGTGTACAAATCAGGAAAGGGCAGGTGCGGCGAGGAATCCACCTTTGCTGTGACGGCTTTCCGGAGCGTGGGAATCCCTGCCAGACAGGTGTATACCCCAAGATGGGCTCATTGTGACGACAATCATGCATGGGTAGAAGTGTTTGTGGAGGGAAAGTGGCATTTTCTGGGGGCCTGCGAACCGGAAGAAGTACTGGATAAGGGGTGGTTTACCAATGCTTCCTCAAGGGCATTGCTGGTGCATACCAGAACATTTTCCGATTATTCGGGTGATTCGGAGACGGAATGTCTGGGCCAGGAGGATTTACTGGTTTATTACAACGGGACTGCAACTTATGCCCTGACCAAATCTTATGAGATCCAGGTGCTTGATGAGGATAAAAATCCGGCAGAGAATGTCCAGGTTTCTTTCGAAATTCTCAATATGGCGGAATACTGCAGTGTAGTAAACCTATATACAAATAGGAATGGAAGGGTTACCATCACCATTGGCCTTGGAGATATCCATGTCCGTGCCATGAAGGATGGGCTGTGCTGCGAGGCATGGATATCCCCGGAAGATGGGGCTGGGACTGTTCTGGTGCTTAAGAAAGAAGAGGAGAAACCCGGAATGGATATCTGGGTGGATGCGGACGTCAGGGCTCCGAAGGATTATCCCGTGAATCCGGTGAAACTTACAAAGGAACAAAAGGAAAGAAACCGGAAACGGATCCATGAGGCGAACCAGATGCGGGAAAGCAGAATCGCCGGATACTTTATGGAAGAAAAGGCTTCCCCATATCCGGATGAAACAGAGCTCCTCCGGTTATCTGCCGGTAACTTTGACGAGATATATAAATTCCTTTCCAAGGATCAAAATCCGGACCGTAAGGCATTGCTTAACAGCCTGACCGTAAAAGATTATAAGGATGCCATGGCAGAGATTCTGGAAAGCCATCTCAAAGGGGCCTCTCCATACCGTAAGGAATGGGACGAGAATGGAAATCTGGATATTTATGTAAAATACATTCTCTGCCCAAGAATTTTATTGGAAGAAATGACAGATTACCGGGGCTTTATTGAGGAATTCTTCAATGAGCAGGAAAAGGAAGGGTTCCGTAAGAACCCTGAAACTATTTGGGAATATGTGAAGCGGCACATCGGCTTTGAGCCAAAGCTGGACTATAAGACGATCTGTTCCACTCCATTAGGAAGCCTTAAGCTTTCACAAGGCAATCCCCTTAGCCAGAAGATATTGTTTGTTGCTATCTGCAGGACTCTGGGTATTCCGGCCCGGATGAACCCGGTAAATCTTGAGGCAGAAGTTNNGAAAAGTCTGGAAAACTGGTACTTTATGGGGAAACAGACAGCTCGTGGACCTATTATCAGACATGGACTATTGGAAGGCTGAAAGAGGGACAGTTTGTGACTCTGGATTACACTGGCATGAAATTTTCCGGCGGCGTATTAAAGCTGGATCTGGAGCCTGGTATTTACCGGCTGGTCACCTCCGTCCGCCTTCCAAGCGGAAACCAGAATGCCAGCGAGTATGTCTTTGAATTAAGTAAGGATGAAGAAAAATCTTTAACCATGCGTTTACGGGCCGGAAATCTGGAAGATATGCTGGTCGACAACTTGCTGGATGATTTTGAAGTGGCCGTAAAGGATGAGAGCGGGAAAGAGCAGACGGTTCCAGCCTCCGTGCTTACGGAAGGAAAGGCTAATATTCTGGCCATCCTTTCCGAGGGTCAGGAACCGACCGAGCACGTTCTTAACGAAATGCTGGAGCAAAAAGATGCCTTAAATGTACTTGATGGCCAGATCATTTTCCTGGTGCAAAGTGAAATGTCTTTACAGAACCGGACGATCAGAAAGGTTTTGGATGCAATACCCCAAATTAAGGTTGGTTACATAAGTTTTGATGATACGGTAGAACCTCTTGCCCGGAGAATGTATGTGGATCCGGAGAAGCTGCCCCTTTTGATTGTTACGGATCCTGGGTTAAAGGCAGTTTACGGATGCAGCGGCTACAATGTAGGAAGCGTGGATTTAATGATGAAGCTTCTGGGTTTAAGCAGGAACAGGCGGTAGGGGAATAAATACGTATAGTGAAGCTTTTCCGGTGATTTGACTGTAGAGAATCGTAAAATAAGAAAAAACATTTTGCAAAATATATGAAGATGTTATATACTGTTTGTTGGAGTACTATCAGAAGTCAGATACCCCGCAGCAAACTATGGGATATTTGACTTCATGGGCAGTCGTCAAAGTCAAGCTCACTTGACCTTGGTTTCTTGCCTTCACGAGAATAACAGACAAAAGGATGGTTTGAACATGGCTATTTTAGAAAATTGGAGAAACCTGGCATACGGCGATGAGTTGGATGATAAAGGAAAAGAAGAATTATGGACCGAGTATTTTAAAGTAGAAAAGGGAATCTATGAGCATATTCTTTCCAAGCCAGATGAAGTGGTTGAGGGAACAGTAGAGGATCTGGCAAAGAGATACGGAACAGATGTCCAGACAATGACCGGTTTTTTAGATGGAATCAATGAAAGCTTGAAGGGATATGAGAATCCTATTGAAACTATGGACGAGCAGACCGTAGTAAAAATAGAGATCGATCCGGATAAGCTTTATTATAATATGGTAGAGGCTAAAGCAGAATGGCTGTTTAATCTTCCTGAGTGGGATACAATACTGACAGAAGAGAAGAAGAAAGAGCTTTACAAAAAGCAGAAGGCTTCTGGAACCATTGTTAAGGGAGCAAAGGTAGGAAGAAATGATCCATGTCCATGCGGCAGCGGCAAGAAGTATAAAAAGTGCTGCGGATCCAACCTGTAATCAAATGCTGCCTTGTCAGCAGAGTAAAGAGACAGGAAGGCAGGTACCTCTTTATGAGATACCTGCTTTGTTTTTGAATCACAAACAGAACGCTTGAGGGAAGGTTCATGCAGAGAGGAAATATCCTGCGGGTATATAATGCCCAAAAGCATGGGCAGGAAAGAGGAAACACCCTATGGGTATACCTTAATGCCCAAGAAGCATGGGCAGGAAAGAGGAAATTGTGAATGGAAGCGTACACTAGCTTTGCAGAGGTCTATGACCGGTTTATGGACAATATTCCATATAAGGACTGGTGTGAATACGTAACTGGACTGCTGAATGAATATGGAATCAGGGATGGCCTGATTCTTGACCTGGGCTGCGGAACAGGAAGCCTTACGGAGCTTCTTGTGGACCAGGGATATGATATGATCGGAGTTGACAACTCCGAAGACATGCTGCAGATGGCCATGGAAAAGCGGGAAAAGTCAGGAAAAGATATTCTTTATCTTATGCAGGATATGAGGGAATTTGAACTTTACGGCACCGTGCGGGCAGTATTAAGCATCTGTGACTGTATGAATTATATTCTGGAATATGAGGATATGGCGGAAGTTTTCCGGCTGGTCAACAATTATCTGGACCCGGGAGGAATTTTTATATTTGATTTGAACACTATATATAAGTATGAAACCCTCATGGGGGATTCCACCATTTCCGAGGACCGGGAGGAATGCAGCTTTATCTGGGATAATTATTACGATAAGGAAACCAGGATTAATGAATACGGTCTTTCCCTGTTTATCAGGCAAGAGGAAAACCTGTACCGGAAATATACGGAGAATCATTACCAGAGGGCATATTCTCTGGATGAAGTAAAGATGGCGATAAAAGAAGCAGGTATGGATTTTGTGGCTGCTTTTGATGCATTTACCAAAACTCCCGTAAAGGATACCAGTGAAAGAATTTATATCATAGCAAGAGAACGCGGAAAGGAATTATAATATGGCTGATTATATTGTCAGAGCCACGGCAGGGGATCATCAGATCCGCGCCTTTGCGGCAACTACCAGAGAATTGGTAGAACAGGCAAGACAAGCTCATAATACAAGTCCTGTAGCTACGGCTGCCCTGGGCAGACTTTTGACTGCAGGAAGCATGATGGGCATTATGATGAAGGGGGAAGATGATTTACTGACCCTGAAAATTCAGGGAAGCGGCCCAATAGAAGGCCTTACGGTGACTGCAGACTCAAAAGGAAATGTAAAAGGTTATGTTTACAATCCCGGCGTCATGCTTCCTCCAAATCAGGCCGGAAAGCTGGACGTAGGCGGTGCAGTAGGAGAGGGAGTATTAAGCGTAATTAAGGATATCGGCCTGAAGGAGCCTTACGTTGGACAGACCATACTGGTGGGCGGTGAAATTGCGGAAGATCTTACTTATTACTATGCTTCTTCGGAGCAGACGCCGTCATCGGTGGCGCTGGGCGTTTTAATGAATAAGGACAACACCGTGAAGCAGTCCGGCGGCTTCATCATCCAACTCCTTCCGGGAGCCTCTGAGGAGATCATTGGAGGCCTGGAGAAAAAACTGGGTGAAATCACCTCGATCACGGATCTACTGGATCATGGAAATACACCGGAAATGATTCTTGAACACATTCTTGGAGAGTTTGGCTTGGAGATAATGGAGCAGGTACCTACCCGTTTTTATTGCAACTGTGATAATTCCAGGGTGGAAAAAGCCTTGATCAGCATTGGAAAGAAAGAAATTCAGGAAATGATTGACGAAGGAAAGAGCATTGAGGTGAATTGCCATTTCTGCAATAAAAATTATGAATTTTCAATAGAAGATCTAAAAAGGCTGCACGAAAGATCGTAAGGCAAGAGCATCAAAAAGAGCCATCCAATGGATGGCTCTAATCGTAATCATGTGAAACAATATAACTTCTTCCTATATTTTGAAAAAAGGTACACTGATAAGTCAATGATTATATTTTGATAACGTTTGTAGCCTGTGGTCCCTTAGCTCCGTCTACAACATCGAATTCTACGGCAACACCTTCATCTAAGGATTTGAAGCCGTCCATGCTAAGACCTGAGTAGTGAACAAATACATCGTTACCCTGTTCGTCGGAAATAAATCCGTAACCCTTTTGGTTGTTAAACCACTTAACTGTACCTTTCATTATGATACCTCCAAAATGAATAAAAAATTGTACTGTTACAGGATATCTGTAACCTCCCTAAGAATAGCATAAAAAGGGAAAGGTGTCAAACGTTTTCCGTCTTAAAAATTAAGAAATCTCCAGAATAAATTTAAGGGAAAATAAGTGGTAAAATCGGAGAAATTTGTGGTAAAATGGGAAAAGATTCTTTTGCAAGGATAAAAAGGTGAATGCAATGAAATTTATGAATTTATGGGGTCATTTTTGCACGATCAATATACATAAGATCAGAGTCATGAAAAACTGTTTTCGTGTGGGCCTTATAAAACAAGGGCTGCTTCACGATTTGTCAAAATACAGTCTGGAAGAATTCATACCAGGCGTTCTTTATTATCAGGGGACCAGAAGCCCCAACGCTGCGGAAAGAGAGGACAAGGGTTTTTCAAGAGCCTGGCTCCACCATAAAGGCCGAAACAAGCATCACTACGAGTACTGGATCGACTTTACCACGGATATGTCGGAAGGTCTGGTAGGGCATAAGATGCCCTTAATTTATGTCATCGAAATGATGATGGACCGGATCGCTGCATCGAAAACCTATAAGGGCATAGATTACACCGATGCATCGCCATGGGAATATTACATGCACGCGAAAAGCTACATGGTCATTGCCCCTGAGACGAGAAATTTGTTGGAGGAGCTTCTTCTTATGTTAAAAAACCAGGGGGAAGAAAAGACATTTTCCTATATCAGGTATTTGTTGGAAAAAGGAGATTATTCGTAAAAGAAAATATGGAGTAAATTTTTATTAAAAGGAATTGAAGTAATAAAGGAGCCGTAAAGGCAAAGTATGTTTCCTATGAAGTTGTTATTTCGTAGTTTGATTGCAGATTCGTAGGAACATAGTTAATTTGGGACTACAAAGTTTGTTTTAAAATTTAGAAATTATAGAAAATAATAACTTTAAGTTTGTTATTTTCTTAAAAGGAGAATTAAGGAAAGACATTTAGCTTCCCTTAAAACAACCATATTCTTAACATTGTTTTTAAACAAAAGCCTCAAATAAAAGGCGTGTCCGGAAAACTTTCGGGAAAATGCCGGAAACCGGGGGCAAACGATTCCAAATTACCGGCATAAGGTATTCAGCAGGTGTCCTATGTAAAGGCGAAGCTTTTCGCCATCCTCAAAGAAGTCCGGTTCATAGGAAACATAAGTGATCTTATCCTTGAATTCCATTTGTAGGCAAGGTGTCCACAGAGAGGAAAACTGGGGAAGGTAACAGCCGCCCTTGCGGGTGTAGCATGTCTTAGCCGTAGCTTTTATCCGGGCTTCCTTATCCACGTATTCCGCCACGCTTTTGTGAATTGCCTTGTCTTCATAAATCAGATAATAGTAATTTTTATAATCAGGATAAAAATATTTCAATTCCCCCTCATAGAGGTCAATGGTTACGGTCAGGTGTTCTCCTTCCGCTTCCATGGAGACCAGGGAGTTGGATTTGGAAAATCCAACGGGAATGGCAAAGCCATTTTTGCAGGTAAGCCGTAAAGAGTGGAAATCCCGGCCAAAGATATCCTTCTGGCATAAAAAGTCCTGGTGTTCAAGGTGGAAGCTTTGCTCCAGAAAGTCCGGGTAATTTAATATGGGGAGGATCAGGGGCATTCCTTTTAAATCATCTTCATTATGTAATATTAAAAGATCAAATAAAAATTTATCATGGGAGATAAGATAATCTTTATAAACTTCGATCAGCTGCCCGCCGGAATAAAGATCCTTACGCTCTACTTTTAAAAATTCCTCAATGGCTTTTTGCTTCATCGAGGGAAGTCCAAGAAGCCCCCGGTAAGGGCGTATTTTTTTGTAAATGTCCAGGCTTTCCACACCGGAAAAATTATAAGGCATGCCATGGGCAAGGCAGCGTTTCAAAAGATAGGGAATATCAAAACCATCCCCGTTAAAATGTATGACTGTAGTAAAATTTTTTAAGAATTTAAAAAAGGTTTCCAACAGTTCTTTTTCCGAATCCAGGGTGTCAGCGAACCACTGGACCAGGTTCCAGCTGCCGTTTCTGTAATAAACACATCCGATCAGATAAAGGGTAGAGTACACCCCTGAGAAGCCTGTAGTTTCTATATCAAAGAACAGCAGATCCTCTTTCCGGCCGATCCGGTCAAAGGGATATGTCTCATGAAATGCAATGGTTTTCTGTAAGGTGATCATGTATGATTCCGCCCTTTCCTTAGTACTGCCCATGTTTTTTGAACAGGGCAAACCCCGCTTTACCGGGTGTATGGGGATACCCGCAGGGTATTCTCTCCCCCAATATTATATCGGAAAGGCGCTGGTCCGTCAACGGAAACAGAATATTTGTTCGACTATCCGCTTGCATAAGAACAGGCTGTATGCTATGATAAATAATAAAGATAAGATTTCCAGCATAACAAAAGGAGACAGAGGTCGTGATTTCTTTCGTAAAAGGGCCATTGGTTGAACTATTTGAAGATACCGTTGTTATAGAGAGCGGGAACGTGGGATTTGAAATACATGTTCCCATATCCGTGATTCAAAATATGCCGGGAATTGGCGTAGAGACAAAGTTGTATACATATTTTCAGGTAAGAGAGGATGCCATGTGCCTCTACGGTTTCTTAAACCGTCAGGATCTGCAGATGTTTAAGCAGCTTATAAGTGTAAACGGAATTGGCCCCAAAGGAGCCTTGGGAATTCTTTCTGCCCTTGACCCGGATGATTTAAGAAGGGCCATTGTATCAGGAGACGCCAAAGCCATATCCAAAGCGCCGGGGGTAGGAGCAAAGACCGCTCAGAGGATTATATTGGACTTAAAGGATAAAATTGATATAGCTGGAATTCTTCCTTCAGGGTTTGTGGAACAGAGGAATGGGCCTGTTTTATCCGGCGGAGGGGTAGCCGGGGAAGCCATGGAAGCACTGGCGGCTCTGGGGTATTCCGCAGTTGAGGCGGGTAAGGCGGTCCATCAGGTGGAAGTGACGGAATCCATGACGGTGGAAGATGTGCTTAAGGCTTCCTTAAAACATTTGGCATTTATATAAAATAACGGGTAAAGACAGAGATGGAACGTAGAATTATAACCACAGAGATAACGGAAGAAGATAAAAGGATAGAACCAAACTTAAGGCCCATGTGTCTTGATGAGTATATTGGACAGGAAAAGATATGTACCAATTTAAAAGTATACATTGATGCCGCCAAAGCCAGGGGGGAATCCCTGGATCATGTTTTATTTTACGGGCCTCCCGGCCTGGGAAAGACTACTCTTTCAGGGATCATTGCCAATGAAATGGGAGTCAATATGAAGGTCACATCAGGACCTGCAATCGAAAAACCGGGAGAGATGGCCGCTATACTGAACAATCTCCAGGAAGGGGATGTGCTGTTTGTGGATGAGATCCACCGCTTAAACCGTCAGGTAGAAGAGGTTTTATATCCAGCCATGGAGGATCTTGCCATAGATATTATGCTGGGGAAGGTTTCTTCTGCCAGATCCATAAGACTGGATCTTCCTANNTTAACCGCTCCATTAAGAGACAGGTTCGGAGTGGTTCAGAAGCTGGAATTTTACACGCCACAGGAGCTTAAGATTATTGTTTGCCGTTCCGCCAGGGTCTTACAGGTGGAAATCGAGGAAGAAGGGGCTACAGAGATTGCCAAGCGATCCAGAGGAACGCCCAGGCTGGCCAACCGCCTGTTAAAGAGAGTCCGGGATTTCGCCCAGGTAAAATATAACGGTATCATTACAAAAGAAGTGGCGGATTTTGCCCTGGACATTCTGGATGTGGATAAGTTTGGCCTGGATTATAATGACCGGGCGATCCTGACCACAATGATTGAGAAATTTGCCGGCGGTCCGGTAGGACTGGATACCCTGGCTGCTTCTCTGGGAGAGGATGCCGGGACGCTGGAAGATGTTTATGAGCCGTATCTTCTGATGAACGGTTTTATAAACCGCACCTCCAGAGGGCGTGTTGCCACGGAACGGGCGTATGAACATCTTGGAATCTCCTTAGGATCATAATCTGCCTGAATTTTAGAACTTTCCTGTTATTTAGCCGTACTTTTTGGACATAAAGGTATGCAGGCAGGGCTTTTCTATCTGCGCAAAATATGTTATAGTAAAAAGGAGCATATGAAACAGGGAGAGAACAGCATGGATTCCAAACGCAGTACAGAAGTTTTAATAGATGGCAAGATTTATGCTTTGGGCGGAAATGAGGAGGAGAGTTATATCCACCGCCTGGCAAGCTACATCAATGAGATGACTATAACGCTGAAGCATCAGGAAGGGTTCACGAAGCAGAGCGCAGAATATCAGAATATCATGATTCAGTTAAATATGGCGGATGATTACTTCAAGGCCAGAGAACAGTCCGCCAGGCTGGAGCAGCAGAAGGCGGAGATGGAAAAGGAGATCTATAGCTTAAAGCATGAACTTGTGGCCACTCAGATGAAGCTTGAGTCGGCAAAGCTGGAACTGGTGGAAACCAGGAGATCTGCGGATTCCGGTAAGAAAGAATAAGCCAGGAGGGGATGTTGGGCGGCAGGGCCGTGACATCCTCTCTTTCATCAATAAAGGGCAAACAGGAGGAACTTGTGANNGGCGCCGATGCGGTCTATATGGGTGGCAGCCGGTTTGGGGCAAGGGCTTATGCGGAAAATCCCGGGGAGGACAAGCTGCTGGAGGCCATTGATTATGTCCATCTTCATGGGCGAAAGCTGTACATGACCGTTAATACGTTGATGAAGGAGCAGGAGATACGGGAGCTTTACGATTATCTGGTTCCATATTACAGGCAGGGCCTGGATGCAGTCATCGTACAGGATATGGGAACCTTCCGGTTTGTCCGGGAGAATTTTCCAGGACTTCACATTCATGCAAGCACGCAGATGACCATTACCGGCGCTTATGGTGCCAGGATTTTAAAAGAACTGGGGGCTGACCGGGTTGTTACTGCCAGGGAATTGTCCTTAAAGGAAATTGCTAACGTCCGTGATCAGGTGGATGTGGAGATCGAAAGTTTTGTACATGGCGCATTGTGCTACTGCTATTCCGGCCAATGCTTATTCAGCAGCCTCATAGGAGGGCGAAGCGGAAACAGGGGAAGATGTGCCCAAACCTGCCGCCTGCCCTACGAGGTGAAACGGGAAGGACAGGTTCTTTCAGGAGGAGATGACCGTTATTGCCTCAGCCTTAAGGATTTGAGCACTCTGGATATCATACCGGACATGATAGAAGCCGGAGTCTATTCCATGAAAATTGAAGGAAGGATGAAGAGCCCAAGGTATACCGCCGGAGTAGTAAGCATTTACCGAAAGTACGTGGACCTTTATCTGGCTAAAGGAAGAGATGGCTACCGGGTCGAAGGGCAGGATAAAAAAATGCTTCTGGATCTGTTTGACCGGGGCGGTCAGACCGACGGATACTATAAGCGCCATAATGGGCGGGATATGGTGGTCTGGAAAGAAAAGCCTGCTTTTCGGGAAGGCAATCAGGTGTTGTTCGATTACCTTGATAAAAATTTTGTAGAAAAACAGGTAAGGGAGCCGGTAGTTGGAACCGCGCTTCTGGAAGAAGGACAAATGGCCTCTTTACTTCTAAGTGCTTGCGGCCATAATGCTGCCGTCACCGGGGAGATCGTACAGACGGCCCAAAATCAGCCTGTAACAGAGGAAAAGGTAAGGAAACAGCTGGATAAGACGGGAAATACTCCTTTTTATTTTGAAAATCTTGACATTAATATAAAGGGAAACATATTCGTGCCGGTTCAGGCTCTCAATGACTTACGCAGGCGCGGGCTGGAAGCCTTAGAATATGAGATCCTTAAGAAATACAAAGAGAACAGGCAGACAGAACTGTTGAAAGCTGCAGAAGAGGCTGCTTTCAGCCCGAAATCAGCTTCAGAAGGCCCAAAGCTTACGGTTTCTCTNNCTGAAAACCGGGGGATTTGATGGATTCCTGATCCGTTCTCTGGAGGAAACCGGCTATTTAAAAGAGAAGGATATCAAGGGAAGCCTGGTATTTGATTTTGGAATGTATGGAATGAATAATCCTGCACAGGAGATGTTAAGGGAACTGGGTGCAGATGAGCTCACCTGGCCGGTAGAATTAAACAGCCGGGAATTGGGAAAACTAAGAGTTCCGGGGGAACTTTTGGTATACGGACGTCTGCCCATGATGGTGACTGCTCAGTGCCTTCATCAGGGAATGGAGCAGTGTGACAAGACAACTGGTGTTTTGACATTAAAGGACCGGATGGGAAAAATATTTCCTGTTAAAAACCACTGTGCTTTCTGCTACAACTCCATTTATAATTCGGTGGCCGTGTCCCTTCTTGGATTAGAGGAGGCGGTAAAGGGATTATCTCCCTTAATGCTGCGGCTTCAGTTCACCACAGAGAACAAAGCACAGACAAAAGCGGTGATTCAAAGCTTTTCTGATGGATTCCTTTATGGGAGAGAAGCAAAGTTGCCGGTTGAAGAATTCACAAGAGGACATTTCAAACGCGGCGTAGAGTAGGTGACATATGATTAATCTGATTATTGATATCTCCAGATATCTGATGATACTGTTGATTGCATTATACACATATTTTAATTTTCGTTTTTTTTCTTTTCCGGATGAAATCAGGAAAAGGAAAATTTGCGGGCGCCAGAATTTTGCCATGTTTCTCATTCACCTGCTTGCCTATTTAATCATCTGGCTGGAGACGGAGGATGAAAGGATGCTGGTGTTTTACGTGGTACAGGTAATCTTCTTTTTCTGTTACCTTTTCCTGTACCGGCTGATTTACCGCAATGTATCCAGGCTGCTGGTCAACAATATGTGTATGCTTCTTACTATAGGCTTTATTATGCTGACCAGGCTTTCTTTTGACCGGGCCATAAAACAGTTCGTCATTGTGGCCTGCGCGGCCCTGATGACCTTTGTCATTCCCTTTGTCATTGACAGGGTATGGCAGCTGAGCCGGATTCCATGGATCTNNCCTTGCAGGAACCAGCAGCTACGGCGCCCAACTTTCTCTGGAGATTGGCGGCATTTCCTTCCAGCCCACGGAATTTGTAAAGATCAGTTATGTCTTTTTTATAGCCACTATGTTTTACCGGTCCACCAGCATGAAGACGATCCTTATAGTAACCGCAGCTGCCGCCCTTCATGTACTCATTCTGGTAGCTTCCAGAGATCTTGGAAGCGCCCTCCTTTTCTTTGTTACTTATGTTTTCATGCTCTTTGTGGCAACAGGAAAATGGCTCTATCTACTGGCCGGAGCAGGAGGCGGAACTCTGGCGGCAATGCTGGCCTATCAGCTGTTCGCTCATGTAAGGACCAGAGTATCGGCATGGTTAAATCCCTGGTCAGATATTGCAGGAAAGGGATATCAGATCACCCAGTCTTTGTTTGCCATTGGTACCGGAGGCTGGTTTGGCATGGGACTATACCGAGGGATGCCAGGAAGGATCCCGGTTGTAGAAAAGGACTTTATATTTTCAGCGGTTTCGGAGGAGCTGGGAGGCATTTTTGCTCTTTGTGTCCTTCTTATCTGTCTGGGATGCTTTTTACAGTTCATGATGATTGCCAGCCGTATGCAGGCGGTGTTCTATAAGCTGATTGCATTTGGCCTAGGAACTATTTATATTATTCAGGTATTTTTAACCGTAGGAGGAGTGACGAAATTCATTCCATCCACAGGAGTAACGCTTCCACTGGTCAGTTATGGAGGAAGCTCCATTTTAAGCACCTTTATCATCTTTGGGATTATCCAGGGACTTTATATACTCAAACGCAATGAAGAGGAAGAAGAAAAAATATGAAGGCTAACCAGAATCCAAAAGCAAATCACCATATCCTGATACTTACCTATGGGGTCGTACTACTTTTTGTAGGGCTTGCGGTTTATTTTGGCTACTTTTTGCTTGTGAAAAGCGACAGTGTGATCAACAATTCNNCTCCTATAATGCCAGACTTGACAGCTTTGCTGACCGGGTGGTACGAGGGGAGATTTACAGCAATGACGGCAGGGCTCTTGCCAGGACAGAGGTGGATGGAGAGGGAAAGGAAACAAGAGTTTATCCCTATGATTCGCTGTTTGCCCATGTGGTGGGATATTCCACCAATGGGAAGACCGGTCTGGAAGCTCTGTCCAATTTCTATCTCCTGACCAGCCACGTAAATCTTGTGGAGCAGGTGGTAAATGAGATGTCTGACTTAAAAAATCAAGGGGACAGTGTTGTCTCCACCCTTGATGTGGACCTACAGAAGACAGCTTATGATGCCTTGGGCAAGCGAAAAGGAGCGGTGGTGGTAATGGAGCCGGATACCGGAAAAATCCTTGCCATGGTTTCCAAGCCGGATTACAATCCCAACACCCTGGCTGCGGACTGGAGTCAGCTGGTGGCAGAGGAAAACACCTCAGGACAGTTATTAAACCGCGCGACGCAGGGACTTTATCCTCCTGGGTCAACCTTTAAGCTTGTGACGGCTTTAGAGTATATAAGGGAAAATCCGTCCAATTATAATGATTATACCTTTGACTGCAACGGGATTTATAAGAATGGGGATTATACCATCCGGTGCTACCATGAAACAGCCCATGGGCATCAAAATCTGGAGCAGGCATTTGCAAAATCCTGCAACGGTGCTTTTTCCAATCTTGGTTTACAACTGGACTTAAATGGATTAAAGAATACTGCGGACCAGCTTCTGTTTAATTCGGANNCCTTGCCCATTGCCAGCAGTAAAAGCTCCTATTCCATGGAAAGCGGTGCTGATACGTGGCAGATTCTTCAGACCTCCATCGGCCAGGGCCAGACTCAGATAACACCCATTCATAATGCGATGATCGTAGCGGCCATTGCCAACGGCGGTACCCTTATGAAGCCATACCTCATTGACCGGGTGGAAAACGTAGGGGGAGATGTCATTAAGAAATTTATGCCTCAGACCTACATGAGCCTTATGACCGCCGTGGAAGCTTCTGAATTAACCGAGTTTATGCGTTCTGTTGTAACAGAGGGAACCGGCTCCGCCCTTAGAACCGATGCTTATACGGTAGCCGGAAAGACCGGATCTGCGGAATTTGAAAAAGGCAAGGAAACCCATGCCTGGTTTGTTGGATTTGCTCCGGCAGAGCATCCAAGAGTAGTCGTAAGCGTGATTGTAGAAGAGGGCGGCTCCGGCGGTCAGACGGCAGCTCCCATTGCCAGAGCTCTTTTTGATTTATATTTATCCAAATAATAAAAATAATGACATTTGTTTTCAATGATTACGCACTTGCATATGAGCCCAAAAAGAGGTATACTAAAGCCAGTCTGTGTGACACACCAAAATCGGGCTTCTAAAGGAAGTTACGGTTTCACTCTGGAGGAATTGCAATGATAGAAGCAACGAGTTGTGGCGGTGTGGTTATTTTTCGAGGTAAAATTCTGGTTTTATATAAGAATTACAAAAATAAGTATGAAGGTTGGGTTTTGCCAAAGGGAACAGTAGAAGCGGGTGAAGAGTATAAAGAGACGGCTCTCCGGGAAGTAAAGGAAGAGACAGGGGTAAGTGCGTCCATAATCAAATACATTGGTAAGAGCCAGTACTCCTTTAACACGCCTCAGGATATGGTGGAAAAAGATGTGCACTGGTATCTAATGATGGCCGACAGCTATTACAGTAAACCACAGCGGGAAGAATATTTTATTGATTCAGGATATTACAAGTTCCATGAAGCGTATCATCTTCTGAAGTTTTCCAATGAAAAGCAAATATTGGAAAAGGCCTACAATGAATATCTGGATTTAAAGAAGAGTAATTTGTGGGGTAATAAGAAGTATTTCTGAAGGTAAGTTCAGGGAAGTACCTGGGCATTCACTGTGAGAGCCGGAAAAGTTGTGGTTAAACTTTTCCGGCTCTTTTCACACGAACTGATAGGAAAGACAGCTTTAAAAGGCGGCCTCCAATTCCTTTAATCTGGCTGATAAGGACTTTGTGTTCAGCTCAAAGATAAGACCTTCGCTTTTTGGACTTTCCATTACCTGACTGATATAGGAGCAATGGCTTACCATGGGATCCTGGTCTCTGCCTGCAATGGCATCAAGGTCTTCAACGGCAACGATCTCGTCAACCACGATTCCCCATCTGATGCCATCCAGTATAAGAACCATCTCCTTGTAAATCGTTGTACGGAATAGCTCCTTTGTCTGGTCCAAAAGATTCAGGATGGTTGGCATGGATTCTTCCTTTACTCGTTTTAATATCTTAATAAGGCATTCTTCCTGCTGGCAGTTTTCACAGTCTTTTTTACAGTTGTCCGCTTCATCGGCTGCCAGATGAAGCCTTGCATGAGGCTCCTCTATTTTGCTGAGATGGTTGGCAATGGTAAGGTTGTCGGTTTTGAAATTATCATACCACCTTCCGAGGGCGCACTGATGGGGATCCTTTGCCAGACGGAAGGTTCCGCCCTCATCAATGAAACGCTCCAGTTCTTTTACCCAATTGATGTGATCCTGCTTTCTGGCATCAATCATCTCTTCAAAATCCCTGTACTCTTCGGATATGGATTTAAGTCCAAAGGTTACCCGCAAATCAAGCATTTGTATGACCTCATTCCGGTATTTGAACATTCCGGTCACATTGGCCGGTGCAGCCGGTATTGTGCTGTAGTTGGGCAGTTGAACAATGGTTGATATGTATTTACTGTTGATGCAGTAGAGGGAACCGGCAATTTTAAATAAAATATACGGATATTTGATCTCTTTTTCCATTTTCTGATAGTACCTTCCCTTTTTATTCTTGATATCTGTATTATATAGCCTATTGCTACATAGTTCAACGTCTTTTGAGGAAAATTATATTTTAAAACACAATATTAGACTATGAATAACTGGAATTTCAGAGTATAATGGAATGGAATATCTGAACGGGATAGCACATATTTATCAGGGAGGAAGGAACATGGTAAAAGTAAGCTCTTTAAGCCGCAGCATTAATTCGTTTTATGTGGAATGGAGTGCTCTCAATCACTACTTATCATCCTATGAATGCGAGCGGAATGGCATACCATACGTCGGTTTTGGGGACCCTCGCGTCCAAAAGCTATGGAAGGGATTATCTGCCCAGGAGCGGAAAGAGGTTATGAAACGTTTGGGCGCGAAAAATGAAACAGAATTGCAGAATTATTTTACCTGATTCTGCAAAGATTTTAAAGGAATGGAGAAATACATGTCTGAAAGAAAATTTGTAGTCGTTGACGGTTCCTCGATGCTGTCGACCTGTTATTATGCAGTTTTACCAAGGGAGATCATGTTCGCAAAGACAGAGGAGGAAAAACAGAAGCATTATGATAAGATCCTCCATGCAAAGGACGGCACTTATACCAATGCTATTTTCGGAATGCTTAAGATGGTGGTCTCTCTGATGAAAAAGCAGCAGCCAGATCACATTGCCTTTGTGTTTGACAGAACCAGGGACACATTTCGGAGAGAATTGTACCCGGATTATAAGGGAACCAGGGGAGCCACACCGGAGCCTTTAAAAAGCCAGTTTGTACTGATGGAAGAGATCTTAAAAGATGTGGGTTTTCAAGTGCTTTTAAGCGAACAGTATGAAGCTGATGATTATGCCGGAAGCCTGGTTATGAAATTCAGGGAGGAGATTTCCATGATCCTTCTCACAAAGGACCACGATTATCTACAGCTGGTAAGCGATGAATACAATGTCCGGGCGTGGATGGTCCAGTCCCGGCAGGAGAAAGCGGACGAGCTGTACAAAAAATATTATTCCTTTTACGGTGTAAAAAAAGAAGAGGTCAACCTTCCTGAAAAGGTTTTTGAATATACCTCTGATACGGTACTGAATGAAGAGGGTGTAAGGCCGGAGCAGATTGCAGATTTAAAGGGGATCCAGGGAGATTCTTCTGATAATATCCCGGGAGTAAAAGGAGTAAGCAGCGCAGTTCCTCCGCTTCTCAGGGAATATGGTACTGTGGAAGAGATATACCGTTCCATTCATGAGGCCGAGACTGATAAAAAGAGCTTGAAAGCGCTTCAGGATTTCTGGAAAAATGAACTGGGAATCACCCGTTCCCCTTATAAGTCATTGACAAAGACCAGTGAGGAGGAATTGTGCGGAGAAAAAGCAGCCTTGCTTTCCAAAATCCTGGCAACTATGAAAATGGATATTCCCATTGATATGGAGCTTGAGGATTTTTCGGCAAAAGCATATCAGGAGGAAAAAGTTAAAAAATGGCTTAAAACCCTTGATATAAAAGAAGCTTCCATTTTTGGCTCCAGTAAGTGATGGTTATAAAAGTATTTTTTCATTCCGCCTGGGGACACTCATACTTAGCGTCCCTGAATTTAATTTTAATACCCCACAGTAAGCTGGGGTATATTTGATCTTGCAGCACTTGCCGGATGAAGGAATGTAAGCATTCCTAAGCCTGGAGCAATATTTGCAGAAATAAAGGAGAAACAGATTATGAGCAAATCTTATGAAATTTTATCCTCTTTACTGGAAAAGACTATGGCACTTCAAACTTCTCTTGTTCTTTTTGAATGGGACAATGAAACTCTTGCACCGGAAGGTGCCGGTTCCTATACTTCCAGGGTAATCGGCGCGCTCTCTGAGGAATATTACAGAGTTATGACTGGAGAAGAGATGGGGAAGGCCATTGCCGACTGCGAGGAAGATAAAAGCCTTTCCGATGTGGAGCGGGCCATTGTCAAGGGAGCGAAGGAAGCCAGAGAAGAACTGGTGTGCATTCCATCAAATGAGTACCGGGAAAATGCCCAGCTCATAGCAGAGGCAGCCAGAATCTGGTCAAAGGCAAAAAAAGAGGAAGATTTTGATTCTTTTGCGCCGACTCTTGAAAAGGTAATCGGTTTTAAAAAGAAGTTTGCTTCTTACCGGAAGAAGGAAGGCCAGAAGCTTTATGATGTCATATTGGATGAGTTTGAAAAAGGGTTTAATATAGAACTCTTAGATGAATTTTTCAGCCGGCTTAAAGAAGAAATCGTACCGCTTTTAAAAGAGATCAAGGAGAATGGAAAAACCATTGATGATTCCTTTTTATCAGGCGGCTATTCGGAAGAAAAACAAAGGGAAATGGCACATTATCTTGCTGAATATGTTGGCTTTGACTTTACAAAGGGCGTCCTTTCAGAAAGTGCCCATCCGTTTACGACAAATCTCCATAACCATGATGTAAGGATCACTACCAGCTATCGGGAGAAGGTAGACAACTCTATGTTCTCCGTAATTCATGAAGCCGGTCATGGACTTTATGAACTGGGGATCAGTGACGAGATCACACAGACTCCGGTAGGGCAGGGGACATCCATGGGAATGCACGAATCACAGTCCCGCTTTTTTGAGAACATCATCGGCCGCAGCCAGGCTTTCTGGGTTCCTCTTTATGAAAAGCTTCAGGAGCTTTATCCTGAAAAACTAAAGGAAATTTCCATAGAACAGTATATGGATGCAATTAATAAGGTGGAGCCTAGCTTTATCCGGACAGAGGCCGACGAACTCACCTACAATCTTCATATCATGATTCGTTATGAATTAGAGAAAATGATTATGGAAGAAGATATTGACTTAAAGAAACTTCCGGAAATCTGGGCGGATAAATATGAGGAATATCTTGGGGTACGCCCGGAAAATCCATCGGAAGGGATCCTGCAGGATATCCACTGGTCCCAGGGACTGATCGGTTATTTTCCGTCTTATGCTCTGGGTAATGCTTTTGGAGCGCAGCTTTATTACCATATGAGAAAAGAAATGGATTTTGACGAACTACTTGTAAATGGGAAGCTTGACGTTATAAGAGAGTATTTAAGGGAACATGTACACAAGTTTGGAAAGCTTAAAACCAGCCGTGAAATCTTAAAGGATGTTACGGGTGAGGATTTTACTCCGGATTATTTTATACAGTATTTAAAGGAAAAGTATCGCAGCCTTTATGAGCTGTCATAATGCCTAAGCCGTGCCGGTTGGTTCTGGCAAGGCTAAAATAAAAAGGGAACCTGTCTAAGAATATTTTTCAGTTGAAAAGAGGATGAATATGGAAAATATCAAAAAAAGTGCATCAGAATTGATCGGTCATACACCCCTAGTGGAATTGTCAAATTATGGGAAACGGAACCATGTGACAGCCGCAATTATTGCGAAACTGGAATATTTTAATCCTGCAGGAAGCGTAAAGGACCGGGCGGCCCTCTATATGATTCAGGATGCGGAAATGTCCGGCGTCTTAAAGTCGGGCGCCACGATCATAGAACCGACTTCCGGTAACACAGGAATCGGAATTGCCAGCATAGCTGCCATGAGGGGNNCATGCCGGAGACCATGAGTGTGGAGCGGCGTAATCTTTTAAAGGCCTATGGAGCGGAAATTGTATTAACAGAAGGCACAAAGGGGATGTCGGGTGCCATTGCAAAGGCGAAAGAGCTGCAAATTGAAATTGCCGGTTCCGTTATTCTTGGACAGTTTGATAATCCATCCAATTCCAAAGCCCATTATGAAACAACCGGCCCTGAGATATGGGAGGATACCGATGGAAAGATTGATGTTCTGATCGCTGGTGTGGGAACCGGAGGTACCATTACAGGAGCAGGAGAGTACTTAAAAAGTAAAAATCCTGAAATAAAAGTGATAGCAGTGGAACCTGCTGCCTCACCGGTTCTTTCCGGAGGAAAGCCTGGGCCTCATGGGATTCAGGGAATCGGAGCCGGATTTGTCCCATCAATCCTCAATACGGATATTTACGATGAAATTATACCGGTGGAAAATGGTGATGCTTACGAGACAGGAAAAGAAATCGCACAAACGGAAGGGATTTTAGTGGGGATTTCCTCCTCTGCGGCCGTATGGGCTGCCAAGGAAGTGGCAAAGCGACCGGAATTTTCCGGAAAAAGGATCGTTGTGATTCTTCCCGATACAGGGGACAGATACTTATCTACTCCTTTGTTTACCTAAATAAAAAATTGCAAATTAAAAACCAGGGCTGCATCTATTCTGCAAGCCCTGGTTTTTAATTAATAGCGCATATGTTCCTTCCAGTCTATGGAATAATAATAATTAATTTCGGCTCCGAAAAACATGATGCAGATACAGGTATAAATCCATAGCATCAACAGCACAATGGCGGTAAGGCTTCCGTACATGACCGAGTAATTACCAAAATTATTAAAATAAATGGAAAACGCAAAAGAAGAAGCGATCCATCCCAAGGTACAAAAGGCGGCTCCGGGCAGCTGGCTGTAAAAATGCTGCTTTTTTTCCGGAACATAGGTATAAAGGACAGCAAAGCAGATCGTCAGCATGAAAACGAGCATGGTACGAAACGTAAGAACATACTGGGTAATCTCGGCCAGAAGCGGAAAGTGGCGGTTCATAAAGCTCTGAATGGACCCTCCAAGGACCAGCAGAACAAGGGTAAGGAGACAGATGACCATAAAGATAATGGTATAGCCGGCACAGATGATCCGGGTCAGGATATAATTCCGCTTTTTCTCCTGGCCAAACACCCTGTTTAAGCCCCGCTCAATGCTAAGCATCCCACGGGAGGCAGACCATATGGCGGCCACTGCGGTCGCAGAAAGGACAGCTACCGGAGAATTGGTATAAAGGTCATCGATAACAGATACGATTAAGCTGTTCACTTCTAAGGTACTTGGGATGATTGTGACCATGAGCTGAAGCAGATTGGCTTTTGTAATGGATGGGATTAGCTGTATTAATGCCAATAAAAGCATCATAAAGGGAAAAGCCGCAATGATGGTAAAGAAGGAGGCCTGGGCTGCATATACGGTCATTTCATCCCTGCTGTATTTGTCATAGATTTGTTTGCAGCGCAATAAGAATCGAATCATATTATCTCCTTTTCCTGCCATGATTTTCCCCACTGGTATTAGCATATTACCATGTAATAAAAAAAATATCAAGGCATTCCCCTTTTTCAAATGACATTGCAAAATAACGCTGCAATTTTACTGTGCCATTCATAATCCGGCGGACAGAGCATGTTCCCGAATGCATATGAACAGGTAAAAAACACGTACATGATTGACAGATCGGGTCATAAATCATAGAATGAAGCCAGTGAATATCAGAATGGGCAGTGAGGAAAGGAACGAAAGCGGATGGAATATATTCCTGCAAAAACTATAGTGACCAAAACAAAAGGCTCCCAGTGGTTTGGCATTGACTATAATATGAATATCTATAAAGGGTGCTGCCATGGCTGCATTTATTGTGACAGCCGCTCAGACTGTTACCGGATTGAGAATTTTGATTCGGTGCGGATCAAGGAGGATGCCCTTCGGATCATCCGGGACGATCTAAGGCGCAAGGTAAAAACAGGCATTGTGGGGACTGGAGCTATGAGCGATCCCTACAATCCCTTTGAACAGGAGCATGAATTAACAAGACATGCCCTTGAGCTTATTGACGCATTTGGCTTTGGGGCGGCAGTGGCTACGAAAAGTGCCCTTCTTAAGCGGGATATAGATGTTCTAAAAGGAATCATGGAGCATTCCCCTGTTCTGTGCAAAGTGACGGTCACCACGACAGACGATGATCTGGCGAAAAAAATCGAACCCAATGTATCCCGCCCCTCGGAGCGGCTGGCCTTGATTGAGGCATTAAGAAAGAACGGGATATTTACGGGAATATTATTGATGCCGGTCCTTCCGTTTCTGGAGGATAATGAGGAAAATATCCTTTCAATCGTAAAAGCCGCCCATGATACCGGAGCCAGTTTTATTTATCCTGCTTTTGGGGTGACTTTGCGCAATAACCAGAGAGAATGGTATTTTGACCGTCTCCGGGAACAGTTTCCCCAGCAGGATCTGGTTTCAGAATATATCAAGCGTTTTGGAAACAGTTATGAATGTACAAGCCCGGGTGCAAGAAAGCTGTGGCAGGTATTTTCCCGGGAATGTGAGCGGTATGGGATATTATACCGAATGAAAGACATCATTCATGGTTACAAAAAGAATTACGAGGTAACCCAGTTAAGTCTTTTTGATTAGGAAAGGGACATCAGCTCTCCGAAATAGGAAACAAATTCTTTGGCTATGTTTGAAACATAGCCATTTTTTTTATACACGGCCGCCATTCTGGTAACAGTATCCTCAGAGTCGATCTCCCTGAAAACGAGGTCAGTGTGTTCCCCTATTTTGCTGATGGATTCAGGCACCAGAGCGATTCCCAGACCGGTGCTTGCCCATTGGAGACAGGTTCTGGCATCATCATTGCGGCAAAAAACATTGGGCATGATACCGCTGTTTTGGAAGGCAAGGGAGATGATGGAATCAAACCGGCGGTAATAGATCAAAGGCTTGCATGAAAGGTCTGTCAGCCTGATTTTATTCATGGGAACGCCTGAAAAAAAGGAAGGATTACCAACCGCCATTAATGGTTCCTCTTTTCCGTACACACATTCAAAACCCTCCGAATTAAATGGAGTCCTGATAATTGCGCATTCCACAATCCCGTTTTTCATCTTTTCCAGAAGCTCGTAGGTATTTCCTTCTGTGACTTCAAACCGTACCTTTGGATGGGTGCAGCAGTATATCTTTAAAAAGTCGTGGAGCAGATTGCCGGAAGAAGAGATGGTTCCCAGCTTTAAAATTCCTTTGGAGGCAGTTGGAAAATGATCGAGTTCTTCCACAATGGAGTCCATCATGGACAGGATGTCCCTGGCCCGGGAATAGAGAAACGCACCTGCTTCTGTCAGCTCTGTTTTTCTGGAGCCGCGATCAAAAAGCTTTACCCCAAGCTCTTCTTCCAGCAGAATGATCTGCTTACTTAATGGTGGCTGGGATAATCCCAGCTTTTTTGCTGCGGCTGTAAAGCCTCCGGTTTCTGCAATTGTTGTAAAATAGTAAAGCTGCTTTGAATTAATTGGATTCATTGGGATATCCTCTATTTCATATTTATGTATTGTAATATTATACCAAAATGGTATAATGTTACAAGGTATTATTCCAAAAATGTATTTAATTTTTAAAAGCGGAGAAATATAGGATGAAAAAACTCCTGAAATATTTAAAGGACTATAAGATAGAAAGCGTTATGGGACCGTTATTTAAGCTTCTGGAAGCCTGCTTTGAATTATTGGTGCCTCTTGTAGTGGCAAAGGTGATTGACGTAGGGATTAAGTCCCAGAATATGCCTTATATACTTAAGATGGGCGGATTATTGGTGCTGCTTGGCGCCATAGGCCTTGTCTGTTCTATTACGGCTCAGTATTTTGCGGCAAAAGCAGCGGCCGGCTTCGGAACTTCTCTCAGAAATGATTTGTTTGCCCACATCAACAGGCTCTCGTACCATGAAATTGATTCCATTGGGACGGCGACCCTGATTACCCGTATTACCAGCGATGCCAATCAGGTACAGTCTGGAGTGAACTTATTCCTCCGTCTGTTCCTTCGTTCTCCGTTTGTGGTATGCGGCGCTATGATCATGGCGTTTACCATCAATGCCAGGGCAGCTCTTGATTTTGCGGTGCTTATCCCTGTTCTATCCTTTGTTGTATTCGGCATTATGCTGATCAGCATCCCATTATATAAAAAGGTGCAGAAGCAATTGGACCAGGTGCTTTTGGCTGTCAGGGAGAATCTTGAAGGAGTCCGTGTCATCCGTGCGTTTGACCGCCAAAATGATGAAATACGCCGGTTTGATGAGGAAAATGGCCTTTTAGTACGCTTCCAGGTTTTTGTAGGAAAGATTTCAGCCTTAATGAATCCCCTTACCTATGTGCTGATCAACTTAGGTGTCATCGTTCTTATAAACACCGGCGCCAGACAGGTGCAGAGCGGCATCATCACCCAGGGGGAAGTGATTGCTTTGGTAAATTACATGTCCCAGATTTTGGTGGAGCTTGTGAAACTGGCAAATCTGATCATCACGATTTCAAAATCCTTAGCCTGCGGAGGCCGGATTAGCGCTGTGTTTGAACAGGAGCCAGCCATTACAGAGGTTTCTCATAAGGCTGTGGAAGAAAAACAGGATGTTCCCAAAGTAGAATTTGAGCATATGACGTTTGCCTATACAGGGGCCAAGGATGCGGCATTAAGCGGTTTATCCTTTCAGGTCATGAAGGGGGAGACCATTGGAATCATCGGAGGAACAGGTTCCGGTAAGACTACGCTGGTTAATCTGATTCCCCGGTTTTATGAGGTCACAGAAGGATCCGTAAAGGTGGGAGGAGTTGACGTAAAGCAATATCCTTTGGGCCAGCTTAGGGAGCTGGTTGGGATTGTCCCTCAAAAGGCGGTGCTTTTTAAAGGAACCCTTCGGGAAAATATGAAATGGGGGAAAAAGGAGNNAAAGATTTTGTAGAGGAAAAAGGACAGGGGCTGGAGCTCACGATCCAGGCGGGAGGAAAGAATCTTTCCGGAGGGCAGCGTCAGAGGCTTGCAATTGCCAGGGCATTGGTAAAAGACCCTAAAATTCTCATTATGGATGACAGCGCCTCTGCCCTGGATTTTGCTACCGATGCCAGGCTTAGAAAGGCAATTAAGGAAAGTACCGGGAGTATGACTGTATTCCTGGTATCCCAGAGAGCTTCCAGCATTAAAAACGCGGACAGGATCCTGGTCCTGGATGACGGGCAGATGGCAGGCTGGGGAACTCATGAGGAGCTGTTAGCTTCTTGCCAGGTTTACCGGGAAATATGCTTATCCCAGCTGTCTAAAGAGGAGGTGCAATAGCATGGACATAAAAAATTACAGATATACTGTCAAACGGATCCTTAGCTGCATTGGCCGTTATAAATGGGGAGTTGCTGCTTCCTTGGNNTGTACGTTCCCATCCTCACAGGCCGGGCCATTGACTGCATTGTGGGAGCAGGAGCTGTTGATTTTGCCGGCATGTGGACGATTTTAAAACAAATCGGAGTTATCATAGCAATAACAGCGGCAGCCCAGTGGCTTATGAGCCATATCAACAATCTGGTTACCTACCGGGTGGTAAAGGATATCAGAACCCAGGCATTTGATAAGCTGGAGATCCTTCCTTTAAAATATATTGACTCCCATTCTCACGGAGATATCATAAACAGGATCATCACGGATATCGACCAGTTTTCCGACGGGCTGTTAATGGGCTTTACCCAGCTGTTCACCGGAGTTCTCACCATTTTGGGAACACTGGTTTTCATGTTTTCCATGAATCCGGCCATAACGGTTGTGGTGGTACTGGTAACACCGGTTTCCCTGTTTGCCGCAAGCTTTATTGCAAGAAGGACCTTCCGCATGTTTAAGATGCAGTCACAGACCAGAGGGGNNGACTTCTTTTGTGGAAGAGATGCTGGGAAATCAGAAGGTGGTGCAGGCTTTTGCACATGAAGCCGATGCACAGGAGAAATTTGAAGATATTAATGAAGATTTGCGTGTCTGGAGCTTAAAAGCCACATTCTTTTCCTCCATTACCAATCCTGCAACCCGCTTCGTGAACAGCCTGGTTTATGCCAGCGTTGGAATCGCCGGAGCCTTTGCGGCTGTAAAAGGGCTATTATCCGTAGGACAGCTTTCCAGCTTTTTAAGTTATGCCAATCAATATACAAAGCCATTTAATGAAATATCGGGTGTGATTACTGAGCTTCAAAACGCCCTGGCCTCTGCTGCACGTGTGTTTGAACTGATCGACGAGGAGCCTGAAGTCCCGGAGAAGCCTGATGCTGCAGTGCTTAGCAATGCAAAGGGAGAGGTATCCCTGGAACATGTGTACTTTTCCTATAACCCGGAGACCGCCTTAATTGAGGATATGAATCTAAAAGTACGTCAGGGACAGAGAGTAGCAATTGTAGGCCCAACGGGCTGTGGAAAAAGCACGGTGATTAATCTTCTCATGCGTTTTTATGATGTGGATTCCGGTTCTATCCAGGTGGATGGGACAGATGTGCGCCATATGACCAGACAAAGCTTAAGAACCAGTTACGGCATGGTGCTTCAGGAAACCTGGCTGAAATCAGGGACCATTCGTGAAAATATCGCTTATGGAAGACCGGATGCGGCTGAAGAGGAGATCATTCTTGCCGCAAAGGAGGCTCATGCCCATGGTTTTATCAGGCGAATGCCGGAAGGATATGATACCATCATATCGGAAGACGGCGGAAACTTATCCCAGGGTCAAAAGCAGCTTTTATGCATTGCCAGAGTCATGCTCTGTCTTCCACCTATGCTGATCCTCGATGAAGCAACTTCCTCCATTGATACCAGAACCGAGATAAAAATACAGAAGGCTTTTGGAAAAATGATGGAAGGGCGTACCAGCTTTATCGTTGCCCACCGGCTTTCTACGATTAAAGAAGCAGATGTGATACTTGTAATGCGGGATGGTCACATCATTGAGCAGGGAACTCATGACAGCCTGATTTCCCAAAATGGATTTTACGCGCAGCTTTATAATAGCCAATTTGCTGTTTAGTTCCCATAAAACTTAAAAATAGCGCCAGAAAGCGAGTCAAGATATGCTTTTCTGGCGCTATTATTATTTTTTTGTTATGAAACACTTTATAAAGTTCGATATTCATTATAAAATAATACAAAGGCGGTAAAAATATGTCAGAGATTATGGAGGCTGAGAGGACGGCCTCTTTCAGGCCTGTAATAGTTCCTTTGCAGTACACGGATAAGGGAAGGGGGTATGGATGATTTTTATGGTTCCATTACAGGAACGGATTAAGATATTGATTCTGTAAAAGACAGTTTAAAAATCTTGGTCTTATTTTAAGGTTTAAAAGAACAGGGGGAAAAAATGAGTTTTTTAGATATCATATTGACGGGTGCACTGATAGCTGAGAGTGTACTTTTAATTTTGCTGGTCCATTTTTATAAAAAAGAAAAAGAAAGAGTTCAGATTGAGAAAACGAAAAGAGCCGAAGATAAGAAATATATTGACATTTTTATAGAGCACCTGGAAAAACGGGCTGAAACCTATGAAATACTCCTTGAATTTAAAAGAATTTTAGAAGAAGCTTATAAAGATGCTATTTAAGAAAGGAAAAAGGCCGGATCCCCGGCTTATTACCTTCTGATACAATCCATATAAAAATAATCCTTGACATTTTGAACATCCGTTATTACAATGGTACGTAACGTTACAATTAAAAAGATTAAATGCAATGAAGGTGTAAGTAAATCCTTATTTTCTTCCAGAGAGAAGGGGCCATCGGCTGTAAGCCCTTTTAAGTTCAGCTAAGAGATTGAATTTCCCACCGAAGCAGCATGATTGAAACCAGTGACAGCTTTGGCTGCCGGTCTGGCGGGTAAGTCATGACGTCAATACACGTTACGTATACCGAGTGCCTGTGTCATACGCAGGAATCAGGGTGGTACCGCGAATATAGCTTCGTCCCTTTTTGGGGCGGAGCTTTTTTAGTTCATTTTCTGTTAAAGCAGGTAAATAAAATTTGATCATGAAAAGAAGGAGAGCACGATGAAGGACCAATTGGAAAAAATCAAACAGGAAGCATTAAAGCAGATTGAAGCTTCAGATGCGCTGGAAAAACTGAACGACATTAAGGTCGCTTATCTTGGAAAAAAGGGTGAGCTGACCAGTGTATTAAAAAGTATGAAGGACGTTGCACCGGAAGACAGGCCAAAGGTGGGCCAGATGGTAAATGACGCCCGGACCTTGATTGAGGGGAAATTAGAGGAGGCTATGTCCGCCCTGCAAAAGAAAGCCAGAGAAGAACAGCTGAAANNGCTGAAAAAAGAAGTGATTGATGTAACTCTTCCCGGAAGGCGGAATAAAGTAGGCCACACCCATCCCAACACCATTGCACTGGAAGAGGTTGAGAGAATTTTCATTGGAATGGGTTACGAGGTCATTGAAGGACCGGAGGTAGAATACGACTTCTATAACTTTGAAAAGTTGAATATACCCAAGAATCATCCGGCAAGAGACGAACAGGATACCTTTTATATCAGTGACAACATCGTATTAAGGAGCCAGACATCACCGGTTCAGGTCAGGACCATGGAAAAAGGCAATCTGCCCATCCGCATGCTGGCTCCCGGCCGTGTATTCCGGTCTGATGAGGTGGATGCGACCCATTCTCCTTCCTTCCATCAGATTGAAGGTCTTGTAATTGATAAAAATATCACATTTGCGGATTTAAAAGGAACCCTTGCGGAATTTGCAAGAGAGCTTTTTGGCTTAGAGACGAAAGTAAAATTCCGTCCTCACCATTTCCCATTTACAGAACCAAGTGCGGAAATGGATGTTACCTGCTTTAAATGCGGCGGAAAAGGCTGCCGTTTCTGCAAAGGCTCCGGCTGGATTGAGATTCTCGGCTGCGGCATGGTTCATCCAAACGTGCTTACGATGAGCGGAATCGATCCGAATGAATATTCCGGCTTTGCATTCGGCGTTGGATTGGAGCGGATTGCCCTGTTAAAATATGAAATTGATGACATGAGATTGTTATATGAGAACGACATCAGATTCTTAAAGCAGTTTTAAGGAAAGGAAGATAGATCAATGAATACACCATTATCATGGATTAAAGCATACGTTCCGGATTTAGACGTAACAGCTCAGGAATATACAGATGCCATGACGCTTACCGGATCAAAAGTTGAGGGCTATGTATGCCTGGATAAAAATTTAGAGAAAATCGTGGTTGGACAGATATTATCCATCACGCGTCATCCGGATGCAGATAAGCTGATCATCTGTCAGGTTAGTGTTGGTGCAGAAACCGTACAGATCGTCACAGGTGCATCCAATGTAAAGACAGGAGATAAGATTCCTGTGGTATTAGATGGAGGAAAGGTGGCAGGAGGCCATGACGGCGGTCCCCTTCCGGAAGAAGGAATCCGGATTAAAAAGGGAAAGCTTAGAGGAATCGAATCCTGCGGCATGATGTGTTCCATTGAAGAACTGGGATTTTCCAATGAAATGTATCCGGATGCTCCGGAAAGCGGAATTTACATTCTGCCTGAAGATACAGTAGTAGGTGCTGACGCCATTGAGGTACTGGGCCTGCGTGATTCCGTATTTGAATATGAAATCACCTCAAACCGTGTGGACTGCTACAGTGTGATAGGAATTGCAAGAGAAGCGGCTGCAACCTTTCATAAACCATTTGTACCTCCGGTGGTAACTGCTACAGGCAACAGCGAGGATATCCATGACTAGCTGAAGGTATCCGTGGAAGACAGCTGTCTTTGTCCCCGCTATTGTGCGAGAATGGTGAAAAATATCAAGCTTGCTCCTTCCCCGGCCTGGATGCAGAGACGCCTTGCCGCATGCGGAATCCGACCCATTAATAATATCGTGGACATTACGAATTATGTAATGGAAGAGTATGGACAGCCAATGCATGCCTTTGATTATGACATGCTTGCAAATCATGAAATCATTGTAAAACGCGCGGGAGAAGGCGATACCTTCCAAACCCTTGACGAACAGGAGAGAAAGCTGGACAGCACCATTCTCATGATCAACGATGGGGAAAAGGCGGTAGGAATCGCCGGCATTATGGGAGGAGAGAACTCCAAGATCACCGATGAGGTGAATACCATGGTGTTTGAAAGCGCCTGCTTTGATGGGACCAATATCCGCCTTTCTTCTAAAAAGGTTGGATTAAGGACCGATGCTTCCGGTAAATTTGAAAAAGGACTTGACCCAAACAATGCCGAGGAGGCGATTAACCGCGCCTGCCAGCTGATCGAGGAGCTGGGCGCAGGAGAAGTCGTGGGCGGCATGATCGACATATATCNNCGTGAGGGAAAAAGACTTCCCTTTGAGCCGGAAAAGATGAACAGGCTTCTGGGAACTGAGATTGAACCGGAAACAATGCTAGAATACTTTAAAAAGCTGGATTTGGGATATGATGAGCCAGCAGGCGAAGTTCTCATTCCAACCTTCCGGCAGGATTTAAACTGTATGGCGGATTTGGCGGAGGAAGTTGCCAGATTCTTTGGATATGACAAGATCCCCGTATCCCTGCCAACAGGTGAAGCAACCACCGGAAAACTGTCCTACAAATTAAGGATAGAAGAGGTGGCAAGAGAGGTGGCGGAATTCTGCGGATTTTCCCAGGGAATGACCTATTCCTTTGAAAGCCCCAAGGTATTTGACCGGCTGCTGATTCCAGGTGACAGCCCGCTCCGCGTGACGGTGAATATCTTAAATCCGTTGGGAGAGGATTTCAGTGTTATGAGAACCTCCCCTCTTCATGGAATGTTAAACTCCTTATCCACCAACTACAACCGCAGGAATAAGAATGTCCGCCTTTATGAACTGGCCAATATTTATCTTCCAAAGGCGCTCCCATTAACAGAGCTTCCTGATGAAAGAATGCAATTTACCCTTGGTTTTTATGGGGATGGCGATTTCTTTGATATGAAGGGCGTTATTGAAGAATTTTTCGATAAAACGGGAATGCACAAAAAGCCTCATTACGATCCAAAGGGCAATAAAACATTCCTTCACCCAGGAAGACAGGCAGATATCGTTTATGATGGGGTAACCATCGGATATCTGGGAGAAGTCCATCCGGAGGTGGCTGACAACTATAAGATCGGGGAACGGGCCTATGTGGCGGTGATCGATATGCCATCCATGATCCCGTTCACAAGCTTTGACCGGAAATACACCGGAATTGCAAAATATCCGGCTGTTACAAGAGACATCAGCATGGTGGTTCCAAAGGAAATTCTGGTCGGACAGATCGAAGAGATCATCGAGCAGCGGGGCGGAAAGATATTGGAAAGCTATGAGCTTTTCGATATATATGAAGGAACCCAGATTTTATCAGGATATAAGTCTGTTGCCTATTCTATCACCTTCCGTGCAGGCGATCATACCCTGGAGGAGCAGGAGGTTCTTGCTGTGATGAAAAAGATCCTTAACGGATTACAGGGANNCAGGGACTGGGAATTGAACTTCGGGCATAAAAGCCTTTTACACGTAAATCAATAAAAAAGATGCCAGGATGAGAGGCAAATCATCCTGGCATTTTTTTCTCTGTACCTGCATGGATCTGGTAAATTCCGTCAATCCTTACGGTAAGAATGTAAAAAAGGACAAGGAGGCAAAATATGTTAAACGGCCTTGATATTATAGAAATAACAGGCAGGATTGTCAGGGATTCCTGGGGATATCCGGGAGTAGAAGCTGAAGTGATCCTGGAAAACGGTGCTCATGGAAGAGCAGCAGTTTCCATGGGAAATAACGGCAGTGCAGAGGAGCAGGTGAGGCTGGTCAATGACAGGCTTTCGGAAAGCATATTATTTGAGGATGCATCAGATCAGGGAAGAATAGACCGGATGCTTTCCCAGGCTGGAGATGAAAACTGGGCAGAAGTAGATGGAAATCAGGGAGTTCTGGCTATATCCATGGCGGTCGCAAGGGCGGCTGGTGCAGGACTTCATCTTCCCCTTTACCGTTATCTGGGGGGCACTTCGGCTCCTGTGATGCCGGTTCCCATGATGAGCATGATAAGCGGAGGCGGCGGGGATAAAGGTCTTGATTTTCATGAGATCATGATTGTACCTCAGGGAGCAAATTCCTATTCGGAAGGACTGCGTATGGGGGTGGAGATTTACCAGGCCTTAAAAAGGCTTTTATCCATAAGTGGCTTTAGCACCTCCACAGGAGATGGCGGCGGCTTTGAACCGGATATGAAAAACTCAGAGGAAGCACTGCATTATTTAATGGATTCCTTTAAGCTTACCGGATATAAACCGGGGGAAGATGTGCTTGTGGCCATCAATGCAGATGCTGACCGGCTGTACGAAAAGGAAAATGGCACCTACTGTTTTTCAAAGGAAAGCAGGAAAGGCGGAATCTCCATAAACAGGGCACAAAAGGATATGCTGGCCTATTATTTGAGGCTGTCGGATGGCTTTCCTATCTGTGCTGTCATGAATGGGCTGTGGAAAGAAGACCTGGAGGGCAGAAAGGAAATGATGAAGCTTCTGGAACACCGAGCGCTTCTGGTGTCCAATGATTTTGCCGCGGCTAACGCCACAATCATCCGGTTGGAACAGGCAGGGACGGTATNNTATCAGGGGCATTGGAAATGGTGGAGAAGGCAAGAAAAGCCGGACATAAGGTGATCGTTGCCAGCGATGTGAAGGATACGGAAGAGTCTTTCATTGCGGACATGGCAGCGGCTGTCGGTGCCGATTATGTGAAGAGCGGCGCACCGTGCAGAGGAGAATGCACCGCAAAATATAATGAACTTCTGCGTATCGAAGAATTTTACAGGAAACACGGACAGACGGCAGTACATTTTGCCTGACCGGTCAGGGGAAAAAGAACCTGTTAAACCGACGGGATATCAGGTGTTATAATGAATCAAATAAGGAATTAAAATACGCTGGAGGGCGTTGGGATGAATCGGAGGATCGTGTCCATAATCATCTGACTATCATGTGTCAAAAAAGAATCCTGCGCAATGATATTAACGCAATTAATTCCTTATTTGAAGAATTTTTAACAATAAATAATAAAAATTTTAAGGTCAGCCAATAGTAAACGGCTGACCTTTTTTATTGGGAAATCGTGTGCTGAAGGAACTGGCGTTTCCCGCCAAATGTATGGAAGGTATAACCATGCACAAACAGGAGGTATCACCAGAAATAGCGTAAATAAAAAAAGGACCCCTTGGAGCAGATGATTTAAGACAATGTGAAATCAGCCGATATGGTAGTCCAATGGTGGGAATATAAAATTATCTTTCTATGGTCTGTTTAATTAATATTTTAATAAAAGAACGTTTAATTCAAGTAACTATTAATTGAATTAAAGTAAAAGTAAGGCTAATATAAAACCACGGCTAAAACAAATCAGCTAAAAGTGTAAAAAATAAAAGGCAAAGGGGGGAGAAAGACATGCATATATCACAATTTAAGGCAGGAACAATGCGAACTTGTGGGGAATTGCTGCTTGAATTAGAGAAAAAGAAAATTCAAGTAAATTCAAGTAAGATAAAGTTTGTGCTCAGGAATGAGAAAAAGGATATTTACAATATCACCGCTCCATTTTCATCAGTCGGAAAAACATGGATTGCTGGGAGAGTGGAAGCAAGAGACAGTGAATACTCCAGAATCGGTTTTTTTGAAGAAAGGGACGGTAAGTGGGTGGAAGCGGAAACAGAACCGATTCATCTTCAGGATCCGTTTGTAACAAGAATCAGCGGGGAAATGATTCTTGGCGGCGTGGAAGTCTTTGATGATGAAGAAAATCCTGGCTGTCTGAATTACAGGACCGTATTTTACAGGGGAGACGGGATTTGGAATTTGACCAGGTTTGCCATGGGCCCTGACCGGATGAAAGATATCCGGCTTTGTGAAATGGAGGATGGAAAAATCCTGGTGTTTACAAGGCCCCAGGGAGAAAAGGGCGGCCGCGGAAATATAGGTTGGTGTTTCATTGATGTTTTAGAGGAACTGACAGCAGAGAAATTGAATCAGGCCGTTTTGATGGAAGACCAGTTCATACCTGAGGAATGGGGTGGGGCGAACCAGCTTCACCGGATANNAAGAAAAATCGGAGTACTATCTCATATTGCGCGGTTTGATGAGGAAGGGAACCGGCACTACTATTCTACAGCCTTCTGCTTTGATCCGGAAACCGGGGAGTACGGCCCGATGAAGATGATTGCCCAGCGGAAATATTTTAAACCAGGGCCAAGTAAAAGGCCAGACCTGGAGGACGTTGTTTTTTCAGGGGGACTGTTAAGACTTGGAAATGGAAAGGCGGAGTTGTACTGCGGGGTCGGCGACGCCGAAGGTCAGAAAATAATGATAGATGATCCGTTTGATGAATATGAAAATGAATAGAAGGAGAAGTAAATTATGAAGATAATGAAAGCGATGGCAATTGTGGCAGCAGCGGCAATGACGGCAACGGTCCTGGCTGGATGCGGAAAATCAGGTGGAAACGGAGCGACGGCAAATGGAAGCAGCTCAGATGGGAGGATTGCGGTAGACTTCTGGACAGCTCCACAGCAGGTTCAATATAATTTCTGGGAATCAAAGGCGCAGGCGTTTAATGAAGCCGGGATTACAATAGACGGGAAAAAGGTAGAGGTTAAAGTACAGCAGATGCCGGAATCTCCCTCTTCCGAAGCGGGTATTCAGAACGCAATTGCCACGGGAACCGTACCGGCAGTTTCTGAGAATATTAACCGGGGATTTGCAGCCACCCTGGCGGCGTCCGGTGCAGTCTATGATTTATCCGGGGAAGAATGGTTTAATGAAGTGATTGGAGCCAGGAAGATGGAGAAAACGATCACGAACTGGGCGATTGGCGGAAAGCAGTATGTCCTGCCGGTCTATGTTAATCCCATGATATGGCAGTGGAACATGAAGGCACTCAAGGCTCTGGGATTTGAGGAAGCACCGAAAACAGTGGACGAATTTACAGCGGTTATAAAAGAATTTGCTGCACAGCGGGATACGGCCATGAAAGAGATGGGAGTGACCCATTCCTTCTACCGCCCATCCTTAACCCGTCCGGATCAATGGTGGGACAGATGGTATGATTTCCAAATGCCTTATGAAGCGTTAACAGGCGGTAAGCCATGGGTGGAGGGCAATAAGCTGGCGCTTGACAAAGAGGGGGCTATCGAAGCGTTTGAGTTGATTGGTCTGTTTGGCAATTCGATCCAGTCCGGCGAGATTTCCAGTATCTGGACAGAAGCGGATCCTTCCGTCCTGGTCACCATCAATGCGCCTTGGGAGATTTCTCTTTATCGTGAAAATAACAAGGTCTATGGAGAAGATTACGTCTATGGGCAGGCTGTCGTGAAGAAGGAAGGGGATATCCCCTATAACTTCGCTGATTCCAAAGGACTGGTTTTTTACAATAATAAGAGCATCAGTGATGAAGAACATAAGGGTGCGGTTGAGTTTGTGAAATGGGTTTACAATAAGGAGAATTCAGCCCAGACTGATTTGGACTGGCTGAACGCAACTACCATGCTTCCGGTCCGCGGCGATTTAAATGACAATGAGGCATTTGCGGATGTCATGAAAGAGTATCCGGAGCTTGCCGCGTTAGCAGAGGCGGTACCGTATTCGATCCCCAGCATTGCAACGGAAAAGGTAACTGATATTCAGACCGCATTGACGGAAAGCGGAACAGCGCCATATATGAATGAGGTGATGAATGCAGAACCGGGAAATGCACCGGATGCGACTCCTTATGTGGAAGCGGCCATGGAAGCAATGAAGCGGGCCGGAGGTTTGGAATAACGCGGCTTTTCGGGGACTGGACCTGTTTCATGTCCCCTTGTAAAAAAGGAGAATGGTTGTTATGAAGAGAAAAAGCGTTATGGGAAGTAGGAAAAGCGGACTCATGGGATGGCTGCTCAATGCCCCTTATCTGGTTTATTCCCTCATCTTTTTCCTGATCCCGTTATTCTGGGCATTCTGGCTTTCTACTATGGATTGGAATCTGATGGCAGAGCAGAAGACCTTTGTGGGTATAAGAAATTTTACCAACCTTTTTTCGNNTAATTCCTACCGTTATCTTGTACCCATTGTGCTCCTGAGTTTTTTGGGCGGCCTGGCCATTGCGCTTCTGGTATCCAACCTTCCGGAAAAGGTCAAAGGCCTGGTGGCAGTGCTGTTTTTCATACCCTACCTGACGTCGGGAGTTGCTACCAGCGTGGTGGTAAAATATTTCTTTAATTATAATTCCGCGTTTAACACTTTTTTGAGGGAGTATTTTGATCTCACTATAAACTGGCTGACAGATCAGAAGTATGCATTTGCCGTTATGGTCGGAATCGTGGTATGGAAAATGTCGGGCTATTACGCCTTATTCATACTTTCCGGAATCGAGAATATAGGAGATGACGTGACGGAGGCGGCAATGTTGGATGGCTCCGCAGGGCTTCACAAGCTTCTTCATATTACGCTTCCCATGATTATGCCTACTCTGACCACGGTTGTTGTGCTGGCTACCGGCCTGGCATTCGGAGTATTCACCGAGCCTTACCTTCTGACGGGAGGCGGTCCCAGCATGACTACCACCACGTGGCAGCTGGAAATCTACAATACATCCTTTACCAGATTCCAGTCCGGCTATGGTGCGGCCATGGCCATTGCCAGTGCGGTGCAGATTTTTATAACCCTGAGGATTATCAATGGGATTACAGACCGGTTGAACAGAAGGTTTGGCTGGTAAAGTACACATTACTAAGCTGGAAACGACTTGCCGTAATATAGCATAGATCCCGCACAGGCAGCTGAAATACGGCCGCTTAGTGCTCATAACAAGGAGGAGGTAAGATGGGAAGAAAAAAGAAATTCGGCGTAAAAACCTGCGCCATAACAGCGGTCACTTTGACGCTGCTGGCAATATCTCTGTTCCCTTACTATTATATGGTGATCCAGTCCTTTACTGCCTGGGAGCAGGTGGATAAGGTGATGGTTCCCCATGGATTTACGCTCAGGAGCTATGAGTATCTGATTGGAAAAGGAGGGGCTACGAATTCGATGATGTGGGTCAGAGCCTTGGTCAATTCATTTCTGGTGGCATTCCCCACTGCCATTATTTCGGTCATCATCGGTTTGTGCAACGGATATTCCGTGTGCAAGCTGAAATTTAAGGGAGACCGGTTCATCATGGACTCTCTTTTGTTTCAGATGTTTTTCCCGACCATCATCCTTCTGGTTCCCAGATATATGATTGCTAAACCGCTGGCGAATACGTATGGAGGCATGATCATTCCAATGTGCATCTCCATCTGGGCTATCTTCATGTATATCAACTACTTTAAGACATTGCCCAATGAACTATTTGAAGCTGCGAAGATTGATGGCGCCGGAGAATTGCGGATTATATTCCGTATCGCGTTTCCTGTGACAAAATCTGTAACGACCATCGTATTCTTATCCATCTTCATGCAGAGATGGTCAGAGTTGATGTGGGATATGCTGATCGCGCCCAATATTAAAATGCAGACCTTAAACGTGCTGATTTCCACACAGTTCAAACCTATGGGAGCCTTTCCGGGACCTATGTATGCGGCATCCGTAATTCTGACTCTGCCGATCATCATTCTGTTCTTATGCTTCTCCANNTTTCAAAGAGGGAATCAGCTTTATGCTTAAATAAGATAATTTGAGGAAACAACATACTCAATCGGCTTTAATTTTTAAAATATAGGAATTTATTAAGAAAAATAGGAGAAATAACATGTTGGAAGTAAAAAGATGCGCCGAAAATCCGCTTCTGTCCCCGGAAATGGTAAAGCCCAGCCGGGAAGATTTCAAGGTGGAAGGGGTGTTTAACTGCGGTGTTGCAAGATATGAGGATGAGGTGATCCTGCTGTGCAGAGTGGCGGAATCCGTCAGGGGAGCGGGAGAGGGCGAGGTTCTGGTTCCTGTTGTTGAGAAGAATCAGGAAAAAGATGAAATTACTGTGGTTCATATCAACAAGGCGGAACACCCGGAGCTGGATTTTACGGATTCCAGGACCATCAACAAGATGACAAAACAGGGAAAGAAAACCGTGTACTTAACGTCTCTGTCCCATCTGCGGGTGGCAAGATCAAAGGATGGCGTTCATTTCACCATCGAGGATGCCCCGTTTGTATGCCCCAGTTCGGAGGAAGAAAGCTGGGGGATGGAGGATCCAAGAATTACGCAGATCGGATACACCTATTACATCAATTATACTTCCGTAACGGAAAACGGTGCGTCCACCTCACTGATTAGTACGAAAGACTTTAAGCTGTATGAGCGGCATGGGATAATCTTTGCGCCAGAGAATAAGGATGTCACGATCTTCCCTGAAAAAATAGGTGGAATGTACATGGCGTTCAACCGCCCGGTTCCCGGAGGCATCGGAAACCCGGAAATGTGGCTGGCTGAATCACCGGATCTGATCCATTGGGGCCGCCAGAAACATTTCTGCGGAATTTCCCATGGGGGCGGTTGGGATAATGGGCGTATTGGCGGAGGCGCGGTTCCCTTTCAGACAGAAAAGGGCTGGGTGAAGATCTACCATGCCGCGGACAGAAATAACCGTTACTGCCTGGGGGCATTCCTTCTGGATGAAAACGATCCTTCCATGGTCCTGGCAAAGACGGGGGAGCCTATTCTGGAGCCTGTGGCTGCCTATGAGACAGATGGATTCTTTGGAAACGTGGTCTTTACCTGCGGCTGCCTGGTGGAGAATGGAATAGTTTCGCTTTATTATGGTGCTGCGGATGATAAAATATGCCGGGAAGATTTTTCCGTCAACGATCTGTTGGNNAATGCCGTTTCCCTCGCACTAAACGACCGGGCTGGTGTCAGTGAAGAGACGAGGCGGCTTGTTTTAAACACCGCTGAGGAGGCGGGATATTTAGACCAGAGCGCAAAATATACGACCTCCTATTCGAATAAAAATATCTGTATCCTTCTGGAAGACCGTTTCTTTAAAGATATGCAGTTCTATGGAAGAATACTTCTTGGACTGGAGGAGGCGGCAAAGAAGGCGGGGTATGACCTGTTTATCAATTCCTTTGAAAAAAATCATGAGATACCGGCCTGTGTGGAGCAGCACAAGGTTTCCGGGTTGATCGTGGTAGGAAGGATCGACGAAGAGTACTTAAAGAGGCTGAAGGGCTACGCCATACCGGTTCTTTTGCTGGATCATGAGTCCGTGGAAACGCCTACTGACTGTGTGATGACCAACAATGTAACCGGAGCCTATAAGCTGACGAAATACCTGCTGGATAAGGGATTTAAGAAGATCGGCTTTTTCGGCGATTTAAAATATACGCCGAGTATCAGGGAACGTTTCTGGGGATATCAGGAGGCGATGCAGCAGTATCTGCACTTCCCTTCTTTTGAAGAAGGGGTTTCTTACATCAGAAGGTATTCTGTCCTAAGCAAGGTGGAGGATGCTGTCATCAATCAGGATGCGGCCGGTCTGGCGGAATTCTATCAGACACTTGAGGAACAGCCGGACGCACTGATCTGTTCCAACGACAAGATGGCCATTCTCATGTGCAAGGCCCTGTCCCAATGCGGACTGAAGGTTCCGGATAATATCAGCGTTGTGGGCTTTGACGATATCGAGCTGAGCAATATGGTGGCCCCGCGTATTACCACGATGAGGGTGGACAAGGCGCTGATGGGAAAGAAGGCCATGGAGTGCCTGTTAAAATGCATGGAACAACCAAAGGAAAAAGTGGAAAAGCTGGTGTTGGATGTCCAGCTGATTGAAAGAGATTCTGTGAGGAAGTTAAAATAAATGGTTCAGTGGTGGAAACATACCGTTTTTTATGAGATTTATATGACGTCCTACTGTGATTGCAACAGGGACGGGGTGGGAGACATTCCGGGAATCCTCTCCAAGCTGCCATATTTAAAAAAAACTGGGAGTGGGCGGAATATGGCTCACTCCTTTTTATCCCTCTCCCAAAGTGGATAACGGATATGACGTATCGGATTACTGCGATGTGGACCCGGATTACGGGACACTAGAGGATTTTAAGCGGCTGGTGGCAGAGGCGCATGAGCTGGGGATTAAGGTGATAGCCGATATGGTGGTAAACCATACGTCCACCAGGCATCCCTGGTTTTTAGAGGCATCTTCCTCCAGGGACAGTCTGAAAAGAGACTGGTATATCTGGAAGGATCCGGTGGGGGGAAGGGAGCCGAACAACTGGGAATCCTTTTTCGGAGGAAGCGCGTGGGAGTATGATCAAAACACCGGGCAGTATTATTATCATTCTTTTGCCAGGGAACAGGCGGATTTAAACTGGAAAAATTCCCAGGTAAAAGAAGCCGTATATAAGGTTCTGGACTTCTGGATGGAAAAAGGGATCGATGGATTTCGGTTCGACGTCATCAATAATCTGTCGGTTTCCCAAACCATGGAGGACAATCCGTCGGTGGGAAATGGTGAGCAGCTTCACGTAAACGATGTGAATCAGCCAGGCATATATGAGGTGATTTCTGAGATTTGCAGGCAGATCCGGGAGAAAAAGCCGGATGCGTTTCTGGTTGGAGAAATCAGCAGTGACGAACTGGAGTGCCTCCATTCCTATACCCTATTGGACGGACTGGATACTACCTTTAATTTTAACCTTGGAAGCAGGGAACAGTTCCAGTTTGGTGAGATTCTGGAGGAAATGAGGCGGATGCAGGCTCTGTACGGTCCGTCTGAGAGTCCCACGGTGTTTTTCGGCAGCCATGACATGAGACGATTTCCCGATCGTTTTTCGTTTTCAGAAGGTAAGGTAAAATGCCTTCTGACCCTGATGATGACCTGTAAAGGAATTCCGTTCCTGTATTTTGGAGATGAGCTGGGGCAGAGAAGCCGGATTCTGTCATCCATAGAAGAGGCAAAGGATGTTCAGGGGATTTTAGCGTATGAAACAGCTATCAATGAGGGAAAGAGCAAAGCCGAAGCAATAAGGGTTCTGAACGAAAAATCCAGGGACACTTCACGAAATCCTATGGATTGGGAAGAAGCCGTAAGGCAGATGGAAGAGCCTTCCTCTGTCTGGAACTATGCAAGAAGCCTGATTCATATCAGGAAGGGAAAAGAAGAACTGGTATCTGGAGAAATGTGCCTGCGGGAATATGCGCCAAAAGTGATGGCAATAGAAAGAATTCTGGGGAAACAAAGGATCACAGCCGTCATGAATTTTTCAGACAGGGAAGTGGGCATACCTGTGGAATACGGTTTTCGGCTGCTTTTGGCCTCTGAGGAAAATATGAAATGGGGGCCGGAACATCGTTTGCTGCTTCCTGGTGGAAGTTGTGTGATTCTGGAATATAAGGATGGAGAAGTTTGACGGCGGGACATTGGAAACCGTAGGTCAGCTGTGTAAGCGTTTTTTTCACTTGGAAAGCAACGTTTTTCATAGCATTTTGTGCCTTGGGCGAATGTGAAAGGAATGGATATATTAATGATAATACAGAAATTAGAGGACGGATGGAAGCTTAGAAACTGTTCTTCCGGAGAGTGTTTTAATGCGAAAGTGCCTGGAACCGTATACGGGACCTGGCTGGAATATGGAGCGATGGAAGATCCTTACTGGAGGGATTGCGAGGATAAGGCACTTGCCATGATTGAAGCGGAATATGAATACAGCCTTACCGTAACTCTGGAAAAAGAGGTTGGGGAGTGCGATGTGGTCTGGCTTCTGTTCGAGGGTATCGATACGCTGGCAGATATCTGGCTGAACGGGCATTACCTGGGACATGCGGATAACATGCACCGGGCCTGGCAATACCCGGTAAAGCCACTGGTTAAGGCGGAAAATATAATTCGTGTTCTGCTCCGCTCGCCGCTTCCCTTTATCAGAAAGGCATATGAGGAAGATCCATATGATGGAGCGCCGGAATCCATGAAGGGATTTCCATTTCTGAGGAAAGCTCACTGTTCTTTCGGATGGGACTGGGGGCCCAGACTCCCTGATGCAGGCCTGTTCCGGAATGTGGCATTTATCGGTGCAAAAAAGGCGGCCATCCTCGATGTGCACATCAGTCAGTCACACAGGGAGGAGGGTGTAGTGCTTTCCCTATATCCGGAGGTTAAAACATTTTGCAGCGAAGAAGTATATTCCTGTGAGGTAAGAATTATGGATCCGGAAGGAACCCTTACGGTCTATCTGGATACTCCGAAAACGGTGACAATTCCCCAGCCAAAACTGTGGTGGCCCAATGGATATGGGGATCAGCCTCTCTATCTGGTGGAGTTGGTCTTAAAGGCAGGGGATGAAATCCTGGATACGTGGAGCAGAAGAATTGGCCTCAGAACCATGAGAATGAACACGGATAAGGACGAATACGGAAGCCGGTTTGCCCATGAGGTCAACGGAGTGGAGATCTTTGCCATGGGGGCCGATTATATTCCGGAAGACTGTATCAGGGGAAGAATCAGCCGGGAACGGACGAAAAAACTGCTGGAACATTGCCGCCAATGCAATTTTAACGTCATCCGTGTATGGGGGGGAGGATACTACCCCGATGACTTTTTTTACGACCTTTGTGACGAGCTGGGGCTTATGGTCTGGCAGGATTTTATGTTTGCCTGCGCCGTCTATCCCCTATCATCGGAATTTGAGGATAACGTGAAGGCCGAAATCCGCGACAATGTAAAACGGATCCGCCATCATGCCTGCCTGGGGCTGTGGTGCGGAAATAATGAGATGGAGATGTTTATCTCCGGCAATCAGTGGATCAGAAAGCCCATTCAAAAGACAGAATACTTAATCATGAATGAGAGGATTATACCGGAACTTTTAAAAGAGTATGATCCGGACACGTTTTACTGGCCCTCCAGCCCGTCGTCCGGCGGTGATTTTGATGCTCCTAATTATCCGGACCGCGGGGACGTGCATTACTGGGAGGTATGGCACGGAGGTGTGCCTTTCACAGAATACCGGAAATTTTATTTCCGCTATCTTTCAGAGTTCGGCTTTCAGTCGTTCCCTTCCATTAAGACAATAGAAAGCTTTACAGAACCGGGAGACAGAAACATATTCTCCTATGTGATGGAAAAGCATCAGAGAAACAATGGGGCCAATGGAAAAATTCTTCAGTATATGAGCCAGATGTACCGGTATCCAGAGTCACTTTCGCACCTTGTCTATGTATCGCAGCTTCTTCAGGCAGAGGCGGTCCGGTATGGAGTGGAGCATTTCAGACGGAACCGGGGCAGGTGTATGGGCTGTGTCTACTGGCAGTTAAACGACTGCTGGCCGGTTGCCTCCTGGTCTTCCATTGATTATGGCGGAAGGTGGAAGGCGCTTCACTATTTTGCCAGACGTTTTTTTGCGCCGGTCCTGCTTTCCTGCGAGGAAACGGGGGCCTTAACCTGGTCGACGGATGTGAACGAAGAAAACCGGACCATCCGAAATGCTGCCCGTTTCTGCGTGACCAACGAAACCAGAATACCGTTTCAGGGAACTGTCTGCTGGAGCCTTAAAAATTCCCGGTCTGATATTCTGAAACAGGGAGAGTTTGAGGCTGCCGCGGCCCCATTATCAGTGGAAGAATTCCCATGGCTGGACTTCTCGGAAACAGAAGGGAGGGAATGCTATCTGTCTTATGATCTGTATCAGGAGGAGACACTGGTTGCCCACGGTTCCAGCCTGTTTGTGCCGCCCAAACATTTTGAGTTTCTTAACCCGGAGCTGGAAGTGTGGGTGGAAGGAGACGAAATCTTTGTAAAAGCCAAGGCGTTTGCCAAAGGAGTTGAGATTGGAAACAAAGCTGGTGATCTGCTTCTTTCCGATAATTATTTTGATATGGATTCCGGCATAAAGAAGGTGCTTGTGGCTGACGGCGGACTGGAGGGGCTGTATGTCAGGAGTATCTATGAGATAGGGAGAGGAACGTGATGAGTGATTACAGGAACGAATATCATAAATGGTGCAGGGATACATATTTTGATAAGAATACGAGAAAAGAGCTTTTGGAACTCAGGGATGAAGAAGAGATCAGAGACCGGTTTTACCGGGAACTGGAGTTTGGAACGGGCGGTTTAAGAGGCGTGATGGGAGCAGGATTAAACCGGATGAACTGCTATACCGTGAGAAAAGCTACCCAAGGGCTAGCCAATTATTTGAAGCAGCAGAAAGGTGAGAAAAAAACGGTAATTGCTTATGATTCCCGCCACAATTCCAGTGCGTTTGCCATGGAAGCAGCCCTATGCCTCTGCGCCAATGGAATCCGCGTGTTTCTGTTTGATGGTCTGCGTCCGACACCGGAACTGTCTTTTGCTGTCAGAAAGCTTGGCTGCATGGCCGGAATCATGGTGACGGCCAGCCATAACCCGCCGGAATATAACGGCTATAAGATCTATTGGGAGGATGGAGCCCAGATCACATGGCCGAGAGATATGGAGATTCTGAAAGAGGTAAAGGCTGTAACTGATTTCTCCTGGGTTAAGAGCATGTGCAGGAAAAAAGCCGAATCCGCGGGACTGCTCCGATACATCGGAAAGGAGATGGACGCCCTCTATCTAAACGCTCTGAAAGCCCTTATGCAGGAACCGGAAATTTTACAAGAAGGCATACAGGATTTAAAAATCGTATACACACCTCTTCATGGAACGGGAAACATGCCTGTCAGGAGAATTCTAAAAGAGCTTGGATTTGAAAATGTATATATTGTGGAAAAACAGGAACAGCCGGACGGAGATTTTCCTACGGTCAAATCGCCTAATCCGGAGGATGAGAAGGTGTTTGCCATGGCACTTACGCTGGCAAGGGAGGTGGATGCTGACCTGGTACTGGCTACAGATCCGGATGCTGACCGCCTTGGCGTGTACGTGAAGGATGGAAAAACCGGAGAATACATGGCCTTTACCGGCAATATGTCTGGTATGATCATCTGCGAATATCTCTTAAGCCGCAGGAAGGAAATGAATACGCTGCCAGAAAATGGCGCAATAGTGACAACCATTGTTTCCGGAAAGATGGCGAAAGCCGCCTGTCGGGAATACGGGGTGATGCTCATCGAGACATTGACAGGTTTTAAATACATCGGAGAACAGATCAGACTTTTTGAAGAACAGGGAACCTATGAGTATCTTTTTGGCTTTGAAGAAAGCTATGGCTGCCTCGTCGGCACGAATTCCCGGGATAAGGATGCTATAGGTGCTGTCATGACCTTCTGCGAAGCGGCAGTTTATTATAGAAAACAGGGATTAACCTTATGGGACCAGATGGAGAACCTTTACAGGAAATACGGTTATTATAAGGAAAGCCTCCATACCATTGTGAAAACGGGACCGGAGGGAGCAGCGGAAATTTCCGGCCTGATGGAAGAGATGAGGCGCCGGCCGTTCGTGTCTGCCGGAGGATTTGGAACTGTGGAATTTTAAGATTACAGGGAGGGCAGTAAAATCAGGCTTCAGGATGGAGCAAAGGAGCAAACAGGACTTCCCAGGTCCGATGTTCTGTATTACGTGTTGGAAGAAGACAGCTGGATCTGTATCAGGCCTTCGGGTACAGAACCAAAGGTCAAGATTTACACAGGGACGAGGGGAGAGACACAGCAGGAAGCAGAAGATCGGCTTTCCGCTATCTGGAACGAAGTAGAACGCAGGCTCGGAGCGGATATGCCTGACTGCAGTGAGGGAAATGATTAATTTGAGAAAAAAGGCAGCGGTTGTTTTTACATCCGCTGCCTGAATGATTCATGCTGTTTTGCCTGAAAACTGGCTGTTATAAATATCTGCATAAACACCGTCTTTGGAAATCAGTTCTTTGTGAGTACCTGTTTCTACAATGTCACCATTCTGCATTACCACAATGTTATCGGCGTGATAAATGGTTGACAGGCGGTGTGCCACCACAAAACTGGTACGGCCTTTGAGTAGCCGCCACATGGCCTTTTGTATGACCATTTCGGTGCGGCTGTCTACGTTGGAAGTGGCTTCATCAAGGATAATAATTTCCGGATCAGCAACAAAGGCGCGGGCGATGGTGATCAGCTGCTTTTGCCCCTGTGATATATTGTCTGCACCTTCGCCCAGAACGGTATCATAACCTTCCGGCAGCTTTCTGATGAAATCATCGGCAAATGCGGCTTTGGCGGCTGCATATACCTGTTCTTCCGTAGCGTTGTCGTTCCCGTACTTGATATTGTCATAAATCGTGCCGGAAAACAGCCATGTATCCTGCAAAACCATGCCGATACGGCGGCGCAGCCCGTCATAGCCAAAACTGCGGATGTCTGATCCGTCAATGCGGATCGAACCGCCCTGTACTTCATAAAAACGTTCCAGTAGATTGACAAGCGTTGTTTTTCCGGCCCCTGTATGCCCGACAATGGCAATCATCTGCCCATCCCTTACCTGCAGGCTGAAATCGGTCATAAGAGGTGTAGTGGTGTATCCAAAGCGCACACTGTCAAAAACGATCTTGGCCGGATCCTGCTCATAGGCAAGGGGCCCGTCATATTCCTCCATTTTTTCCGCATCCAGCAGGGCAAAGACCCTTTCCGCCGATGCCATAGCTGACAGCAGATTCGACCAAACCATTGAGAGATGGGAGATGGGGGAGGTGAATTGCCCGGAATACTGCAAAAACGCCTGTAAGTCTCCCAGAATCAAGCTTCCGCCCATAACCCGGAAGGCGCCAAATGCGGCAGTGAGCACATAAATGCCGTTTTGGACCAACATCATAAAATGCATCATACTTTGACCGAAAAACTTTGCTTTCCAGCCCGATTCACACAGATCAGAATTGGATTTACGGAATTTGTCCAGCACAGATTGCTCGCTGCCAAAGGTTTTAATCACCGTGAAGTTCTCATAGGTTTCTTCAATTGTACCATTGAGCTCACCCATGCTCTTTACATATTTCTTGTTGTTTTTTTGTGCAATTGGGGTGAATGCTTTTGTAATCAATATGCTGGCCGGAATCATCACGCAGGCCATTAAGGTGAGTGTCGGGCTGATGGTCAGCATAATAGCAAGCGTTCCAATAGCCAGGATCACACTGGAAATAAGCTGCGTCAGGCTTTGCTGTAAATTAGAAGCTACATTATCAATATCGTTGACAGCCACGGACATTAAATCTCCTGTGGAATGTTTGTCAAAATAAGATATGGGAACCTGGTTTAATCTAGCCTTGACGGCGTTTCGCAGGGTTTCTGTGGTTTTTAAGGAAACCACAGTCATCAGGCGTTCCTGCAAAAAGGAAGCCAGAAATACGCCAAGGTACAGGGCGCCTACCGCGGCAAGTACCGTAAGCAGCGCGTTAAAGTCAATGCCAATGCCTGTTTTGATGCCTTCAAATATTATCGTAGTGGCTCCGCCCAATATTTTAGGTGTAATGACCTGCATCACTGTACCGGCAATAGCCACAATTAGAGTAACAGTGATCAGAAGTCCACTTTTTTTCATATAACCTAACAACCGGACTATGGACTTCCATAAGGATTTGGGACCGGTGGTATTGACGACCAAGTTTCTTCCTGCCGGGCCTTTGCCTTTTATATTCATTTCCATGCTCATGCCGCTTCCTCCTTATATCCCTGGGATCGTATAATTTCCTGATAGATCAGACTGTCTTTTACAAGCTCGTCATGAGTGCCAAGACCCACCAGCTTTCCTTTATCCAGAACTGCGATGATATCCGCATTCCGTGCACTGCTTATCCGTTGGGTAACAACGATTCCAATGTTGTTTTTAAGCCGTATTTTCATGGCTGCCCGCACGGCAGCATCGGTTTTGAAGTCCAGGGCAGAGAGGGAATCATCAAACAAATAGATTGCCGCGTTCTTAAGCAAGGTCCGGGCAATGCAGAGCCGCTGCCGCTGTCCCCCGGAAAAATTGCCGCCGCCTTTTTCCACCTGGCTGTCAAGACCGTCTGGTAATTTTTTAACAAATTCAGCGGCGCAAGCATCCTCTAGCGCTGACCAAATCTCTTCATCTGTTGCGTTGGGCTTGGCGAGATGCATATTGCTGCGGATAGTACCCATCATCAGTGAAGATTTTTGAGGAGTGGAGCTGACCAGCTTGCGTAAATCGGCCTGGGCCATGTTACGTACGTCAATGCCGTTGATTTTAACGCTGCCTTCTTCCACATCATACAGACGAGGAATCAATGAGAGAAGTGAAGTTTTTCCATCGCCGGTACCGCCGATGATGGCCAGGGTCTGCCCTTTGTTCACTGTAAAGCTGATATCGCAAAGGGTCTTTTCCGCCGCGCCCCCATAACGGAAGCTTACCTGCTCAAAGGAAAGGGTGGAGTTGTCAGCCGCCGTTTGTGATTCAGGGGCATCCATAATGCTCAAAGGGGTATCCAGAATCTCATAAACGCGCTTTGCTGATACCTGGCCGCGGGGAAGGGTGAGGATGACATTGGTCAACAATCCAAAACCTAACAGGATTTGCATCGAATAGTTAATGGCTGCTATGATTGCCCCCACCTCTAAATTTCCGGAGACAGCACGATTTCCGCCGATCCATAGGATACCTAGGGTAGCCATATTCAGGATTAGTGTGATTAGAGGTACAAAAATACTCATGATGGTGCCTGCCGTGACAGAGGTTTGGGTATAAGCCCGATTGATTTCTTCATACTTCTCGTAATCCTCATCTTCCTTGGCAAAAGCGCGGATCACACGGACTCCGGTCAAGCCCTCCCGGAACAGCAGATTCAGTTTATCCAGCAGTTTCTGCATTTTGCCGTACAGNNCAAAGCGGCGGATGACCACTGCTGCAGCTGCCATAAAGGGAATGACGACCATAAACGGGATCGCCAGTCCGGGGCTTAACCGCCATGTGAGATAGATGCCGCCTATAAGATAGAGAGGGGAGAGAATCAGAAATTTAAGGAACATCTCCAATACATTTTGCACCTGCGTAACATCGTTGGTATTGCGGGTGATGAGTGCCGAAATGCCGAATTTGTCATATTCGGTTTTGGAAAAACTAAGGACTTTTGTAAAAATCTCATTCCTTAATTCCTTACCTATCTTAAAGGCGATATTTCCGGCAATGTACATGTTAAGCAGTGCCGCGGCCAGACTGCATCCGGTAAAGATCAGCATAAGACCGCCTTGCCGCCAGATNNAGCAGGAACACAATTGCCAGCGCAGTTTTTACCGGGGGCAGCCGTTTCAAAATCCTAAGCATTGGCAGTCCCCCCTTTTTGACCCAAAATGGTGCGGATGAGATGGTTAATTCCATAAATAAAAAGTATAATAAAAGACATAATAGTTCCTTTCTGCCTGAAAAAAGGCGCAAAAAAATAAAGGCGCTGCCAATCGGCTTTCAGAAAGACAGCGCCAATGCTGTTATTTGTAGGATATCGTTACTTATTCTTCGTCATCGTGAGGAGCTTTGGGCTGCGGAGGCGTATGTCTGCCGTCACCCCGTCTGCCAAAGTAATTGGAACCGTGTCCGTTGAACCTTGGATCATTGTGGCCCGGTTCAAAATGTCCGGCGCCGGGCGCATCTCCCGGTCTTCTGTCTGGCCAGCCATGAAAGTCTTCTCTGCGGTCAAAAGGATGCCTGCCGCCGCGCATAAACATCATTTCAAACCTTTCATTTCCCATTCTTTCACGGGCAGAGCGCATCCATTCGAACCTTTCGTCGTCTTCATCATCCCCAAGCTGGGCTTCAAGTGCCACAATGACGCGGTCTAGATACTCACCGAAGACGGTTTGTTCCTCCTCACTGAGACAATTGAAAATATCTCCAAAATCCGGGCGGGGCTGCTGCTCATCCTTTCCTTTTTCCGTGAGCTGCACCAGCATGACTCGTCTGTCAGCTTCCGAAGGGGTACGGGTGATATAACCGCTTTTCTCCAGTTTGTTAAGAAGCTCGTTAAGGGATTGTATCCGAATGCCCAGCAGATAAGACAGGTCTTTTGTGCTGATTTCAGATTGCATTTTGAGCATAGCCAAAACCCTGCCTTGCCCACGGGTTGGATCAGCCATGGGGCCATGTTCTGCATGTTTCTGTAAATGGTGACGCTGCAAGAGCCATTGCAGCTTTGAGAATTTTTCGTAAAGTTCTGTGAAGTTATCTTCCATCATAATAAAAACCTCCTAAAGTTGAAAGTTTATCAGGTACCTTAAATACATTGTAATGGTACCTGATGAAAATGTCAAGAAAATTTTTATAAGGTACCTGTATATTTTTTGCGCCTTATATAAGAATATTTTTGCTATTGAAAAATTCCTTATTAAAGCAAGAGGTAGAAGCAATTTTCCGGAAGCGCCTGAATATGGGAAAATGGAAAAACATACCTGGAGCGTGAGGTCTAAGGATGAAGAATAATAAAGATATAACAAGGGTAGATACGAAAAAATCATTTTATGATAAATCTTGCAGGGAAAAGAGATGAATGCTTATCAAGGGTGAGTGAACTATTAAGAAGCTTCTATATAATAAGGTCAGAAAAACTGGGAGAGTTTCCTTGTGAAACATGGTTATACCCAAGACGCAGGCGAAAGTTGTAAAAAAAATCCATTTGATTACAGGCCGTGGGCAGGGGCCTGATGTCGGGGTACATCAACTGTCGAATATAAAAATATAAAAATATATTGTATTTTCAGATAAATTATGGTATGATATCCTTTGTTTGACTATAGGAGGTGGGAAACGTGATCAGGATTATTTTATCAATCATATTTGTTATCATATGTGTTGCTTTATCAGCAATAATCCTTTTACAGGAAGGAAAGAGTCAGGGCCTGGGTTCTATCGGCGGTATGGCTGATACTTACTGGGGCAGAAATAAAGGCCGTTCCATGGAAGGAAAACTGGAGAAATTCACAAAATACGGTGCAGTCCTGTTTTTCATTCTGGCGCTGGTACTGAATCTGAATATACTGTAAAGATTAAACACTCTTGTGATATGGCAACAAGGGTGTTTTTTTTCGCATTATGAGGAAGTTTCGTAATACCTACTGGTAAAGTGCAGATAATATAGGAAAGATTGAAAAGAAAAATAGATAAAAATGATAGTTAAGAGAGGAAGACAATGACAGAAGAACAGTTAACGCAAAGGAAAGCCATGCTTCTCCAGTTGTTTAATGATCCTGCCTATGCGTCTATGAAATTAAAGGAATTAGCCATTTTTTTTGACATTCCAAAGGAGCAGAGGGAAGATTTAAAGGAAGTACTGGATACACTTTTGGCAGAAGGAAAAATTGGCATATCACAAAAAGGAAAATACGGAAAGCCGGATATCGGCTCCATTGCCGGAGTTTTTTCCGGACACTCCAAAGGCTTTGGGTTTGTCGCGGTAGAAGGGCTGGATCAGGATATTTTTATTCCGGAAGATAAGACAGGCGGTGCACTTCACGGTGATACCGTGTTGATATCTGCCGAATCAAAGCCGGGAAACGGAAAAAGAGCTGAGGGCCATGTGATCAAGGTGCTGGTCCATGCAAATGAGCAGATCATAGGGTATTACCAGAAAAATAAGAATTTTGGTTTCGTCATTCCGGACAACCAGAAGATTTCAAAGGATGTGTTCATTCCCCAGGGCAAGGACATGGGAGCCGTGACCGGTCACAAGGTAGTGGTTCAGGTTACGGATTTCGGCGGTCCGGAACGAAAACCGGAAGGGATCATAACGGAAATCATTGGCCACGTCAATGATCCTGGCACGGATATTCTTTCAATTGTAAGAGCATACGGGCTGCCGGAGGAATTTCCGGACAGCGTGTTGAAACAGGTGGAAGCAGTACCGGATGCGGTTACCGGCAAAGATATGCAGGGCCGTCTGGATTTAAGAGATTTACAGACAGTTACCATTGATGGAGAAGATGCGAAGGATCTTGACGATGCCATTACCATATNNTCACATCGCTGATGTTACAAATTACGTAACAGAAAACAGCCCATTGGATGAGGAAGCTTTAAGACGGGGGACCAGCGTTTATCTTGTGGACCGGGTAATCCCCATGCTGCCCCATAAGCTGTCAAATGGAATCTGTTCCTTAAACCAGGGAGAGGACCGGCTGGCTTTAAGCTGCAATATGGACATTGATGAAAACGGCAATGTAATGGGACACCGGATAGCGGAAACTATCATAAACGTGGACCGGAGAATGACTTATACGGCGGTCAACGCCATTATAACCGACCGGGATGAAGCGGTTATGAAGGAATACGAAGCTTTTGTTTCCATGTTTGAACAAATGAAGGAGCTGGCTGATATTCTGCGGGAAAAGAGAAAGAAGAGGGGCTCCATTGATTTTGATTTCCCGGAAACAAAGGTGATTCTTGATGAACGGGGAAAGCCTCTGGAAATCAAACCCTATGAGAGAAATGCGGCAACCAAAATCATCGAAGATTTTATGCTGATGGCAAATGAGACGGTTGCGGAGGATTATTTCTGGCAGGAGATTCCCTTCCTTTACCGGACCCATGATAACCCGGATCCGGAAAAGATGAAGAGCCTTGCGACTTTGATTAACAATTTCGGATATTCCATCCGTTTCCACAATGGTGAGGTTTATCCGAAGGAAGTCCAGAAACTGCTTGCCAATGCGGAAGATACGCCGGAGGAAGCCTTAATCAGCCGTCTGGCCCTGCGTTCCATGAAGCAGGCCAAATATACGGTTGCTAATACCGGGCACTTTGGTCTGGCGGCTAAATATTACACTCACTTTACCTCTCCAATCAGATGGTATCCGGACTTACAGATCCACCGCATCATTAAGGAGAATTTAAGGTCAGGCTTAGCGAATAAGAGGATCAGCCATTATGATAAGATCCTTCAGCAGGTGTCCGTCCAGTCCTCTGCCATGGAGCGGAGAGCTGATGAAGCGGAACGGGAGACAATTAAGCTTAAAAAGTGCGAATATATGTCTAGACACATTGGGGAAGAATTTGACGGAGTGATATCCGGTGTGACAAACTGGGGGCTTTATGTGGAGCTTTCCAACACCGTGGAGGGCCNNCTATGAACTGGTAGGTGAAATGACTAGGAAAACCTATAAACTAGGTCAGCCTGTCAGGGTCATGGTATTAGGTACGGATAAGCTTTTGCGTACCATCGACTTTATTCCGGCGAAGAGTCTTGATGAGGAATAACAGGAGGAATGAAAATGGGGAAAGAGAGTTTCAAACTGATTGCCAATAACAAAAAGGCATATCACGATTATTTTATTGATGAAAAATACGAGGCTGGCATCGAACTTGCCGGAACAGAAGTAAAATCCATCCGCATGGGCAAATGCAGTGTCAAGGAATCCTTTGTCAGAATCGATAAAGGAGAGGTTTACGTTTGTGGCATGAATATCAGCCCTTATGAAAAAGGGAATATCTTTAACAAGGATCCGCTGAGGGTCAGAAAGCTGCTGCTTCACAGGACCGAGATCGGAAAGCTGGATGCAAAGATCGCCCAGAAGGGATATACCCTGGTCCCTCTGCAGGTATATTTTAAAGGCAGCCTGGTGAAGGTGGAGATCGGCCTTGCCAGAGGTAAAAAGCTATATGATAAAAGAGATGACATTGCTAAAAAGGATCAGAAGAGAGAACTGGAAAGAGACTTTAAGGTAAGAAATCTTTAACTGAGTTACTATTTAGGCATCCCGAATAATCTGTACAGAAAGCTGTTTTAATGCTAAAATAACCTTAGAAAATGTTGGAGGGAAAANNGTAGGCACGAAAACGGAGGGGCGTACCAGCGCCTTTGCAAGTAATTTCATGCCCCTTTTATCGGAAAAATCGGAATTTGGAGCGAAATGGGCATATTTATATGACCACCAGATTGAAGAGGGGATCCATGATCCTATCGAAGCCTATGAATTTATGAACCAGTATTACGTCCAGGAGGGCAATAAAAGGGTCAGTGTTTTAAAATATGTAGGTGCTTTCAGCATCTCTGCTTCCGTCACCCGCCTGATTCCAAAAAGGACCGATGATTTAGATAACAGGCTTTATTATGAATTCCTGGATTTTTACCAGGTCTCCTTTAACTGCGACGTCTGGTTCAGCAAGGAAGGCAGCTATGACAAGCTGATAAAGGCCATGAATAAGAATCCGGGAGAACTTTGGAGCGAGGATGACAGGATCATCTTCAAGTCCGCCTATGACCGCTTTTCCAAAGCATTCCATGCCTTTGGCGGCGATGATTATGATATGACATGTTCGGATGCGTTTCTTGTTTACGTGGAGCTGTTCGGATATCGAACGGTGAATGACCGGATCGAGGGGCAGATAAAAAAAGACCTTGTCAGGATAAAGGATGAACTCCTCCTTTCCTCCAGAGGCAATAAGATCGCTTTGGTTGAACGGCCGGAAGAAATCGCGGAAACATCGGATAATAATCCCCTTAAGCTCATCAACTGGCTGCGCCCGTTCCAGACCATTGAACCGCAGATGTTAAAAATAGCATTTATCCATGCGAAAACAGCAGAAAATTCAAGTTGGGCTTATGGACACGAGCTGGGCAGGATGCATCTGGAGCAGGCATTTAACGGCGCCATACAAACGGTGGCATTTTTTAACGCAGATTCTGAGCCGGAGATCGCCAGTGCCATTGAGCTGGCCATTGCAGCCCGGTGCAACGTAATATTTACTACGGCTTCCCAGATGATCAATCTAAGTGTGAAAGCCGCAATTGATCATCCGGAGGTAAAGGTTTTCAACTGTTCCGTTAATATGTCTTATTCTTCCATTTGCACCTATTTTGGGAGGATGTATGAATCGAAATTCCTTATGGGAGCTTTGGCGGCGTCCATGTCCCGGAATGAGAAGATCGGATATATCGCTGATTATCCCATCTACGGTACCATTGCCAACATCAATGCATTTGCCTTAGGAGCCAGGATGATCAATCCATATGCAAAGGTGTACTTAGAATGGTCACGGGTAAAGAACCGTGATGCCCATGCAGAACTGGAAAAAGAGAAANNTTTTAAGGAATTCCATAAGGGCTGGAAGCTTTCAGCCTTTTGAGGGAACCATTTATTCTCAGGACGGACAAATCCAGTGCGGGGAAAACGAAAGTCTTACTCCGGAGGATATAACCACCATGAACTGGCTGACAGAAAATGTGGTGGGACAGATTCCGGCATTTGATGAGCTTACGGAAGAGGCTCGGTCTCTGGTACGTCTCCAGGGACAGACAATATACGAGAACACGGATATGGAGGAACAGCGTGAAAATCCTGGTACTGTCTGACCATGAGTCAAAATCACTTTATGAATACTATTCACCGGAAAAATTACAGGATATTGATTTAATTATTTCCTGCGGTGATTTAAGAGCAAATTACCTCACATTTTTTGCAACATTTTCCCATGCCCCGGTCTTTTATGTCCGGGGAAATCACGATGGAAGGTATGAGGAGTGTCCACCTGAGGGATGTACCTGCATTGAAGATGATATTATTATTTACCAGGGAATCCGGATCATGGGTCTGGGCGGTTCCATGCAGTACATTCCAGGTTCGCCAAACCAGTACACAGAACGGGGAATGGAGCGGAGAATCAAAAAGATGTGGTGGAAGCTTAAGAAGAACAAGGGTTTTGATATTCTTGTAACCCATGCTCCGGCATTTCAGCTCAACGACTTGCCGGATCTTCCTCATCAGGGATTTACCTGTTGTAAGGCACTGATGGACAAGTATTCACCCAGTTATTTTCTTCATGGACATGTCCATGCCAATTATGGAAAGAGCTTTAAGAGGGAAGACCAGTATGGCGGCACAAGGGTAGTAAATGCCTATGAATATTATATTATTGATTATCCGGGAAATCCGTAACATTATGAGCCATGGGTTACATATAATATAAGAGAGGCCTGATGGATGAAACCCTAAAAGGAATATTAACAATGGATAACTTCATTGCATCTGTGGGACAGTAGTTTACTCGAATGTTCCATAGGTGCATTTTTTGTATCACAAAATATGTAAATACATAGATTGGAAACTTGCCGCAGGTACCATGGGCTATCTTATTCAATGGGAGGTAACTAGCTATGGAACGGATTAAAAAAAGGAAAAAGGAAAGGGACTCCAGAGGCATTGCCATGCACGTATCATTGATCACCATTGTGATCAATCTGCTCCTTTCAATATTTAAGCTGGCGGCAGGGATTCTGGCTCATTCCGGAGCCATGATTTCCGATGCGGTACATTCGGCATCCGATGTATTAAGCACGGTTATTGTCATGGTAGGAGTAAACATAGCCGGTAGAAGGTCAGATAAGGAGCATCCTTACGGTCATGACCGCATGGAATGCGTGGCTGCTATTATCCTGTCAGCCATGCTTATGGCTACAGGAATAGTAATTGGCATAAGCGGAGTCCAAAAGATCGTGGCAGGAAACGGGGAAGGAGCGGTCGTTCCTGGACTGCTGGCATTGTTCGCTGCAGTTTTGTCCATTGTTGTAAAGGAGTGGATGTACTGGTANNTACAAAAGCGGCAGCAAAAAAGATACATTCAGGGGCAGTTATGGCAGATGCCTGGCATCATCGTTCTGATGCGCTGTCTTCTGTAGGGGCCATGATCGGCATTGCCGGAGCAAGGCTTGGCTATCCGATTCTGGACCCGGTAGCCAGTGTAGTGATCTGTATTTTTATCGGAAAGGCAGCAGTTGATGTATTTCGTGATGCACTGGATAAGATGGTGGATAAAGCCTGCGATGATGAAACCGTCCAGAAAATGATGGATTCCGCCATGACGGTAATGGGAGTGAAGCAGATTGATGATATCAAAACCAGGATGTTCGGGGCCAAGGTGTATGGGGACATTGAGATCGCCGCTAAGGGGAATCTGGTTCTTGTGGAATCTCATGAAATCGCGGAGAACGTACATTTATCCATTGAGAAGAATTTTCCAGATGTAAAGCACTGCATGGTACACGTAAATCCATTGCCTGAAACTGAGAACCAAAAAAATGACCCGGAGTGCTTGTAGGTTTTCCGGCCTGTGATATAATATAAGAAGATTTTATGTTTGACAGGAGGGAAAGGAAAATGAATGAAACCATTAAGCATCTCACAGAGAGGAGAAGCGTGCGAAGCTACTCCTCAAAACAAATAACAAAGGAAGAGCTTCATGCCATTTTGGAAGCAGGAAGCTTTGCCCCTTCGGCGATGAACCGTCAGCCTGTGATCATGGTGACCGTGCAGAAGCAGGAGGTCCGTGATAAGCTGTCCAGACTGAATGCAGAGGTCATAGGATCGGACATTGACCCATTTTATGGGGCTCCTACGGTCATTGTGGTGCTTGCGGACCGGACAGTATCTACCTATCTTTATGATGGGTCTTTGGTTATGGGGAATCTGATGAATGGGGCTCATGCAGTTGGAGTTGATTCCTGCTGGGTTCACCGGGCAAAGGAAGTATTTAACAGCGAAGAAGGAAAAGAGCTTTTAAAGGAATGGGGTATCGAGGGCGATTATGAAGGGATCGGTCATTGCATTCTGGGGTATGGGAATATGGAATACCCACAGGCTAAGCCGAGGAAAGAAAAAGCTATTATATATATAAAATAGTATTTGGAAGAAAAGAGGGCTGCGTGTGGAAAGACGCAGCTCTTCGTCTAACTGTTTTTTTAGGTATAACTTTAAATTATAATACACATTCCTATTATTTAGTTGACAAAAAGATGCTGGATTGCTATCATTTAAATTACTATACAAAAAGGCGGGAATAAGGATGGAAAGAATCGTATTATCATTGTTGGTTGATAACACCTCCGGTGTATTGAGCCGTGTGGCCGGACTGTTCAGCCGCCGTGGCTATAATATCGAAAGCCTTACGGTGGGTGTGACTGCGGATGAGAGATATTCCAGAATGACAGTGGTGTCCACAGGCGAACCGGAGATATTAGACCAGATTGAAAAGCAGCTGAGAAAGCTGGAAGATGTGAGGGATATCAAAGAATTAAAGCCAGGCCAATCTGTTTACAGGGAACTTATTCTGGTCAAGGTACATGCCAATGCCAGCGAGCGTCAGGCGATCTGTGCCATAGCCGATATTTTCAGAGCCACCATTGTGGATGTTGGCAGGGATTCCGTAACCGTCATGCTGACAGGAGATCAGTCCAAGCTTGATGCAGTTCTTAACCTGCTTGAAGATTACGAAATTTTAGAGCTTGCGAGAACCGGTCTCACAGGGCTTTCCAGAGGCTCTGACGACATTCGCTATCTGCCCTAGGCAGTATGGAATTGTAAGCTAGAGGTATTGTGGGAGGCGGACAGTGAGCCGTCGGCATGGTTCCTTTAACAAAATATATCAATAGTCAGTATATGAGGAGGAAATAAAAGATGGCAAAGATTTACTATCAGGAAGATTGCAATTTATCCTTATTGGAGGGTAAAACCATTGCAGTGATTGGATACGGCAGCCAGGGCCATGCCCATGCGCTTAATTTAAAGGAATCAGGATGCGATGTCATTGTAGGACTTTATGAAGGAAGCAGTTCCTGGGCAAAGGCAGAGGCACAGGGATTATCCGTTTATACAGCAGCAGATGCTGCAAAAAAGGCCGACATCATCATGATCTTAATCAACGATGAGAAGCAGTCTGCTATGTACAAAGAATCTGTAGAGCCTAATTTAAAGGATGGGGACATGCTGATGTTTGCCCATGGCTTTGCCGTTCATTTTGGACAGATCGTTCCTCCGAAGAATGTTGATGTTACCATGATCGCACCAAAGGCTCCCGGCCATACCGTAAGAAATGAATATCTGGTAGGCAGAGGAACTCCATGTCTGGTAGCTGTTCATCAGGATTACACAGGCAAGGCAAAGGACAGGGCCCTGGCTTATGCATTGGCTCTGGGCGGCGCTAGAGCGGGCGTACTGGAGACAACCTTTAAGGATGAGACANNTAGTGGAGACAACTTTTAAGGATGAGACAGAAATTGACTTTTTTGGTGAACAAGCCGTATTGTGCGGTGGCGTATGCGCACTGATGAAGGCTGGTTTTGAAACTTTGGTAGAAGCAGGATATGCTCCTGAGAATGCTTATTTTGAATGTATCCACGAGATGAAGCTGATTGTAGACCTGATTTTTGAAAGCGGCTTTGCAGGCATGAGATATTCTGTTTCCAATACAGCCGAATATGGTGACTACATTACAGGACCAAAGATCATTACCGATGAGACCAAGAAGGCAATGAAGCAGGTTCTTGCAGATATTCAGAATGGAAACTTTGCAAAGGACTGGCTGCTTGAGAACCAGGTAGGCTGTGCTCACTTTAATGCTGTTAGAAAGAAAGAGGCTTCCCACCAGTTAGAAAAGGTAGGCAGCGAGCTTCGCAAGCTTTACAGCTGGAACGACGGCGGAAAGCTGATTGATAACTAAACTTTATAACTGCAGGCAGCGGCCTGTAAAATAGAAAAGCCCGGAAAAATAAGTCTTTTTCCAGGCTTTTCTTAATTTAAGTATGGATCCCGGCCCCTCTCATGGCATCAAAAAAGTTCTCCATAGCCGTGGATAATCCGTTGGGATTATAGGAGAACCCAACAGTTCTCTTACTGATCGCCGATTCCATGGGAATCTGGATCAAATCTCCCCGGTCCAGTTCTTCCTGGACAAATTCCTTGATCACACAACCGATTCCCAGTCCGATTTTAGCAAATTCGATCAGTATGTCCATGGTGGTGACCTCCAAAAGCTGATTTGGCACAATCTGATTTTCATTCAGATATTCATCAATGTACTTTCTGGTCATATTGTTCTTATCCAAAAGAAGAATATTTCCCGTCTGGAAAAGGTCTGCATCAGGCCCTTCCCGCAAATACAGGTTATCCAGATAAGATTTTGTAGCCACAAAAATGTCATGGATGTCCATAACCGGTTGAAACAAAAGGGGGCGCCGGTTGGTAGGTTCTGCGATCAGACCCAGATCAATCCGCTGCTGTTCCAGCATGGTGATCGTATGGGAAGTGGACTGGCTTTCAATGGAAATTTTAATATGAGGATACTTCTCAATGAATCCCTTTAAATAAGGAAGAAGGATATATTTACAAAGAGTATTGCTGACACCGATTCTTAAGTGTCCGATATTAAAATCCTTCACCCGCTTTAACTCCAGTTCTCCGCGGTTTAATTCTTCAAAGGCCGCTTTTGTATGATTATATAGAAGCTTTCCTTCATCAGTAAGCTGGACGCCTCTGGAATTTCTCGTAAATAAAGCTACCNNTAAGCTGTCTTCCAGCTTGCTGATGGATTTGCTGATGGCAGGCTGGCTGATGTAAAGCTCTTTGGCAGCCTTTGAGATATTTCCGGCTTTGGCAACTTCATAAAATATCTTATACTGGGAAAGGTTATGATCCATGTTAAGGTTTCCTCTCATTTTTCTTTCTATCTTATAACTAACTATTATATTAAATATTCATATTATGTATTTCTATTATATCAATAAGTATGTTAGAATGTAAAGCAAGAAAAAGATATGTGATCAATTAACAGGAGGACGCAGTCGATGGGAATGACGATGACCCAGAAAATATTGGCAGCCCATGCAGGGCTATCCGAGGTAAAGGCAGGACAGCTGATTGAAGCAGAGCTGGATCTTGTATTGGGGAATGATATTACATCTCCGGTTGCCATTAAGGAAATGGAGAAATTTAATAAGGAAACAATCTTTCATAAAGATAAGATTGCCCTGGTTATGGACCATTTTATTCCTAATAAGGATATCAAATCCGCAGAAAACTGTAAATGCTGCCGTGATTTTGCCAGCAAACACGAAATTTCCAATTATTTCGATGTAGGGCAGATGGGAATCGAACATGCCCTTCTTCCAGAAAAGGGGCTGGTGGTTGCAGGAGATGCAGTGATTGGAGCGGATTCCCATACATGCACCTATGGAGCACTGGGAGCTTTTTCCACCGGTGTGGGCAGCACGGATATGGCGGCAGGCATGGTAACTGGAAAAGCCTGGTTCAAAGTGCCGACCGCAATAAAGTTTGAACTGGTGGGGAAACCCTCCAAATGGGTCAGCGGCAAGGATGTTATTTTGCATATTATAGGCATGATCGGTGTGGACGGAGCTTTATATAAGTCCATGGAAATTTCGGGAGAAGGCATCAGGAATTTATCCATGGAATACCGTTTTACCATTTGTAACATGGCCATTGAAGCCGGCGGAAAGAACGGTATTTTCCCGGTGGATGACCTTGCCATCCAATACATAAAGGACCACTCAAAGCGCGATTACAAAATTTATGAGGCAGATGAGGATGCAGAGTATGAGGAAGTTTATACCATTGACTTATCCGAATTAAAGCCAACAATTTCCTTCCCTCACCTTCCTGAAAATACCAGAACCATGGGCTCCTTTGGCGAGATCAAGGTGGATCAGTCGGTGATCGGCTCCTGTACCAATGGCAGGCTTGATGATATGCGAATCGCAGCAGCTGTCATGAAAGGACATAAAGTGGCAAAAAATGTGCGCTGCATCGTGATCCCTGCCACCCAGGAAATCTATTTGCAGTCTATGAGAGAAGGACTTTTAGAAATCTTTATTGAAGCCGGAGCTGTGGTAAGCACCCCAACCTGCGGTCCCTGTCTTGGCGNNCTGTCTTGGCGGCTATATGGGAATCCTGGCGGCAGGAGAGCGCTGTATCTCCACCACCAACCGTAATTTTGTGGGACGGATGGGTCATGTGGACTCTGAGGTGTATCTGGCCAATCCTGCAGTGGCTGCTGCAAGCGCGATTACCGGCCATATATCTGCGCCGGATGAACTGGGATTATAGGAGGTTGTAAAATATGAAGGCATGTGGATCTGTTTTTAAATACGGAGATAATGTGGATACGGATGTTATCATTCCGGCAAGATATTTGAATATCACAGATGGGAATGAGCTGGCAAAGCACTGCATGGAAGATATTGACAAGGATTTTGTAACCAATGTAAAAAAAGGGGACATAATTGTCGCAAATAAAAATTTTGGATGCGGCTCTTCCAGAGAGCACGCCCCTCTGGTAATCAAGTGCGCCGGGATAAGCTGCGTCATTGCCGAGACCTTTGCCAGGATTTTCTACCGGAATGCCATTAATATCGGTCTTCCTATTATAGAATGTCCGGAAGCTGCCAGGGCCATTCAGGCAGGAGATGAGGTTGCGGTGGATTTTGACAGCGGCATCATTACCAACAAGACTACAGGCGAATCCTTTGAGGGACAGGCATTTCCTCCCTTTATGCAGGAGATCATTTCAGCGGGTGGGTTATTCCCCTATATTAATAAGAAGAAATAGATGGTTTTTCCATGGTAAATAAGTCCGTAATTGTCAGGAATTGTATCCGGCAGTTACGGACCTTTTATTCTCGCGGTGGCAACGAGCCAAGTTAAAGCTTGTTTGACTTTGACGACTGCCCGCGGGCCAAATACCCTGCAGCTTGCTGCAGGGTATTTGAATTCCCGGCATTGCCAATAGCAGAAATGCGTATTATAATAAGAAAAAATTCAAGGAGTTGATTTATATGGTAAAGACAAATGCAATGCGAATGCTTGACAAGGCAAAGATTCAATATACCACCAGAGAATATGAAGTGGACGAGCAGGATTTATCCGGCAGCCACGCAGCGGATATGATGGGGGCGGATCATGGTAGCGTATATAAAACTCTTGTATTAAAAGGAGAGAAAATGGGATATCTGGTCTGCTGCATTCCAGTTGATGGGGAACTGGATTTAAAAAAAGTGGCGAAAGCTGCCGGAGATAAGAAGGTGGAGATGGTTCCAATGAAGGATTTACAGGGAATCACCGGATACATCCGGGGAGGCTGTTCACCTATCGGCATGAAAAAACAATTTCTTACGTTTATTGAAGAATCTGCCCGCTCTTATGAGGAAATTGTCGTAAGCGGAGGCTTAAGAGGGCAGCAAATCGTCATCTCTCCCCAGACCCTCGTTAATTATATAAAGGGTGAATTTGCTCCTATAACACAATATTAGTTTACATAAAACAGAAAACATGGGGGACGAGCCAACCAGGCGATGTTGAATAATTAACATAAATGTAACACTATTGTAAAATGTTAATATAGGAATAGCATAAAAAATGCGGAAAAAATCATGATTTGATAGTGAATTATATACAAAATAAAAAAGGAGTTGAAAATTTAGAGATTAAAATATCACAAAAATGTTAAATGGGCATTGACTTTTTTATCTGGCTTCTTCTATAATTACGGACGTCACCAGGAAACGGCTGTGAAATGTAACCAGCCCAGGCAAGTGATATAAGAGAAAGAGGTGTATATATGCTTACACTGCGCTCTATCCTTCAGCAGATTTGTCAATTCTTCAGAGGGATGACCTTTAAGGTCACAAAGCGGATGTATCGTTCTTCCGCAGTTTTTATGGCGGGTGCGGCAATTATTACTGTTGTGGCGTTTACCTCAGCAGGATTTGGAAGCGGCGGAAGAAATGCTTTAACGGCATTTGCAGAAACGCCGAAATCGGAAGAATCTCAGGATAAAGAAGAAGTGAAAGAAGAAACCGTTGCCCAGGAAAAGGCTCAAATAAAACTTACGGAAGCCAGGATGCAGGCACAGCAGCTTGCCGGTAATCTACTGGAAAAAGAGGTAGTTCAAAAACAGGTACAGGAAGAAGAGTCCAGGGCAGAGATTGAGCGAATCAATGTCAGGATCGCTTTGGAAGAAGAGGCAAAACGGCAGGCAGAGGAAGCTGCCAAGAAGGCGGAAGAAGCAAGAAAAGCGGCGGAAGAGGCAGCCCGGAAGGCAGAGGAAGAAAAGGCCCTCCATGCCTCATCGGTGTCTTCAGACGATTATCAGGTCTTGCTGCGGATTGTGCAGGCGGAAGCCGGAGTCTGCGACGACAAGGGAAAGATACTAGTGGCCAATGTGATTATAAACCGGGTAAAGAGCGGAGAATTTCCCGACACGGTGAAAGGAGTCGTCTATGAACCCTCCCAGTTTTCACCGGTATCAAACGGCAGTATTAATTCTGTCAAAGTGACAGATGATACGAAACAGTGTGTGGACCGTGCGCTGGCAGGAGAGGATTATTCCAACGGAGCCCTGTATTTTATGAATCGGGGAGGCTCCAGGAGAGGTGCTATAAGCTGGTTTGATTCCCATCTGACCTATTTGTTCCAGCATGGCAACCATGAATTTTTTAAATAAAAACATTGTAGAATATTCTGCTTTAGGTGTATACTATATGTGCATGGCAGGTGCCCTTGGGATCTGCGGCCAAACTATACGATACATAAAAGGAGAGTATGATTATGATTTTTGACTCAGCAAAAAACCTTGATTTTTACAGAAGCCTTGGAGTGGACGGAAGATACGAAAAGGCAGTTGATTTTCTTAAGAATACTGATTTAGAGAGCCTGGCGCCAGGCAAATATGAAATTGACGGCAAGAATGTTTTTGCTAATGTAACAGAGTATACAACGGTTCCCTGGGAGGAAGCCAAGTACGAAGCTCACCATAATTACACAGATATCCAATATATGATATCCGGTTCAGAAACCATGACATATGCACGGATCGATGAACTGACAGAAAAGGTACCTTATAACGATGAAAAAGATGTTGTATTTTACGACAATGAAAATCCAGGCTTAAAGGTAGTGGTAAAGGCTGGAGAATATATGATTTTCAATCCTTGGGATGGTCATAAGCCAAAGGCAGCTGCAGGTGAACCGGCTATGATTAAAAAAGTGATTGTTAAAATCAAAGAAAACTGATTAGAAAACGGGATCCGATCCTTTGCGCAAGGGATTGGATCCCGTTTTTATTTTACGGATTCCAGCCGTCAGGACCGGACAGCACTGCTTCTTTTGTGAATTTTTTAAGATCAGCTTCTGTCAGCCGGTGAATCCAGTCCGGCCGCTTTTCCATTACGGCACCAGGGCCGTAGCTGCCGAATTCGCCATAAAAGGTATGTTTATGGGCAGCTTCCTTGTTCCAGTCATGCCATCCTTCCTTGCAGATATGATCATCCATGAAGCAGTTTAGCAGCACGGTTTTCCCATACTCTCTCCATGGACGCCCCAGATAAGCGTTGTCGGCGGGGCAGTTGCTTTCAAAGCGGCAGTTTGCCAAGACGTAGCCGTATTCCTGCCCTTTTGGAGTGGAAGCGGCAGTCACATAGCTGCTGATTTCCATTCCCGTGTATTTGGAAAAAAAGGTGCAGTCTTCAAAATAAGCTGTGGCACTGCCGAAAATAAAGTCAATATCCCCCTCTATGTAACAGTTTTTATAATAGTGCCGGCCATTGATCCGGGGGGAATGCTGCTTTGGTCCGATAAAACCATTAGGCTCGATTTCCTTTGGAGGAAGAGGGCCTGTAAAAAGAGTATCCTGGTTTCCAAGGAACCGGCAGTTTTCAAAAGACAACCGGTCCCCATCGGCGTATAGTGCCAAAGCCTGTCCAACATCGGTACCGATTCCCGCACTGTTTTCAAATGTAAGATTCCTGGCGGTAAAATCATGGGTATCGATCAGGCAGGTATAGGTGCGGAAGGTTCCCCGTTTCATCCCGTCTTCCATGATCATGCGGGCATAAAGGCCGCAGGAGAGTATGGTGCTTTCTGCATCTTCCCCGACAAAGGTTACGTTAGGAACCGTTACAGTAATCNNGTGAATGTAGAGGATGTGTTCCCGGGTATGATCGGTTGGAAGAGAACGCAGCGCGTCTCCAATGCTATTAAAATCTGCTGTGCCATCTTTTGAAATATGAATCATAATTATCCTCTCTTCTGCTTATTGTACACAAAATGCATATTATATATTTAATATATCCATTTTTTTGGAAAATTGCAATGAAAATCATTGACTTTTTCTTAACAAAGTGAGATAATAGTGACAAATTTGGATTTTATAAAAGGAGGATTATTCTATGTCAACAAAAGCATATTATCCAATCAATGAAATTGGAAAAGGCCAACCAGGTTTTGCAACTACGCGTTCGATCATTGAAGCTCCGTTTTATGGAAACAACGTAATTAAAGTAAATACGCTTAGAGAGGCATATGAACTGGCGAAGGATTCACCAGGAACCGTGGTAACGGACATGCCTGTATACAGGGGAGAGGAATTTGGTCTTGATAAGGATGCCAAGGTTCTCTTATTTAATGATGGCGCGATAACTGGACGCTATGCGACTGCAAGAAGAATCGCTGGAGAACCCGGTGTAAACTGCGGCGCTCTTGACAAAGTTGTTATGGACGCAGTTTATGAAACCCGCTGGAAAACAATGTATCATGCAGAAGTTTATGCTGGACTTGATCCTGAATTCATGGTGAAAGTACATCTTCTTATTCCGGAAGGGGAAGAAAACATTCTGTATAACTGGATGCTGAACTTCCAGTATATGTCTGATGAATATGCGAAAATGTATAAAGCTTCTAAACCAGTCGGTGATGGAAAGGAAGCTGATATCTATATCTTCTCTGATCCTCAGTGGAACGGTTCTGACCGTCCCGGAGTCGATCTATCCTGTTTAAGCGATCCAAAGTGTTTATGCTATTTTAATACGGACCAGAACTGTGCGGCAATCCTGGGTATGAGATACTTCGGAGAGCACAAAAAAGGTACCCTTACTATGGTTTGGGCTCTTGCAAACCGCAACGGATATGCTTCCTGCCACGGCGGACAGAAAGAATATAACTTGACCGATGGTTCAAAATATGTTGCATCTGTATTTGGTTTATCCGGCTCAGGAAAATCCACCATTACCCATGCAAAGCATGGCGGAAAATATGATGTTACCGTTCTCCATGACGATGCATTCATTATCAATTCCGACACTTGCTCATCGGTGGCAATAGAACCTACATACTTTGATAAAACACAGGATTACCCGACCGGCTGTGAAGATAATAAATATCTTTTAACTGCCCAGAACTGCTCCTGTACCTTAGACGAAGATGGAAAGATCCAGCTGGTAACAGAGGATATCAGAAACGGCAATGGACGTGCCATCAAATCAAAACTGTGGTCTCCTAACCGTGTAGATAAGATCGACGCGCCGGTCAATGCGATTTTCTGGATCATGAAAGATCCTACCATTCCGCCGATAGTAAAGTTAAAAGGCGCTTCCCTGGCATCTGTTATGGGTGCAACTCTTGCGACAAAGAGATCATCAGCGGAAAGACTGGCACCGGGAGCTGATCCTAATGCTCTGGTGGTTGTACCATACGCTAACCCATTCAGAACCTATCCTCTGGCCAACGACTATGAGAAATTTAAAAAACTGGTAGAAGAGAAGAACGTAGATTGTTATATAATCAACACTGGCGATTTTATGGGTAAGAAGGTTCAGCCAAAGGATACCTTAGGCATCCTGGAAGCCATTGTAGATAAAACCGCCCAGTTCAAGCAGTGGGGACCATTCTCTGATATCGAAATCTTTGAGTGGGAAGGATTTGTTCCGGACCTTCATGATGCCGTTTACGCAGAGCAGTTAAAGGCACGTATGGAAGACCGTGTGAAATTCGTTGCAAATACTGCAACTGTTAAGGAAGGCTATGACAAGCTTCCGGATGATGCCCTTGCAGCCCTTCAGAAAATTGTTGAGGAATTAAAGTAAAAATTTCATTGAGACGAAAAAGGAAATTCCTTTTTCGTCTCTGTTTTTGCGTGAGCAATTTAGTTTCACGATAAAGGAGGCACCATGAATAAAGAATATTTGTTGTTTGATTTAGATGGAACCCTTACGGATCCAAAAGAGGGCATAACCAAGTCTGTCCAGTACAGTCTCCGGCATTTCGGGATTGAAGTAGAGAACTTAGATGATCTTTGCTGCTTTATCGGGCCGCCTTTAAAGGACAGCTTTATGGAGTATTACGGTTTCAGCGAGGAACAGGCAAGAAAGGCCATCGATATTTACCGGGAATACTTTTCAGAAAATGGATTGTATGAAAATAAGGCCTATGAAGGAGTTTTGGATGTACTGCAGTCACTTCTTAAGGCAGGAAAAAAACTTTATGTGGCTTCCTCAAAGCCGGAAGTGTTTGTCAGGATGATCCTTAAACACTTTGAGCTGGATTCCTGCTTTTTATTTATGGGAGGCGCCGGCATGGATGAAACCAGGGTAAAAAAAGCAGATGTGATCCGTTATGTATTAAAGGAATGCGGGATTACCGATTTAGACAAGACGGTGATGATCGGTGACAGGAAGCATGATGTTCTGGGTGCAAAGGAAATCGGGATTGACTCGGTAGGGGTGCTGTACGGTTATGGAAGCAGACAGGAGCTTACGGAAGCCGGAGCGGATGTTCTTGCAGAAACAATTTTTGATTTGCAGAATCTATTATAGTATGCTATACTGAGTCTCTAACGCTGGAAAAGGGTGATTCTCTCTTTTGCCGGTCCGGCTGGAAAGCCGGGGTACATTTCGATGATCAGGAGGAATACAAGAGATGAAAAAGGTGGAGATCGGATTCTGGGGAGTTGAATCCATCCTGGAGTTTGTCTCAATTGCGGGAGCGTGTAAAGAAAAAATAAATTTGGCCTGCGGAGATAGAACGGTAAACGCAAAATCGTTGCTTTCTGTCCTGTCTTTGGCAACTACTGAAGAGCTGGAATTGATTATTCATGAAGAGTCCTGCGATTCTCTTTTAAGACTTCTGGAACTGTATGTAGAGCATGGAAGACTGCTTGGCAGCAAACATATTGCTGTCTGATCCTATAGATTAAAATCAAAACTGACAGGAAAAGGAACTTGAAAAACAAAACAAAGTAGTGTATACTAAGACCATAGAAAACATGGGAATGTAATTCCTGAAATGTGCGACACTCTTACCTTTTTTGAACCTACATTATGACTCATGGGATTCCGATATTTTCAGGTGGATGTCAAGCCTCCGTTTGCAGTGGAAGGCAGAAACTTGAGTGAGGTTGCCCACCTAGCAAGGCTAGGCGTCAATAAGTAAGAACCGGCATTTTGGGGTTACCAAAGAAAAAAGCAGCGAGAAATCGCTGCTTTAATTTTATGTAAAAGTATGGTAGAGTATAATAGACGGTAGTCAAACTTAATAACTTAGGAGAATTTCTATGAAAGAGTCAAATTTTCGGAGCTATATCTGCTGGGGAGTCACAGCACTTTGCGTTATTGCCTTAAGCATAGCCTTTGCTTTTTTCCTTTCCAGATTCCAGGCTGTGAAAGGTATGGCAAAATTGGTCGTGGGTATCCTTATGCCTGTCATTTACGGAGCAGTACTTGCATATCTTTTATTGCCGGTATATAACAAGTCCAGAGATATTACAAAGCGCCAGCTTTCTTCCATTTGGAAAAACGGGAATGGGGTAAAATCTGCATCCGGACTTATGGGAACTGTGGTCAGCCTCTTTTTTCTGTTTGTGATTGTAGTCGGACTTTTCTGGATGATCATTCCTCAGATTTATACCAGCATCATGGGTCTCCAGGAGACACTGGGCGAAAATATGAACGATCTGGCTTTATGGCTTCAGAAGATGCTGGAGGATAATCCCTCCGTGGAACGGGCGGTTATTCCCATCTATGACCGGCTGACAGGCCAGCTGCAAAACTGGATGACCTCTGACCTGGTCCCCAATATGTCCACTTTAATCGGCAGCCTTTCCAGCGGACTGTTAAGCGTGGTTCTGGTACTTAAGAACATTCTGATCGGCGTTATTGTAATGGTCTATCTTCTGAACATAAAGGGAACGCTTTCGGCCCAGGGCAAGAAGATCATTTACAGCATATTTCCTGTGAAGATGGCGAACCAGGCAATCGATGAAATCCGTTTTGTGCACCGGGTATTTGGCGGATTCATAACGGGTAAAATTTTAGATTCCCTGATTATCGGGATTTTATGTTTTATTCTTTTAAACGCCATGAAGATGCCTTATACGCTGTTGGTGAGCGTGATTGTGGGCGTCACCAATGTGATACCCTTTTTCGGCCCGTTTATCGGAGCCATCCCCAGCGCATTTCTGATTCTGCTGGTCAGCCCCATCAAATGCCTGTATTTTCTGATATTCATCCTTTTGCTCCAGCAGTTTGACGGAAACATTCTGGGGCCGAAAATATTAGGACAATCCACAGGACTTCCAAGCTTTTGGGTGCTGTTCTCCATCCTGCTTTTTGGAGGACTGTTCGGCTTTGTGGGAATGATCATTGCGGTACCAACCTTTGCGGTGATTTACAGCGTGGTTTCCAGACTGGTGAACCGTTCCCTGACGAAAAAGGATCTCTCCCTTAAAACGGCGGATTATTTTGACTTGGAACGGATTGACGAAGATAAAAAAACATATATGAGATAAGAGGAGCGCATGAATAAAAAGACATTTATCGGATTTGTTGTCGGTATTCCTCTTTTGGTTTTGATTCTCATTATTATTATTCTGGTGGGTGAACCGGAACCGGAGGGAATATCAAGAGGGGTAGCATATAAGTCGGCTGCTCTTCTTCTTACCGATAGAGAAAGCTGTGAAAAAATGCTGTCGGACCATAGCAAGGAACACTTTCCGGAAAAGGAACAGAATAACNNCTGAAATACATGAATTACCTGTATGCAGGCGGTTATCTGGATCAACGTGAAATACCGGCTAAAAGGGATACTGCGGAAGGCTTTCTGACTTATAGAGAGGCGGAAAACCTGGCAGAGGCTTTGGTTCCCGGATCAGGAAAGAAGATTCATGAAAGCGGCAAAAAACAGAACAGGAAGATTCCATCTGATGAATGGTGGTATTTGTATGAAGAACTGAGGGGAGCATTGGATAAGGAAGGAAAGATCAAAGTGCTTGACGTATTTCTTTATGGCACTCCTACCAATGTAAAAACTGCATCAGCCTGGACTGCCTATACCAGCGGGGGGGATTTTCAGTTTGAGGGCATCAGCCTGGATTCTTACATAGACTGGGAGCTAAAGCTTCTGGTAAAGGGCAATGAGATCATCGCACTAAAAGAAGCGGTGACAGATTCCATAACCTATAAAAATGTCTGGCTGACTGCAGGAACGGGAGGAACCTTCGGCGTATACTTAGGGGCAGTGGAACGTACCTTTCCTCTTGAGGCCTCTTTGGGACAGCCGGAGGATTTTGCCAATAATATTGCAGATATCAGTTTAAAAAGAGGGAGCCTGCAAATGGTAACCTTGAAGAAAAAGAGGATATCGGGGAAGGTTCTTGCGGTAAAGGATACTTCTGTTGAAGTTGAGGGATATGGCAGTCTAAAGCTGGATAAGGATTTTAAAGTATACCGTTTATATGGACAGTTTGAAGAACGCAGTATCTCCGACATTCTGGTAGGATATGACATACAGGATTTTGTCGTAGCCCACGGCAGGATATGTGCTGCTTTGCTGGTAAGGGAATTTGATGCAAAGAGCATTCGTGTTCTTTTGATGAATACTGATTTCCAATCGATCTTCCATCCGGCCATAACCCTGTCTGCCGAGAGCGGCTTATCATTGTCCTATGGAGACAAGGAGGTAAAGGTTCCTCCAAAGGCGGAAGTGATCATTGATACCGCAGATGAGCGGCTAAAGGATGGACGGATTGTAGCAGCGCCCTTAGAAAAGGGAGATTCCATATCCGTGAATTCCATAAAAAGGTCCTATGGCACCCCAGCCTATGACGGCACGATTGAAGTACGAAAGGAAGTTGATGGGTTGGTTTTAATCAATGAGCTGTACCTGGAGGATTATTTGACCAAGGTCGTGCCCAGTGAAATGCCTGACAGCTATGAAAAAGAAGCCTTAAAGGCCCAGGCTGTCTGTGCCAGGACCTATGCTTACCGGCAGATCCAGAGCAACACCTACAGCAAATACGGGGCCCATCTGGATGACAGCACCAGATTCCAGGTGTATAACAACCTTCCAACCGCATCAAAAACAGAAGAGGCGGTATGTGAGACCTATGGAAAGCTATTGTTTTACAATGAAAGACCAATTGAGGCCTTTTATTTCTCGACCTCCTGCGGACACACAACCGACGGAAGCATATGGGGAGGAGACCCGACCCTTTTCCCCTATCTAGATGGCAGTCTTCTACAGGACAGCAGGGGAGTGTTAAACTTATCAACAAACTCTGACTTTGAGGAATTTATAAAGAAAAAGGATTATCCGGCCTATGATTCAGGATTCCCCATGTACCGGTGGGAGACCACCGTCACCAACCGGCAGCTGGAGGAAGAGATTACCGAAGTCGGTTCTATCCTGAACATTACAGTAACGGAACGGGGAGTGGGTGGAATCGTAAAGAAACTGAGGGTCGAGGGCTCTGACGGCATCATGACCATCAATGGAGAAGGACAGGTGAGGGCAAAGCTTGGAAATAAATATATGGCCATCACCAAGCTGGATGGGACGCTCATGAAGAATTTTGACTCCCTTCCCAGTGCCTATATCGCAATAGAAAACCAGGGAGTTGATGACAATAACATTACAACCTTTCATATCTATGGCGGAGGCTTTGGGCATGGAGTGGGCATGAGCCAGAATGGGGCTCAGGCCATGGCAAAGGGCGGAAAGAGTTTTGAGGATATCTTAAAATTCTTCTTTAATGAAACGGAAGTGCGGGAAGCAGAGCAGAGTAAGGAATGAGAATGACATTTACAGCGTAGGATGATAGAAAAGACACAGGAATGTCGTATGCAAGATCAGAAACTGGAAAATCTGTTAAACCTTGCCCTCAGCGCAACTCCTGAAGAGCGTGAAAAATCAGGTAATTTAAACGTAGGATATAATCCCGAGGAAAAATCTTGGGATGTGATTGTAAAGCATTCCGGAGATTTAAGCGGTCTTTCCCAGGTGGGAATCCGGGTAGAACAGATGGTGAACGAATACTCCATACTTACGGTTCCTGAATCCCTTATTGACCAGTTAAGCTCATTGCCTCAAATCGAATATGTGGAGAAACCAAAGAGGCTGTTTTTTGCCATCAACCAGGCAAAGTCAGCCTCTTGCGTCAATCTGGTCCAGCAGGGAAGCAGTCCTCTTACCGGAAGGGGAGTTTTGGTAGCTATCATTGATTCCGGAATTGATTATTACCATGATGATTTCCGGAATAATGACGGAACGACCAGGATTGTAAGGCTGTGGGATCAGACTCTGGACCGGGTGTTCACAGCAGATGAAATCAATGCTGCCCTGGCTACCGGTAGCAGGACAGAGGCAAGAAGGCTGGTTCCATCCGTGGATATCACCGGTCACGGCACAGCCGTGGCATCCATAGCGGCAGGAAATGGGAGGGAAAACAGGGGACAATACCGGGGAATTGCTTTTGAAAGCCCGCTTTTAGTTGTAAAGCTTGGAGCCCCTCAGGAAGGCGGATTTCCCAGGACCACGGAGCTTATGCGTGCGGTCAATTTTGCGGTACAAGAAGCTGTGGATATGCAGATGCCCCTGGCCATCAATCTAAGCTTTGGAAATACCTATGGTTCTCATGACGGAACCAGCCTTTTAGAAACTTTTCTTGATGATTTATCCAATTACGGGAAGACCGTGATCGTGGTGGGAACAGGCAACGAAGGGGTGGCAGGCGGTCATATTTCCGGAGCCCTGACAATGTCCAGACCCGAAGAGATCGAGCTGAGCGTGGGAGGATACCAGCAAAGCTTCAGTGTGCAGCTTTGGAAATCCTATGCGGATTTATTTGATATCAGCATTATAACACCTTCCGGAGTCGTGATCGGTCCGATCAGCAGCAGCCTGGGGCCTCAGACCATAAACTATGGAAATACCAGGATTTTGCTGTACTATGGGAAACCCGGCCCTTACAGTGTGGCACAGGAAATTTATATGGATTTCCTTCCCCTTGATACCTATATAGACAGCGGGATATGGAAATTCCGCCAGACTCCCAGACAGATTGTGGAAGGCAATTACGATTTCTGGCTGCCATCCGCCGGAGTGCTGAGCGAGTCCACCCGGTTTTTAAGGGCTACACCTGAAACTACTTTGACCATTCCCTCTACGGCAAACAAGGTCATTTCCGTGGGAGCTTATGATGACACCTATCAGTCTTATGCGGATTTTTCCGGCAGAGGATTCACAAGGAGAACCAATCTGGTGAAACCGGATCTGGCTGCTCCCGGAGTGGGGATCATTGCGGCAAGAGCTGGAGGCGGCTATGAATCAGTAACAGGTACGTCCTTTGCAACCCCCTTTGTCACCGGCAGCGCAGCCCTTTTGATGCAGTGGGGAATTGTGGATGGCAGGGATCCGTTTTTATTCGGCGAAAAGGTAAAGGCTTATTTTATCCGCGGGGCAAGGCCCCTTCCCGGAATTACCCAATATCCCAATCCGGAGATTGGGTACGGCGCTTTATGTGTGAGTGACAGCCTTCCTGTATAACATGGGCGGGAAAGCCATTGGAAAAATGGCCAAAATGATTTATAATGGAATCACTACTTTTGGGGAGGTGTGAAATGGAAGTCAGGCATGAACTGGTCATTCCCAATGAGGATTTGCCTTTCCGGATGTTTGTCTTTGAGGGAAGGGAAGGAAATTATAAGGTCGCGAAACACTGGCACCATTCCGTTGAGATCTTTCTGGTTCAGGAAGGGAGAATTGATTTTTACATCAACAACAGCCACTTATCTCTTGAGAGGCAGGATTTTGTGCTGGTCAACTCCAATGAAGTCCATTCCATTGAATGTCCCAATCCCAATATCACCATAGTTCTTCAAATACCGGCGGAAGCTTTTGAGGAGTACATGGGAGAGGAAAGCTATGTGAATTTTGAGAAAAAGGATGAGGCTCAAAATGAGAGGCTGACGCAGCTGGTTGTTTCCATGTTTTCCATCTATGAAGATCAGGAATATGGTTACAGCNNTGAACTTTTATATCTTTTAGTCACGGAGTTTAAGGCAGAAACCATGGATAAGGAGGTCCTCCGCCAGAAAAGGCAGCTCGATAAGCTGTCAAAGGTCACTCAGTATATGAGGGAAAATTATGACCAGGACTTAAAGCTTGACGAAGTGGCAGGACGTTTTGGTTTCAGCCCTACCTATTTGTCCAGGATATTCCAAAAATATGCGCAGGTCAATTACCGTACTTATCTTATTGACCTGCGAGTCAAATATGCGGTCCGGGAACTGGTCGGGACCGGCGGTGAGATTGGGGAGATTGCTATGAAGCATGGATTTCCGGACAGCAGGGCCTTTTCCAAGGCATTTAAGAAGCGGTATGGCTGTCTTCCCAGTGAATACAGGAAACATCTGGATGCTGGCAGATGACAGATATTGCAATTATTTTAATATAGGGTATTATAATTACTGAAAATATGATATAATGTACCATAACTTTGGGCGAAGGATGTGATTGTATGAATATCAGAGAATCCATTGAACAATGGGAGGAAGCATATCTAAATCCTTATGCCGCTTTCAGTAAGAACAGCAAAGGAAGAGAGCGGGAGGAGGAGGCTTGTGATATCCGGCCTGCCTACCAACGGGACCGGGACCGGATCATTCACTGCAAGGCATTTCGCAGGCTGAAACATAAAACCCAGGTTTTTCTGGCTCCGGAAGGGGACCATTACAGAACCAGGCTCACACATACCCTTGAGGTATCCCAGATTGCCAGAACCATAGCGAAATCTCTGCGCATGAACGAAGACTTAACAGAGGCCATAGCTTTGGCTCATGATTTGGGCCATACCCCTTTCGGCCATTCCGGGGAAGCGATTTTAAATAAGATCTGCTCCCAGGGCTTTGCCCATTACAAGCAAAGTGTCCGGGTAGTAGAGGTTTTGGAAAAGAACGGCATGGGTTTAAATCTTACCTGGGAGGTCCGGGATGGGATTTTAAATCACCGTACCAGCGGCCACCCTTCCACATTGGAAGGCGGCATCGTCCGCCTGTCGGATAAGATTGCCTACATCAACCATGACATTGACGATGCGATCAGGGCAAAAATGTTTGTGGAAGAAGACCTGCCGGAATGCTATACAGGGATTTTGGGTCACAGTGTCCGTGAAAGGCTTAACAATCTGATCCATGATATTATCCGCAACAGCTATGGAAAGCCGGAGATCATCATGTCTCCGGATATGGAGAAGGCCATGCAGGGGCTGCGCACCTGGATGTTTGAAAATGTTTATAAAAGCGATATTCCAAAAGCAGAGGAAGGGAAAGCACAGCATCTCATTGTCATGCTTTTTAATTACTATATGGATCACCCGGACAAGCTTCCGGAAGAATACTGCACCTTAATGGAGGAAGGTCCGGAAAGCCGGGAACGGGCGGTCTGCGATTACATTGCAGGCATGAGCGACAGATATGCCATTGATAAATTTGAAGAGCTGTTTGTCCCGAAAGCGTGGAAAATGGTTTAGAGCGAATTAACATTGAGGAACACACTGCGGGTATACCTTTATGGCCGAAAGACATGGCCAGAAAAGGAGAAAGGAGAAATGAAGCTTCATGCGATATTCGGAAGAAGTGATTGAAGAGGTCCGGATGAAGAATGACATCGTGGATGTGATCTCGGGATACGTCAAGCTGCAGAAGAAGGGAAGCAATTATTTTGGCCTCTGTCCTTTTCACAATGAAAAGTCCCCTTCCTTTTCTGTATCCCCCGCCAAACAGATGTACTACTGCTTTGGCTGCGGTGCAGGCGGAAATGTACTTACGTTTGTCATGGAATATGAAAACTATTCCTTTTCTGAGGCCCTAAAGGTCCTGGCAGACCGGTCAGGCGTGAAGCTTCCTGCGGCGGAGTACAGCAAGGAGGCAAGAGAGCAGGAAGATCTTAAGTCCGCTCTTTTGGAAATTAATAAGCTGGCCGCCAGCTACTTTTATTATCAGCTTAAAAATTCTCAGGGTGAGGCTGGCTACCGCTATTTAAGAGACAGGCAGTTAAGCGACGAAACCATAACCAGGTTCGGGTTGGGCTATTCCAATAAGACAAGTGATGATCTTTACCGGTATTTAAAGGGCAAGGGATATGATGATAGCCTGTTAAAGCAGACTGGGTTGGTGACCATTGAGGAACGGGGAACCTATGATAAGTTTTGGAACCGGGTCATGTTCCCTATTATGGATGTGAATAACCGGGTCATTGGCTTCGGAGGCCGGGTCATGGGCACCGGGGAGCCAAAGTACTTAAACTCGCCGGAGACAAAGCTTTTTGATAAAAGCCGGAATTTATATGGTCTGAATTATGCCAGGCTTTCACGGGAAAAGTACATATTGATCTGCGAGGGCTATATCGATGTAATCGCAATGCACCAGGCCGGCTTCACCAATGCGGTGGCCTCTCTGGGAACGGCCTTTACCACCCAGCATGCCCAGCTCTTAAAACGATATACGGATAAAGTGGTTCTTACATATGACAGCGACGGTGCGGGTGTTAAGGCTGCCCTCCGTGCCATTCCCATTCTTAAAGAAGCGGGTATATCCATTCGCGTACTTAACATGCAGCCCTACAAAGATCCGGATGAATTCATAAAGAATATGGGAGCTGAAGCATTCCGCCAGCGGATTGATGAGGCCCGCAACAGCTTCCTGTTTGAAATTGATGTGCTGAAAAAGAACTTTAAAATGGACGATCCGGAGCAGAAAACAGAGTTTTACAATCAGGTGGCCAGGAAACTTCTGGAATTTCCGGAAGCCCTGGAACGGGAGAATTATTTGGAGGCGGTATCCAGGGAGTTTTTCATCAATTATGAAGACTTGAAACGTCTGGTCAACCGCTTGGGTGCTTCTCTGGGACCGTCTGTTTTCTCTCAGAGGGAAGAAGAGGTAAACTTAAAAAACCAGAGAAAAAAGGAAAAGGAAGACGGTGTTAAGCAGTCCCAAAGGCTGCTTCTTACCTGGCTCATTGAAAATCCATTATTATTTGATAAGATTGAAGGAGTGATCACTCCCGATGATTTTATAGAAGAACTATATCACAAGGTGGCACGGATGGTTTTTGACGGACACGCTGCCGGAACATTGAATCCGGCCGAGATCTTAAATCATTTCATTCATGATGAAGGTCAATACCGGGCAGTCGCAGGTCTTTTTCATGCGAGCTTAAAAGAGTCCCTAGATAATGAAGAGCAAAAAAAGGCGTTTTCGGAAACGGTTATGAAAGTGAAAAAAAACAGTCTGGATTATGCCAGCCGCCATGCAGCAGGGATTTTGGAACTGCAGATTATTATAAAGGAACAGGCTGCGCTAAAGGATTTGCATATTTCGCTGGATTAGGGTGTACACTATAGGCAGGCTGTGGAAGGATGGAAGAACATGGACGAGAATGTGAAGAAGGCAGCAGATAAGATGGTGGGGTCAAGAAAAACGGAAGAGGAACAGGCTGCAGAGCTTAAGGCTTTGGAGTCAGCCGCTGCTTTTGAGGAAAAATTAAATCAGCTTCTCCTCCTGGCAAAAAAGAAAAGGAATGTACTGGAAAACCAGGAGATTCTGGATTTTTTTGCGGAAGAGAATCTGGATTCGGATAAGCTGGATCAGATCTTTGATTTTCTGGAAAGCAATAAGGTAGACGTACTTCAAATCGGCGGTGAAGATCTGGAACTGGATGAGGATCTTTTCATAGAGGAAGATATCGAGGAAGAAGAAGAAATCGATATGGAAAGTATTGATTTGTCTGTTCCGGAAGGTATCAGTGTGGAGGATCCGGTCCGCATGTATTTGAAGGAGATCGGCAAGGTTCCCCTTCTTTCCAGTGAAGATGAAATTGAGCTTGCCAAGAAAATCGAACTGGGCGACGACGATGCAAAGCAGAGGCTGACGGAAGCCAATCTGCGTCTGGTAGTTAGCATTGCCAAACGCTATGTCGGGCGGGGAATGCAGTTTTTAGACTTAATCCAGGAAGGAAACTTAGGACTTATTAAGGCTGTGGAAAAGTTTGATTACCGGAAAGGCTATAAGTTCAGTACCTATGCGACCTGGTGGATCAGACAAGCCATCACCCGTGCTATTGCGGACCAGGCCCGTACCATCCGGATCCCTGTTCATATGGTAGAGACCATCAACCGCCTGGTCCGTGTGTCCAGACAGCTCTTACAGGAGTTGGGACGGGAGCCGGTACCTGAGGAAATAGCAGCAAGGGCAGATATGCAGGTCGAACGGGTCAGGGAAATCATGAAGGTATCTCAGGAACCGGTATCCTTAGAGACTCCCATCGGAGAGGAAGAGGACAGCCATCTGGGAGACTTTATTCAGGATGACCAGGTGGCCGTTCCGGCTGATGCCGCCACATTCACCATGCTCCACGAGCAGCTGATGGAGGTGCTTGACACTCTGACTGAGCGTGAACAGAAGGTTTTAAAGCTGCGCTTCGGTCTTGATGACGGACGGCCCAGAACCCTGGAAGAGGTAGGAAAAGAATTTAATGTTACAAGAGAACGGATTCGCCAGATAGAGGCAAAAGCATTGCGCAAACTGCGCCATCCCAGCAGAAGCAAGAAGCTTAAGGACTATCTGGATGATTAAGGATACAAGACGGAGTTTGAGATGAAGCTATCAAAGCGTTTGGAAACGATCGCTTCCTTTGTTCCGGAAGGAAGCAGAGTCGCTGATATTGGAACTGATCATGGTTATATTCCTATCCATCTGGTACAGGAAGGAAAAGCAAAATATGCCATTGCCATGGATGTGAGGGAGGGCCCCTTGTTACGGGCCCGGGCCCATATCCAGGAGGCAGGCTTACAGACACAAGTGGAAGTCCGTTTAAGCGACGGACTTTTAAAATTAGGACAAAATGAAGCAGATTGTGTAGTCATAGCAGGCATGGGCGGAGAACTGATGATACATATTCTGGAGGGAGGCCGCAATTTATGGGAAGGAATTCCCTACTGGGTTTTATCCCCCCACTCAGATCTGGACAAGGTACGCAGATTCCTGGAAGAACAGGAATTTTTTATTAAACAGGAGACTATGATAAAGGAAGAAGGAAAATATTATTCCGTTATGGGGGTCAGCAGAAAGACAAAAGCGTGTCAAAAAGAGGAAAGGGAAATTTCCTACCGCTATGGCAAGGGTCTGCTGGAATCAAAGGATCCTGTTTTAAAGGAATATCTAAAAAAGGAAGAAGAACAGCTGGAGCAGATTATAAAGGGGCTTTCCATGAGCGGTACCGAAGCAGCGGTCAGAAGAATGGAAGAGCTGAAGCTGGAACTTGCCTATAATAAGGAGGCACAGGATGCGATGCGATGAACTGATAAAAAAACTGGAACAGCTGGCACCGCCAGTCTGTGCCTGTGATTGGGATAATGTAGGCCTTTTAGCAGGCCGTAGTAATAAAGAGGTAAAAAAGGTTTTTATTGCCTTAGATGCTACCGATGAAGTGGTTGAGAATGCCGTCCTATGGGGGGCAGATTTATTGATCACCCACCATCCCCTTATTTTCAAGCCTTTATATAAAATCAATGACAAAGATTTTATATCCAGGCGCATTATAAAGCTGATCTGCAATGACATCTCTTATTACGCCATGCATACGAACTTTGATGCGGCACCTGGATGTATGGCTGATGTGGCCGCAGAAAAGCTTGGGCTTACAGATTTAAAGGTACTGGAAAAAGAAGGCGTGATGCTTAAGGAATCCGATGAAGGGCCAAAGGAAACGGTATATGGAATCGGAAAATCTGGGTATCTTAAGAAAGAGATGACAGTAAGAGAGATAGCCGCTCTTGTAAAGGAACGGTTCCAGCTTCCCTTTGTTACGGTTTACGGAGAAGACGCACCAGGGGAGCCGGTGCGTTTTGTGGGCATAAGCCCGGGATCTGGGGGAAGTGTTATAAAACCGGCTCTTGAGGCAGGTGTGAAAGTCTTTATTACAGGCGATATCGGTCACCATAATGGAATCGATTCCGCTGCAAACCATATGGCTGTCATTGATGCCGGCCATTACGGCCTGGAATATCTGTTTCTGGACTTTATGGAAGAATATTTAAAGAAAGAAGCAGGGGAGAACCTGGAGATCTGCAAGGCAAAAGTGGAATTTCCTGAAACATTCATATAAGGAGGAAGCGAATGGCAGTTGTAACTATAAATGGTGTGGAAAAGGAATACCCCATTGGCACGTCTTATCAAGTAATTGCAAAAGAGTATCAGCCCCAGTATGAAAATGATATTTTACTGGTCAGCATCAACGGAAAATTAAGTGAACTTCATAAAACGGTCCAGTTCGACTGCAACCTTCATTTCTTCACAGGGAAAGATCAGCCCGGAATCCAGACTTATCACAGAAGCGCTATTTTTGTTATGATGAAAGCCTTTTATGATGTGGCTGGCGTGGAAAATATTGAAAAAGTGACTGTGGATTTTTCTCTTGGGAAAGGCTATTACATTGAGGCTCATGGAAAAGTCCAGCTGACTGAGGAACTGCTTACCCGGGTGAAAGCCCGCATGCAGGAGTATGTGAGTCAAAAGATCCCGATTATGAAGCGGAGTGTAAACACTGATGATGCCATTGATCTTTTTCATAAGCACCGGATGTATGACAAGGAAAGACTGTTTCGCTACCGCCGGGTTTCCCGTGTCAATATCTACAGCATAGGCGGCTTTGAAGATTATTACTATGGATACATGGTACAGAATACCGGATATATTAAGTACTTTGACTTAATATTACATGATGACGGCTTTATGCTCATGCTGCCCCAGAAGGAAAATACCAAAGAAGTACCTGTTTTCGAGCCGGAAAAGAAGCAAAAGCTGTTTCGGGTGCTAAAGGAGAGCGTAAAATGGGGGGAACGGCTGAATGTGTCCCATGTAGGCGCACTGAATGAAGAAATTGCATCCGGTAATATCAATGAACTGATTTTAATTCAGGAGGCCCTTCAGGAAAAGAAAATTGCTGAGATCGCGGGAAAAATAGGTGCCGACAGGAGCAAGAAATTTGTTATGATCGCCGGGCCGTCCTCATCCGGAAAAACCACATTTTCCCACCGTCTGTCCGTTCAGCTGAAGGCTCAGGGAATGAACCCACATCCCATTGCCGTGGATGATTATTTTGTGAATCGGGTAGACAGTCCGAAAAATCCGGATGGGAGCTACAATTATGAGGTTCTGGAGAGCCTGGATATTGAACAGTTTAATAAAGACATGACAGCACTTCTGGCTGGAGAAACAGTGGAAATGCCGCGGTACCAATTTAAAACAGGGGTTCGGGAGTACAGAGGCGATTATTTAAAACTTGGAAAAGACGATATCCTTGTCATCGAAGGAATCCATTGCTTAAATGACAGGCTATCCTATTCCCTGCCAAAGGAAAGTAAATTCCGTGTATATGTAAGCGCACTGACCCAGTTGAATATTGATGAACATAACCGGATTCCGACAACCGATTGCCGCTTAATCCGTCGGATGGTACGGGATGCCAGAACAAGAGGAGCTTCCGCTCAGGACACCATACGCATGTGGCCGACGGTGAGAGCAGGAGAGGAAGAGTACATTTTCCCCTTCCAGGAATCTGCGGATATGATGTTCAACTCAGCTACGGTCTATGAACTGTCTGTGCTGAAGCAGTTTGCGGAACCACTGTTATTCGGCATTCCAAGAGAGTCCCCGGAGTATATGGAAGCAAAGCGTCTGCTGAAATTCCTGGATTATTTTCTTGGGGTCAACAGTGAGGATATTCCCCGTAATTCCATTGTCAGGGAGTTTATCGGAGGAAGCTGTTTTAAGGTTTAAAAATGAAATTGGCTTTACAAATAAACGAATTTATGATATGTTAATATGGCTTATGAGAAGCTGTCTTTTATCGCTTCTCATAAAGGTGCTGTCTTTTAGCACCGTCCATTCGATTATGAAAACAGGTTTTTGCTTTCATAATATAGTTTTGAGTAAGACAAGTGGCCGCAGCTGCAAAGCCGAAAGGCTGCAGGTGAGGAAAGTCCGGGCTTCACAGGGCAGGATGCCAGATAACGTCTGGCGGAGGCGACTCTAGGGAAAGTGCAACAGAAATATACCGCCGCTTAATGCGGTAAGGGTGGAAAGGTGGTGTAAGAGACCACCGCCCTTCTGGTAACAGGAGGGGTCCATGTAAACCCCATCCGAAGCAAGACCGAACAGGGAGCTTAAGGCGGCCCGTCTGCTCCCGGGTAGGTCGCTTGAGCCTGCTGGCGACGGCAGGCCTAGATAGATGGCCATTCAACGACATAACCCGGCTTATCGTCTTACTCAAAGCTTTAAAAAAGGACTGTACCAATTTGGTCTTACTAAAAACAGCGCATAAAAAATGCGTCTTGATCAGTAATATGCTACCCCTATATAGGACAATGAAATATAAAGGTCCTATATGGGGGTGTTTTCATGTCCAAACATTTTAATAACAATATCTGATTATATAGACTACTGCAACAATAAAAGCCTGCAGCAAAGATTGTCAGTCATGACACCAATAGTGTATCACAACCCTTGTTTTGTTGCGGCATAAAAGAAATGAACCTGCCTAAAATCGGCAGGTTCTTAACCTAAAAATGAAATAATTCACTGTCCTATTGACGGGAAGCACGCCATTCATCGCAGAACCGTTTATTTCGTATATTTTTCTTCGCAATACATACAGCGATAGACTTCTTTTTCCTCATCGGCAAGATAGAATACATGGGGAAGCCCCTGCTCGATGGAGGTAATGCAGCGGGGGTTTTTACAATGGATCACGTTGGTGATTTTTTTAGGAAGGCTTAACGTCTTCTTTTCTACAATCAGGTTATCCCTTATGATGTTGATCGTAATGTTATGGTCAATATAGCCCAGGATGTCCAGATCAATGTGGTCTAAGCCGCCTTCAATTTTTATGATATCTTTTTTCCCCATCTTATTGCTTTTTGCATTCTTAATGATGGCGACCTGGCAATCCAGCTTGTCCAGACCAAGGTTAAAGTAAATTTCCAGGCTTTTTCCGGCTTCAATGTGGTCTAATACGATTCCTTCTTTTAATCCGCTGATATTTANNAGTAATGTCATGATAAGAGCCATACGCACATACACGCCATATTGTGCCTGCTTAAAGTAAGCGGCTCTGGGATCCTCGTCAATCTCTACTGCGATTTCGTTGACTCTTGGAAGAGGATGAAGAACATACATATCTTCTTTCGCCAGTTTCATTTTCTTTTTGTCCAGAATGTAGCAGTCTTTCAAACGGATATAATCTTCCTCATTGAAGAAGCGCTCTTTCTGAACGCGGGTCATATAGAGGATATCAAGAGAAGGCATGGCATCGTCAAGACTGTCCATTTCTACAAATTCAATATTGTTGGCCTTCAGTACATCTTCCCGGATGTATTCAGGCACCCGTAGTTCTGGGGGGGAAATTAAGATGAATTTAATGTTTTTGTATCGTACAAGAGCATTAATCAGAGAGTGAACCGTGCGTCCGAATTTCAAGTCGCCACAGAGGCCAATGGTCAGATCATTTAAACGGCCTTTTAAAGAATTGATGGAAAGCAGATCAGTTAAGGTTTGGGTCGGATGCTGGTGGCCTCCGTCTCCGGCATTGATTACTGGTATGCTGGAATGGTTGGCAGCTACCAGTGGAGCCCCTTCCTTTGGATGTCTCATGGCACATATGTCTGCGTAGCAGGAGAGAACCCGAATGGTATCAGCAACACTTTCTCCTTTTGCGGCAGAACTGGAGTCGGCAGAAGAAAAGCCTAGTACACTGCCGCCCAGATTTAACATGGCAGCCTCGAAACTCAAACGAGTTCTTGTACTTGGCTCATAGNNGAGAATATTTTGGAAGATTATCTTCGATATCTTTGGCCAGATCTAAAAGCTGCCCTGTCTCTTCCACACTAAAGTCTAACGGGTTAAGTAAATGTCTCATAAGAATCTCCTTTATCCACTAAATTATGGTTTAAAATTCTATCCCATCTACTATACAGTATTAGTTAAAATATTTCAACACTTTTTTTAAATTTATGTTATAATCTAGACCTGCGGCTTTTTTCCAGGAATTTGAAAAAGGTCCCTGTAAGGAATATTTAAGGAAGTGTAAGAAAATAAAGAATGACCGATGGAAATATCTTGTTGTATAATGTGTATGCAAAGTCAAGTGCCCGCAGCAAGCTGCAGGGGATTTGACCATTACAGCATTTGCCAGATGCAGAAACGTTTCTATTCCTGCGCCTGGCTCATTGCTTGCAAAATAAAGAAAGGGGGTGTCTGTTTTGGCGGAAGGAAAGACACCTATGATTCAGGTTAAGAATCTTTATAAGGTGTACAAAGTGGGAAACACAAAGGTCTATGCGTTAAATGGCGTGGACTTTACTATATATAAGGGAGAATTCTGTGCAATCGTGGGCCCCTCCGGTTCCGGTAAATCCACTCTCTTAAATATGTTGGCCGGTCTTGAGAAGCCGTCAAAAGGAGAGATTGTCATCGGCGGGAACCATATAGAAAAGCTTTCGGAAAATCAGCTGGTATCATTCCGCAGAAAGCATGTTGGTTTTATTTTCCAGTCCTATAATCTTTTACAGACCATGAATGCGGTAGAGAATGTGGCCTTGCCTCTGTCATTCCGGGGAGTGCAAAAGAAATCAAGGAACGAAAAAGCAAGGGAGTACATAAGGCTGGTGGGACTTGAAAAACAGATGAAGCATATGGCCAATGAGATGTCGGGAGGCCAGCAGCAGAGGGTCGGCATTGCAAGAGCTTTGGCAGTAGATCCTAAGATCATCTTTGCGGATGAACCCACTGGAAACCTGGATTCCAAAACTACCAGGGAAATTTTAAGCTTAATGCAGAAAATCGTGAGGGAGCAGAATCAGACCCTGGTCATGGTTACTCATGATAATTATATTGCAAAGTTTGCAGACAGACAATTCCATATAGTAGATGGAAAAATCTTAAAAATTGAAGAAAAGCATCATGAGGATACGAAGGAGGATATGGGAAATGAAGAAGGGTAGGAAAGGATTTTTATGGCTGCTTGCGGCCCTTATGGTCATAGGAGCCGTGCCCAGTGCGGCTTTCGCCCAGTATGACCTAAGCAAAAACACCTACATTGATGTGAAGAAGACCCCGTCAGGAAAGACCGGGGAGAACGTTACCATTAATATGGTTTTTACTAATAATAGCGGCAATGATTTAAACAATGTAGCAGTGAGGTTTGATCGGGATCTGGCAGAACAGGAATACCAGGCAACGGAAGACGCAGATGAAGAAACGAAGTATTCCGGAGCTGTATTCCCTTTTGAGATCACTTCCAGTACATTTGATAACAAAAAGCTTGGAACGGTAAAGAGCGGAACTTCTAAGAGCATTTCTCTCAATGCAAGGGTCCGGAGAGACGTAGCGGAAGGCTATTACCTGGTACCTTTGGAGGTCGTAACGGATGCATTGAAAAAGGATGATGGGGCCCATGCCAGTTATGAAAAGGTCAACATCTGGATCACAAAGTCCTCCTCAACCACGGAATCTGGGAAAGACGAAGGAACCATCCAGTTTGAGCTGGGAGAAAACCAGAACACACCTTCTGGCATTTATCCAAATACCATGAATTACAATATGAATGTCCGGAATTCCTCAAATATTACAGCTTTTGATGTAGACATCCGGATGGGGTTGAGCCAGGACAGCACCAAGTTTCCTTTTGCNNGACGGAAACTACACCAGGCATTATGACCGGATCGGCGGCGGTGAGACGGTGGAGGTTCCCTACAGCATGAATATCCGAAAGGATGTTTACAGCGGATACTATCCTATTACCTATATCATTGAATACCGTGACAGCACGGATGGAGATGTCCAGAAAGCAGAGGAGACCTTCTATGTCAAGGTTCAGAATAAAGACAAGGAAGAAGAGACCGGTGATTTCAATGCTAATGACAGGACAAAGGCGAGACTCATTGTGGATGGGTTCCAGACGAATCCGGAAACAGTCTATGCCGGGGAGGAATTTGAAATGATTCTTCACATGAAGAACGCCTCCGAAAACGTTGCGGCAAGCAATATCCTCTTTAACCTGGAATCAGAAAAAGTTACAGACAGTGCGGTATTTACCATGGATGCCGGTTCCTCTTCCATTCTTGTGAATTCTCTTCCCGCAGGCCAGACAACGGATATAAAGCTGAAGCTTCGGGCGGGAGCCTGGGTGGATCAGAGAACCTATGCCATTACCATTAATGAAAAATATGACAGTCCTGAGTTTAAGAATGCGGAAGAAAAGGTGACGGTGAACATCCCGGTCAAACAGGTCTCCAGGCTGAATACGGGGACGATTGAGATAATGCCTGATACGATTTCCGTAGGTTCGGAAACCAATGTAATGTTCCCTATCAATAATACGGGAAAGGTTCTCCTTTACAACGTAATGGTGGCCTTTGTAGGGGATACTATCCAGCAGACCAACAGTTATGTGGGAAATATAAAACCGGGTGAATCCGGAAATGTAGACACCATGATTACCGGAACTGCCCCTACCATGGATGATGGGAAAATNNATCACTTTAACGGTAACAGAACAGGAGGACTTAGATCCCGGAATGGATGGTTCGGGAGATTTTCCGGCTGTAACGGAACCGGAAGGGTCTTCCCAATATGGAAAAATCGTCATTCCGGCGGTAATTGCCGTTTTGGTTATTGGGACCATTGGTACTGTATTTCTGCTTAAAAGGCGAAAAAAGAAAAAGGAAGCGGAAGCAGATGCTTTAGAACCAGATGCATTAGAGTCAGAAGCATTAGAGCCAGAAGTATTAGATCCAGATGAGGAAAAAGACAATGAGATTTAGCGATTTGCTTTCCATGAGTGTAAATAACTTAAGACGCAGGAAGCTAAGGACGTTTTTAACGGTTCTGGGAGTTTTGATCGGTACGGCTTCCATTGTTGTCATGGTGTCTTTGGGGATCGGTTTTAATGAACTTACTATGGAACAGATCGCTTCCTATGGAAGCCTTACAGAAATATCTGTATATTCCAACGCTATGTGGGGAGGAAATGACAGCAGCAAGGATCCTAATTACATGACGGATGATGTGATTGCACAGTTTGGACGGATCGAGCACGTTACCACAGCTTCTCCCCTTTTGGAGACCAACGTTTTGATGACCCAGGGTGCTTATCAGGGAAACATCAACCTAATAGGGGTTTCCCAGGAGTATATGAATAATATTCCGTTAAAGGAAGGCAATATCCCGGAGCCGGGCAAAAGGGACCTTCAGATGGTTGTGGGAAATATGGTCCCCAGAAATTTCAGCAACCCAAAAAGCAATCGTAACAACTATTATGATGATTCCGCCAGCATTCCTGACATTGATTTTATAAATAAGCCCATGTTTGTGATTTTTGATATGGATGCTTACTATCAGTCTCAGAACGGCGGGACGGGGGAAGGAGGCTCAACTGTTAAACCTCCTAAAAAGTTTCTTATTCCAACGGCCGGACTGGTGGAAGGAGGGCCGGAGGAATGGAATAGTTACAGCTACAACGTTTATGTGGATCTAGATGCCTTAAAATCCCAGTTGAAACAGATTTTTAAAAAGAAGCCCATTCCTAATCAGCCCACCAATAAAAAGGGGAAACCCTACAACTATTTTATTTACCAGCAGGCGGTTGTGGAAGTGGACGATATGAACAATGTAACGACAGTACAAAAAGCCATCTCAGATATGGGTTATCAGGCCAACAGCAATATGGAGTGGCTGGAACAATCCCAAAAACAGGCCAAAATGGTTCAGGCCCTTCTGGGAGGGATCGGAGCTGTATCCCTGTTTNNATGATGATGTCCATTTATGAAAGAACAAAAGAAATCGGAATCCTGAAGGTTCTGGGCTGTGATATGAATAATATCAGAAACATGTTTCTTCTGGAATCCGGCTTTATAGGCTTTTTAGGAGGAATCACAGGAATTCTGTTCAGCTACGGGGTTTCATTCCTAATTAATAAGTTCCTTTCCGGCAGTTTTATGCAAGGCATGCCCGGCGATCTTTCAAGGATCCCCCCATGGCTTTCCTTGGCAGCCGTCGGCTTTGCTATTTTTGTAGGAATGGCCGCAGGATTTTTCCCTGCTTTAAGAGCCATGAAGCTGAGTCCTCTTGCAGCAATAAGGAATGAATAGCCGATTTTAAAAAGAAGGCTTGCATTTCTCCGGAGAATATTATATGATGATGTACAAGGTACGTGCGACTGGCGGATGAGTGGAGTTTTACCACGGGGAGCACGATACGTAAAAGCCGACCGCCTNNGATGCCCAGGCGGTTTTTTATGCGGCTAACGAGCCAAATGAGCATGTTTCTTATCATTGTGTTTTCATTCAGAAAGGAGACCAGATCTGATGAATTTGATTTCTTTACAGGACGATTTAAGGAGCAATTCCTATCCGGGAAGAGGCATTATTATGGGAAAAACACCGGATGGAACAAAGGCGGTCGCCGCTTACTTCATTATGGGGAGAAGCGATAACAGCCGCAACCGAGTATTCGTAGAGGAAGGGGAAGGAATCCGTACCCAGGCCTTTGATCCTTCAAGGGTCACGGATCCAAGTCTTATTATTTATGCTCCGGTGCGGGTTATGGGGAATAAGACCGTTGTGACAAACGGAGATCAGACCGATACCATTTACCAGGGAATGGATATACAGCTGACTTTTGAACAGTCCTTGCGATGCAGGGAATTTGAAACGGATAGTCCCAATTATACACCCCGTATTTCCGGGATCATGCATATAGAAGGCGGGCGCTTCAATTACGCCATGTCCATCATAAAAAGCAATCATGGGAATCCGGATTCATGCAACCGCTATACGTTTGCCTCTGACAATCCAGCGGCAGGAGAAGCCCATTTTATTCATACCTATATGCATGATGGAAATCCCTTACCAAGCTTTGAAGGTGAGCCAAAGCTGGCGGCGACCCTTGACGATCTGGATGAATTTACTGCCATGATATGGGAAAGCCTTCATAATGAGAATAAGATCTCTCTCTTTGTAAGATATATTGACATAGAATCAGGAGCTTATGAAACCAGGATTATAAATAAAAATCAATGACAGGAGCACGAAAGATGAATGAGCTGGAATTAAAATATGGTTGTAACCCGAATCAAAAGCCCTCAAGGATTTTTATGCCAGGTGGGAAAGAGCTTCCCATCCAGGTTTTAAGCGGCAGGCCGGGATATATCAATTTCTTAGATGCCTTTCATGGCTGGCAGCTGGTAAAGGAACTAAAGGAAGCGACCGGACTTCCTGCTGCTACTTCCTTTAAACATGTGTCTCCGGCCGGCGCCGCAGTGGGACTGCCTCTTGACCCGGTACTTGCAAAAATTTACAGGGTAGAGGATATGGAAGGCCTTTCTCCCCTGGGCTGTGCCTATGCAAGAGCTAGAGGTGCTGACCGTATGTCTTCCTTCGGGGACTTCATCTCTTTATCAGATATCTGTGATGTGGATACTGCAAGGATTATCAAACGGGAAGTATCCGACGGCGTCATTGCCCCAGGGTATGAGCCGGAAGCCTTGGAAATCTTAAAGTCCAAGAAAAACGGCAATTATAACATCATCCGCATTGACCCGGATTACCAGCCGGAGCTTCTTGAAAGAAAACAGGTTTTTGGGATCATGTTTGAACAGGGAAGAAATGAAGGAACGATTGATGAGGAGCTTTTAAAGAATGTGGTGACAAAGAACCAGGAAATTCCCCAATCAGCAAAAACCGACTTGATTATTTCCCTTATTACCTTAAAATACACCCAGTCCAACTCTGTCTGCTTTGCAAAGGGCGGTCAGGCCATTGGAATCGGGGCAGGCCAGCAATCCCGCATCCACTGCACCAGACTGGCAGGAAATAAAGCGGACAACTGGTTTCTCCGTCAGGCGCCCAAAGTCCTGGAACTTCCCTTTGTAGATGGCATCGGCCGTGCGGATCGGGACAATGCCATTGATGTCTACATCGGAGAAGATTATATGGATGTAATTGCAGACGGCAGATGGGAAAATACGTTCAGGGTAAAACCAACCGTATTTACAGCAGAAGAAAAGCGGGCATGGCTCAGCCGGTTGACAGAGGTTTCTCTGGGATCTGACGCATTCTTTCCATTCGGTGATAACATAGACCGGGCTTATCGAAGCGGTGTTAAGTACGTAGCCCAGCCAGGGGGATCGGTCCGGGATGACCAGGTAATTGAAACGTGTAATAAATACGGAATGGCCATGGCTTTTACTGGTATCCGTCTGTTCCATCATTAAACGTAAAATAAGTACCAGCCTATATTTTTTGTAAAAGCACTTTAGGGAGAAGGGCGGCATAAAATGAGAGTAAGTAAGTTTAAGGTGGCTTTCTTTGAAAACTTTTCCCAAACCTTTAACTGCGCGAGAAGAACGAGAGTGTCTGGAACGATACCAGGAAGGGGATCGGGAGGCGAGAGCCACACTCATCGAGCGGAATATGCGCCTGGTAGCACATGTGGCAAAAAAATATCAGAATACGGATTATGATATGGAAGACCTTCTTTCCGTAGGAACCATTGGGCTCATTAAAGCCGTTAATACCTTTCATCCAGATAGAGGCTCCAGACTGGCCACTTATGCGGCCAAATGTGTGGAGAATGGTATCCTATCATAACGGCTCGTAATCTTAAGAAACAGGGAACCGGCGCATGCCTGTAACAGCAGGGCATGCACCGGTTCCTTTGGCTTATATTCTAAACTCTAAAATCATATCATGTAAATCTTCTGCCAGACCGGATAAAATGTCACTGGAGGCTGCAATTTCTTCNNCACCTCCCCGGCCGCAGAAGAATTCTGCTTTGCAATGTCAGATAAATGCTCCAGCAAAGCCAATATCATATTTTTCATATCATACATTTCTTTTCCAGTGTTGCTTAAGTGGACAGAAGCCTTTTGGGATTCTTCCATGGCTTTGTTTATGAATTTGTAATTCTCTCTGCTGCTTTCGACGCGCTGGGTCTGTTCTGCGGTAATATTTTTAATCCGTCCAATAATGTCAACGGCATTTGTGGCATTCTTCTGCAATTCCGAAACAATTTCTTCAATATCTTTGGAGGAATCAGCCGATAGGGCAGCCAGGTTTTTTATCTCGTCTGCCACTACAGAAAAGCCTCTTCCTGCATTACCCGCCTTGGCGGCCTCGATTGATGCGTTTAAGGCCAGAAGCTTGGTCTGGAATGCGATTGAAGAGATCAGCCTACTTGCCTCGCTGATCTTTTGAGAGCTGTCATTTGTTTTTATTATTAAATCGAATATTTTCTCATTGGCACAGTTGCTTTCTTCTGTAATCGTATAAAGGCTTTCCATTTCACCAAATCCACCGCTTATAGCCTCCGTCACATTTGTAATGGAACTGCTGATGTGATTGGCAGACTCCAGATTATGGTCAATGATATCCCCCAGCTGAATAATTCTGGAGGTTCCCTCCATTGTATTTTTTGTCTGCTCCAGGGCTCTGCCGGCAATTTCCTGGATTGCATTTGATACTTCTTCCGCAGTTTTGGCAGATTGGGAAGCAGCAGCAGTAAGCTGCTGGGAAGTAACGGCCACCTGTTTGGAAGAGACATTGATCTTTTGGATGATATTTTTAAAGTTATCCCGGATGCTCTCTAATGAATTGGCTAAGGTTCCAAATTCATCCTTCTTACGCAATTCTTTCCTTGAAATGTCACTTTTTAAGTTAAATTCAGCCAGATTTTTTGAATAGTCCGAGGCACGCTTGATGGAACGTGATATTTTGCCGGAAAAGATCAATCCGGTTAAAATAATGATTGCAGTAAATACCAGAAGGACCATAATGCTGATTTCCTTAAACCGGTTAAGCTCCTGGTAAATGGATTCAGCATCAAAATCCGCACCTATGATTCCTACCACATTGCCCTGGCTGTCCTTTAAAGGGTAATAAGAGCTTATAAATATTCCCCAGCCTTCTACAACGTTTAACTTATTATCCGTATAGGGGCTGCCGCTCCATGCCTGTTCATAGGAAGGCCCTGATTCTTCCGTGTCTCCAATATGTGAAAGTTCCTCAGCAGGGGAACCGTCAATTACATACATGAATTTCCCCTCATCCGTTTTCCTCATGGTGAAGATGTACTTGGCTCCGCTGATCTCCCGTATTTTTACAAGGTTTTCTCTTTCCTGGACATAAAAGGCCGTTTTTTCATCTTCTAAGGATGTCAAGGTCTTAAACGTTTCTATGTCAAGGTATTTGCTGGACTGGGATACTGTCCGGAAGGCTTCCTCGGCTGCTCTGGTGGTTATCATTTTATAACTTTGCAAGTATAAGATATACGCCAGTGCTGCAGCAATGGATATTACCATAACCAGAAAAAATACTGTAATCTTAACTCTGATATTTTTTCGAAAAGAGAATTTTGATAGAAAAGAAATTTTCATACTAAGCCCCCAAATCATTTTTTTGACCAACCGGAGGAGATCATTGAAAACCAATTCCAGGGCTGATCCTTGATCAGTATATCCTTAAAATGGTGAGGGTGCAAGCTTGATTTTCTTGAAAAATTGCAAAAATATATGCAAAAGACACAAGAGTTTAGAAAAGATTATGTGAGTAGTGCACAAAAGTTTTGGGAAAATCATCCTTATTTTTCCATTATAAATCAGGGATACTGCAACCTTTCCGCCAATATTCCCCCGGCAAAGAATATTTGATTATGTCCAACATATATATGGATAAATAACTAATTTAGAGAAGGAGACAAGGATATGGTGAAGTTAGTTGCTATTGGCAACCGGTTTATGAAGGATGACGCCATAGCAATTAAAGCTGCCGAAGCATTGGAAGACCGGCTGATCTGCCAGGATATTCAAGTGATTATTGGTGAAACCGATTTTCAAAGCTGCTTTTATTTACTAGATAAGGATGACTTTGTTTTTATTCTTGATGCACTTTCCTCAGGAGCAGAGCCTGGAAGCGTTCATATGTTCCGTCTGGAAGATGTGATGTCACAGCCTTCCTCATTCACCATGCATCATGATTTGAGCNNGCAGTCAATTTAAGGGTTATCTGCTGGGTATTGAAATCTTTGAAATCGGTTTTGGTCAGGAGCTCAGCACTGCTTTAAGGGAGAAACTGCCTTTCATCTGCAGGATAATTGAATGCGAAATCAAAAAAATCATAGCGGAGGAAATCACTTATGCATGATACGTTTCTAAATCAAAATTTATATGAGTCAATGATTGACTTATGCAGGGAGAATTCCATTGCGAAGATATTGAATCTGACAATTACGGTACATACAAACAGCCATATAAGTGAAAACAGCATCCGTGAACAATTTTTTGAAAGCAAGAATGAGCTCATTGGAGACTGGACAAACATATTGGTCCGCAAACGAGAAATAGAACCGCTTACTGCGATTATAGACAGTATTGACGGTGAGAAATTCCAATGAGAAAGGCTGGATTTTGTCCGGCTAGTGTATCAATCATTCCGTATTTCATATTGGGAGGTTTTTTCATGGAATTAAATCTGTTTTTAGATTATATTGGGAACTGCGTCAAGCAAATAAACGAGGATGTAGAAAGACTCCATTCCAAACAGTACAACAGTAACGTTGTATTGGATCATTTGAGCAGCGAAGTGATCATGCTGGAAAGCCATATCAAATATTTCAGCCAGACAAATCAATTGGGTATGGAAGAGATACAATATCCGAATCAGACCATTCATGTAAATCAGGCACAGGAAGAGTTTCCTCCAAGATACTTCACCCTGGAAGAATTATCCCGTTATGATGGAAAGAACGGAGCTCCGGCTTATGTTGCGGTAAATGGAGTGGTGTATGATGTTACAAATAATTCCGTCTGGAAAGGAGACAGCCATTTTGGCCTTAATCCTGGAAATGATTTATCAAAAGATTTTGCAACATGCCATCCGGGAGCAATGGTATTAACAAGATTACCGGTAGTCGGTTATTTGGATACAGAGTAACGCTGGTGAAGAATTTGGATTGTGCAAGCTTTAAATGTCCTTATCAGGAAAGCAGGCTGAAAGCAACGGAAAGTCTTGTGAACCGGGTGAAGGATGACATCGACAATGATGTGCGCAAAAAGCGGAATCTTGTCTGGCTTGAATTAAACGGCTGTTCAGGAAATACAATCTCCCTTCTTAACGGCCAAAATCCGGATTTCCAGTATCTGCTGACTCAAATGACCAATTTTATATACAGCAACAGCCTGATGAATCCGGCTGGAAATAAGGCCATGGATCAGCTGTTTGATGTGATAGGCAGTGATTATATTCTGGCTGTGGAAGGAGCTGTATCGTTAAAGGACAACGGTTCCTACCATATCATTGGCAGGTACAACGGCAGGGAGATTACAGGATTTGAGGCGGTTAAAAGACTGGGAGAAAATGCGGCCCATGTGATTGCCGTAGGGGCCTGCGCTTCACACGGAGGTGTGTCGGCAGCACGGCCTAATCCAACGCAATGTGCGGGAATACAGGATGTTCTACAGAAAAAGGTGATTAAACTAACGGGGTGTCCATGTCACCCGGACTGGTTTATGGGGACTCTGGCCTATCTGTTATTATATGGAGACCCCCCTCTTGATAACAGGGAACGTCCCCTGATGTTTTACAGCATTACCATTCACGACAGATGTCCAAGACGGTCTTATTTTGACAGCGGCATCTTTGCCACAAAGCTTGGGCAGGAAACCTGCATGTACATGATGGGCTGCAAAGGTCCGATTACCCAGATCGACTGTCCCATCCGTCAATGGAACGGGCATGTTAACTGGCCCATTGGAGATGATTCGCCCTGTATCGGATGTGCCCAGTTCGGATTTCCTGATGCAATGGAGCCTTTTATTACATTTGATACCATGGGAGGGGAGTGAATATGGCGGAGAAAATAACCATAAATCCTGTTACCCGCATTAGCGGTTTCATGGAAATTGATGCTGATATCGGAGAACAATCAGTGGTGGATGTAAAAATGAGAGGCTTGATGTTCCGGGGGTTTGAAAAGATGCTTCAGGGAAGAAACCCTTTTGATGCCGTTTATTTTACGCAGCGCATCTGTGGCATCTGTTCAACCGCACATTCCATGGCTTCTGCTCTTGCTCTGGAAGAAGCCTTGAACATTGTACCCTCTGAGCAGGGAAGGTATCTCAGGGATTTGCTTCATGCATGTGAGTTCCTGCAAAATCATTTGAGGCATTTTTATCAGTTTACCCTTCCGGACTATGTAAAGCTTCCTGAGGATTATCCGCTGTTTAAAGCGGATCACAATGATTACAGACTTCCGAAAGACATAAACGACAAAATGGTAAACGATTACTTTGAATCCCTCCGGTTCAGCCGGGATGCTCATCAGATGCTTGCCATACTCGGAGGAAAAGCTCCTCATAATCACGGAATATTCATCGGAGGGATCACATCGCCGATCTCGGCAGATAAGATCATCAGCATAAAATCCATTCTATATAACATAGGACAGTTCATCGCTGAAAAAATGATTCCCGACGTATACACAATCGGAACCTATTATCCGGAGTACTATCATATGGGCGGAGGCTACGGCAACTTGCTGACCTATGGGAGCTTTAACCATTATAAGAATTTAGGAACCCTTTATGTGGATCCTCTTGTTTATACCAATGGCCAGACCGCCCCCTTTGATCCTGCTCTCATAACCCAGGAAGACGAATATGCCTGGTTTAACGAAAATAATGAACCGGACAGAAATAAGCCCCTGGCATATTNNCCGGCGAATACAGGAACGGGATCTCTGCCATGGACCGGACCATTGCAAGAGTGCTGGAAGCTAAGAAAATTGTGGAAATTATGCAAACCCTTATAGATAATCTGATTCCGGGAGTATCCATGCAGAAGGAATATACGATTCCTGTGCAGGCATCGGGAAAGGGACTGGTGGATACGACACGGGGGTCCCTTGGCCATTGGCTGTATATTGAAAACAGTACAATCGCCTTTTACCAGATCATAACCCCATCTGCGTGGAATCTATCAACACAAACAAATGGGATGAAGGGTACCGGGGAACAGGCATTGATCGGAGCGCCTGTAAAAGATGTTGCAGCACCTGTGGAAATTGGCAGGATCATACGGTCTTTTGATCCCTGCGTGTCCTGCGCCACTCATGTTTACNNATGAATACAATTCAGGTAGTGTGAAGCTCTTCCATAAGAGCCTGTTTTTGGTCATTGGGGCAGGGGAGCTGCTGGAGGTATTGAAGGACAGCCTGGCTATGCAGGAGGGAGGATTTTTTTTCCAATTCTTTTCTGCCTTCTTCTGTTTTTGGATGGTATACGATCATATTCATGACAAGGACCTGATATAGACTGTTATTATAATGTATGATGCTTCCCATGTCCTGTATGTTTGGGAATAAGAGGGCAGAAATCAGAGTTTTGCCTAAGTAAGGAGGAAGGTTTGGGTGGAACCCGGGAACGAGCGGTTTGCGATTTATTCAAGAAAGTCAAAATTTACCGGAAAGGGAGAAAGCATCGGCAACCAGATCGAACTGTGCAGACAATACATTTCTGCACATTATGGAGAGTGTTTCGCTGACAGCGCCTGCGTATATGAGGATGAGGGGTTTTCCGGAGGAAACCTTGACCGGCCTCAGTTTAAAGTCATGATGCAGGAGGCAAAAAAGAAGAAATTTACAGCCGTCGTCTGCTACCGTCTTGACCGGATAAGCCGTAATATCGGTGATTTTGCAAATCTGATTGAAGAGCTTAATGAACTTCATATTTCCTTTATCTCCATAAAAGAGCAATTTGACACCTCCTCCCCCATGGGGCGGGCTATGATGTACATTGCCTCTGTTTTTTCCCAGCTGGAGAGAGAGACAATAGCCGAACGGATCCGGGATAACATGCTCGAGCTGTCCAAGAGCGGAAGATGGCTGGGAGGAAATACTCCTACGGGTTATAAGTCGGAGAGCGTGTCCTCCGTGACCATAGACGGTAAAGTGAAAAAGGCCTTTAAACTTAAGCTGATTGAAGAAGAAGCAAAGCTGGTCAAGCTGATTTACGAGAAATTCTTAGAAACCGGATCACTCACCCAGACGGAAACCTATTTGCTCCAAAATGGGCACAAGACAAAATACGGCCGCCTGTTCAGCCGTTTTGCAATAAAAGGAATACTGACCAATCCGGTCTATATGATTGCAGATAAAGAGGCCTATGAATATTTACGGAAAAAAAATATGGATCTGTTTGCAGAAAAAGAAGCCTTTGACGGGAGCCATGGTGTGATAGCATATAACCGTACTCTTCAAAGGGCCGGAAAAACCCACGAGATGAAAGATATGGAAGAGTGGATCGTGGCAGTGGGAAAGCATGAGGGAGTGGTCTCAGGTTCCCTGTGGGTCAAAGTCCAATTGTTGTTGGACCAAAATAAATCAAAAAATTACCGGAAGCCCCGCAGCAANNCTGTCCGGAATCCTCTTTTGCGGCGGCTGCGGCGATTATATGCGGCCAAAGCTTTCCGGGCGGTACAATGCCAAAGGAGAACAGATCTATTCTTATTTATGCACCATGAAGGAAAAAAGCCGTATGAAATGCTGTGGGATGAAGAATGTAAATGGAAATATGCTTGACCAAATGGTCTTGGAGGAAATCAAAAAGATATCTGGAGATACCGGTGAATTTCAAAAGCAGCTCTGCCGGAGCAAAAAGGCAGTGGAAGAAAGCAGGCAGGAAGTGGAATGGGATATATCCCGTTTAAAGGAGGAACTGAAGAATGTTGAAGGGGAGATAGCCCNNGCAGGGGGCACCGGGGCAGAGGAGTATATCATACAGCAGATTGATGAACTCCATAAAAGAAAAGGGGAAATGGAGCAGCGGTTATGGGCACTTTCGCAGGACGCAGGAAACCATGAGCTTTCCGGTCAGGAGCTTCAGCTGATCAGGCAGACCCTGTCTTCTTTTCAGAATGTGATCGACCTCATGGATGTCCGGCAGAAGCGTGCAGCGGTCCGGACTTTTGTGGATAAGGTTATATGGGATGGGGAGAATGTCCATCTGTATCTGTTTGGATCAAAAGAGCCTGAATTGCCGGAGCCGCAAGGTGACTCTAGCAAATGAAATCCTAATGCTTCTTCGTGCAAATAAGAAATATTCCAAAGAGGTTTCTCTGTTCGAACCCATTGGCGTAGACAAGGATGGAGAGACTGTAAGTCTGGTAGATGTCATTGAAATGGAAAATAAGGAGACATTGGAAACCATTATTTTAAAACAGGATATTAAGGAGCTGTATGAGGCCTTTGACAGCTGCTTAAAAGAAAATGAAAAAACCATAATCGGAATGAGGTACGGTCTGCATGGAGGGAAGGAATATACGCAGCGGGAGATAGCGGATGTAATGGGAATATCCAGGTCCTATGTATCCCGGCTGGAAAAGAAGGCTTTGGAGCGGTTGAGAGACGAACTTAAAAAGAATTGTATTTAAAAAGAAGAATTATAGAATTGTCCCATCTCTGATGGTTGAGAAGAGTAAAAAGTCTGGGAGGTCCGATAAGCAGGGCGTTCCGGACTTCTTTGCTGTCATGAAAAAGTGCGTAAGCCGGTTCTAAAGCCGAATGGAGTTCTTATAAAGACTTGCTGCAGATTGTAATTAATATAGTTGACAAAAAAACGAAATCATAATAATATGATAAAAAGGATATTTCATACTAAACATATATGTATTCTCTTATATGAGAAAAGCGTACCGTGCGCAGGATAAATATCTGAGAAAATTCTATGTTTATTTAAGGAGGACGGCAATTATGAAAAAAATAGTCTTTCAAAAACTGCATAAGGTAATTGGGTCTATGCTGGTTTTTGGCTTGGTGGTATCTCTTGCGGCTTGTGCAAAGTCAAATTCCAGTCCCGGAGCTGAGAATCCGGCGAAGGGTAACACGGCAGAGGATAATTCCGCAAAGGATGAGAGTGCGGGGGATAAAATCGTAAATATTGGAATGACCGATTCTATCAGCAGCGTTAACCCACTGTTAATGGATGCAACTGAGATCATGAAGACCTCCACGGCAATGGAATTCCTGCCCCTTGTTGAATTAAACGGCAATCTGGAGTTTGAGGGAATGCTGGCTTCTTCTATTACCACGGAGGACAATACTCATTTTACAGTGAATATTGATCCGAACGCAAGCTGGTCCGATGGTCAGCCTGTAACTGCGGACGACGTCGTATACACCGTTCTTAAACTGTCAAGCCCCATCCGTGCCAATGCAAGTATGGCACTTTATGCCATTGAAGGCATGGGCGACGACGGTTTTTCGGAGGAAGGAGCGACGGAGATATCCGGTGTTAAGGCAATTGACAGTAAAACCGTCGAATTCACGACCAAATATCAGATGGCTCTTACCACCTTCCAGAATACATATGGGCGCTATATACTGACACTGCCCAAGCATGTTCTGGAGAGCGTAGCGGATGAGGACCTGGCAGGTTATGACTGGTTCAACGCACCGACGGTAATTAACGGGCCTTACCGCATCACTTCCGTTGACTTGCAGCATTATGTGTCCTATGAGGCAAATGATAAATACTGGAAGGGCGTTCCGAAGATTAATAGGTTAAATATCAAGATCGTACCTGCGGCACAATTGCTGACCGGGCTGCAATCAGGAGAGGTTGATTTTGTGCAGCAGACCACCGGTAATGTCCTGCAGGAGGATTATGCCAGCGTGGAAGCCCTTGCAAACGTGACGGTTAACTATGGTGCTCCTGTCATCAATCAGTCGATCTTCTTTAATACCACCACGGTAACGGATCCCCGTATACGTCAGGCGATTCTTTATGGGATTGACCGCCCGTCCATCATAAAAGGGCTTTT
>DJBG01000173.1 GCA_002429965.1 Hungatella sp. UBA5982
AAATCCTGGATTGCTCCATGCTCATCTACCCATTTGGGAAGGATTCCGGAATAGTTGCGGATATAATCCTGCTTATGGATACAGGGCCATAAGTCAGATGCACTTCTTGCTAAATAGTCCATATTTTCCTGGGATACGCCATAATATGTAAAGTTCTCTGTCAGATCCGCATTGGGCCCGACGATAACATTGCCGTCGGTGGTATTGGTCACATGGATCCCCATATACGTATTGCTTGGAACCGGGTATACCGGCATTGGGAGTAAAGGGCCGGTCCTCTTATCCAGGATGATGTAATCTCCCTTGGAACCTATGATCTTATACCCGCTGATCCCCAACAGCTCCGATATTTTCCCGCAGCCCAGACCGGCGCTGTTCACTATCCAGCGGCTGTAAAATGTTCCGCCGGACGTGGTAATCATATAATTGCAATCTGAATCTCTTTCAATGGCTGTCACCTCACGGTCAAAGAAAAAATCCACACCATTGTCCGAGGCATTTTCAGCCAGGCCAATGGTATAACCGAAAGGATCTACAATCCCGCTTTCCGCGGAATACATGGCAAATTCTCCTACAACGGCAGGTACCAGTTCATGGAGCCGCTCTTTTCCGATCAGCTCCAATCCTTTTACCCCATTGGCCCTTCCCTGCTTCATGGTCCGATCCAGTGTTTCCTGATCCTCTGGTGTATTTCCTACCAGAACCTTTCCGCAGCGGTAAAAAGGAAAATCCAGTTCTTCTGAAAGTCGTCCCATGATTTGATTTCCTTCCACGCATAGTTTTGCTTTCAGGGAACCGGTGTCATATGCGAATCCTCCATGGACCACTCCGGAGTTTCGTCCGCTCGTTTCACAGCATACATCCAGATTCTTTTCCAAAACGCCTATTTTTAAGCGGTATCTGGACATTTCCCTCGCAATTGCGCTTCCAATGACACCGCCTCCGATAATAAGTACATCATATAATTGTTTCAATTTTTTAACCTCCAGGAAAAAAATGACCACTATAGGGCGAATACTCATCCCATGAATATGTTCTATTTTTATCATATTTCATGGGATAAGTCAAGAAAAATTGAGAAAAGAGGCATATATTCATCCCATGAATATATGCCTCTTTTCTCAATGCACGCGTTCTGACCTTCGTTTCCCTTTTCCTGCCTGAGTCTTAAATCAGTTTCATTCCCGGTCTTCTTCTTTATAGCGGTTATCGTTGTACATTAAATGGAAATACATTGCCTGCTGTGCCTCCACAGGTTTCCGGTCCTTAATCGCCTCATAAATCCTGCGATGAGACAATAGCGTCTGGGCATATTCGGTCTCCCGGACCGAACCGGCAAAGACCCGGACCCCATCCGTAATGACAGGTACCAGATTTGCCATGACCAGATTATGGCTGCAGTTGGCAATCTGGGCATGGAACTGGGAATCCTTTTCCGAATAATCCTCCAGGTTTTTCATCCTTTTTTCTAATTCCAAAAGTATCTGCTCCAGGGAAAGGATGTCCTCCCCAGTCGCGTTCTGGGCAGCCAGGGCTGCAATAGGAGGCTCCAGCATAACCCGGATCTGGATTAGATCCTCTGTCAGCTTTCTTCTGTCTTCAATCATGGTAAATCCCAGAGGATCATCGGCCACGCCATTTTTATCCGACAGAAAGGTCCCTGATCCCTGACGAATGGTAACAATGTTCCGGGACATCAGGATTCTTAACGCCTCACGGACCGTATTACGCCCTACCCCCAGAACTTCAGAAAGTTCCGTCTCGGTAGGCAGCTTGTCTCCTGCGGTATATCCTTCCACCTGTATTATCTGCAGCAATTTTTGGGCGGCAATTTCTGCCAGTGTCTGCTTTTCCATGATATCCTCCTCCCCTGTTCTGGTAACTGCTTAAAAATTTGTTATAAGAAAGAGTCTGGCTTGCCAGACTCCAGCGCTGACGCACTGTCACTTCAGTGACTAATTTCCCTGGCGCGTCATGCGGATCCTGCCCGGAGAACTTTCCTGTTAAATAAAAAAACAGACAGCAGACGGATATCGGCCTATCTGCTGTCTGCCACAAGGCATAGCTGTTTTATTCTGCTTCTTTTTCTTCTTTCTTATCTTCTGCCTTTGCAGCCAGATCTCCCGGCTTCATGCTTAAGTTGATTCTGCCCATCTTATCGACTTCCATCACCTTAACGGTCACTTCGTCACCGATGTTGACAACATCTTCAACCTTTGCCACCCTCTTATCAGACAGCTTGGAAATGTGAACCATACCATCCTTGTTGGGAGCCAGTTCAACGAAAGCACCAAAGTTCATGATTCTGACAACCTTGCCTGTGAAAATCTGCCCTGCCTGGATTTCCGTAACAATGCTCTTAATGATCTGGATCGCACGGTCGATCATGGTCTGATCGGTTCCGCATACGGATACATTTCCGTCATCGTTAATATCGATCTTCACGCCGGTTTCTTCAATGATCTTATTGATCACCTTCCCCTGCTTTCCGACCACATCACCGATCTTCTGAGGATCAATGGAAATCTGGTCGATCTTCGGAGCATACTTGCCTACTTCCTTACGCGGCTCTGCAATGGCTTTTGCCATAACCTCATCAAGAATGTAAAGCCTTGCCTCTCTGGTGGTGCGGATGGCTTCCTCAATGATCGGTCTTGTAAGGCCGTGGATCTTAATATCCATCTGGATCGCAGTGATACCCTTGTGGGTGCCGCCTACCTTAAAGTCCATATCGCCGAAGAAATCTTCCAGTCCCTGGATATCGGTCAGGACAATATAATCGTCATCGGAATCTCCGGTAACCAGACCGCAGGAAATACCTGCAACAGCCGCTTTAAGAGGAACACCTGCCGCCATTAAGGACATGGAGGAGGAACAGATGCTTGCCTGGGAGGTAGATCCATTGGATTCCATGGTCTCGGAAACGGTACGGATCGCATATGGGAATTCTTCCTCAGACGGAAGAACCGGAATCAATGCTCTCTCTGCCAGGGCACCATGGCCGATCTCCCGGCGTCCCGGTCCTCTGGAAGGCCTTGTCTCTCCTACGGAGAAGGACGGGAAATTGTAGTGGTGCATATATCTCTTGGAAGTTTCTAAATCATCAATACCGTCTAATCTCTGGCTTTCTGATAATGGCGCCAGGGTACAAATATTTAAAATCTGGGTCTGGCCGCGGGTGAACATGGCGGAACCATGTACTCTTGGGAGCATATCGATCTCTGCTGCCAGATGACGGATCTGGTCCATGGCACGGCCATCAGGACGCTTATGGTCTTTTAAGATCATCTTACGGACAGTCTTTTTCTGGTACTGGTAAATGGCTTCTCCCAGCACTGACAGCCATTCTTCCTTTTCAGCAAAAGCTTCTTCCAGTTTTGCGGTGATCTTACGGATGTTTTCTTCTCTTATCTGCTTTTCATCGGTAAATACAGCAACTTCCATCTCTTCCGGAGTCACGATTTCCTTGATGGCAGCAAATAACTCTTCCGGTACTGCGCAGCTGGTGTACTGGTGCTTCGGCCTTCCGTACTCCGCTACAATGGTATCGATGAATTTGATGATTTCCTGGTTTACTTCATGAGCCTTGAAAATGGCCTCGATCATCTTATCTTCCGACACCTCATTGGCTCCGGCCTCGATCATGATGACTTTTTCTCTTGTAGATGCAACCGTAAGCGCCATGTCTGAAACCTGCTTCTGAGCCTGGGTCGGATTGATGACAAGTTCTCCGTCTACAAGTCCCACCTGGGTGGAAGCACATGGTCCGTCAAAGGGAATATCGGAAATGCAGGTGGCAATGGCTGAGCCTAACATGGCTGTCAGCTCCGGACTGCAGTCCTGGTCTACGGACATAACGATGTTATCTAAGGTCACATCGTTGCGGTAATCTTTTGGAAACAGGGGTCTCATTGGACGGTCAATGACACGGGAGGACAAAATTGCATTCTCAGATGCTTTTCCCTCTCTTTTGTTGAAACCTCCGGGGATCTTTCCTACGGCGTATAATTTTTCTTCATATTCTACGCTCAGTGGGAAGAAATCGATTCCATCTCTTGGTTTGTCAGAAGCAGTCGCGGTAGCTAATACTACGGTATCGCCATAGTGCATGAACACCGCGCCGCTTGCCTGCTTTGCTACTCTGCCGACATCAACGGTTAATGTTCTGCCGGCCAGTTCCATACTAAAACTCTTGTACATACTGGTATCTCCTTTTACTGGATATTTAATTTATATTAACAGTAGAAGACGCCGAAACTACTGATCTGCGCGCAAAAAAATGAGTTTGCTTGTGCAGCCCGCTGGGGGGGCATAAGCAGATTCTGCCTTTGGCAGAATACGCAGCCGCAAATTCGGGACTTTTAGTCCCTCATTCGCGGTTGCTCGCCAAGAGACCGGAAGGGGGCGCGGATATGCCAGCATATCCGTGCCCCCTTCCCGCCTCTTTGCTCTGCTTATTACGCGCACATCAGCGGTCTCGGGGAATGCTTCTACTTTTAATATTCTTTTCCTAATAGACAGATAGGGTGGAGATGTCCTCCACCCTAAATGGTTTATTATTTTCTGATTCCTAACTTCTCGATCAATGAACGATAGCTTTCTACGTCTGTCTTCTTTAAGTAATCAAGAAGACCTCTTCTCTGTCCAACCATCATCAGAAGTCCTCTTCTGGAATGATGATCTTTTGGGTTCTTCTGAAGATGATCGGTTAATTCTGTGATTCTTTCTGTCAGAATTGCGATCTGTACTTCTGGTGAACCTGTGTCGCCGGCTTTTCTGCCATGTTCAGCGATAATAGCTGCTTTCTTTTCCTTTGAAATCATGTTGATTTCCTCCTTTAGTCTTAAAGTCTCACCTCATACCAAGTATTGGTTGGAGTATCCGAAATACCAAGTATCGGCGCCTATTTGTACTGATACAGTTTACCACAGGGCAATATGGTTGTCAATTATTTCTAATAAATAACAACCGGCGAATTTATAATTAAAGCATCTGTATATAATATTCCTCTGATCGTTGTATTATAATCACGATGCAAACCCTTCCCTCAATAAATATTTCCCATTTTTTCCATATAAATTCCAAAATCCGTTTTTTTCATTTTCTTTAACAGCATTTTCCTGATTTCTGCCATATCTGCCTTTACAAGCTTCTTCTCTTTCACCACACATTCTNNCCCTGCAACGTATACAGCCTCCACATTGGATGGATTAGCGCTGTAAACAAGGGCCGAATAGGGATTGTAAACCGGAAACATGTTGACGGAACGGGTTTCCACTAAAACTAAATCCGCCTGCTTTCCCGGTTCTAAGGAACCTGTATGGTCATAAAGCCCCAGGGCCTTTATTCCCTGATCCGTGGCCATTGACACAATGGTTTCCGCCGGAAATGCGCTCCGGTCCCTGGTTTCATTTTTATGAAAATCGACACAAAGCTTCATTTGCGTAAAAATATCCAGAGTGTTTCCGCTGGCAGGGCCATCCGTTCCAAGGCCTACCGGAATTCCCATCCGAAGCATGGAGCTTACCGGTGCTACTCCCTTTGCCGCCTTTGTATTGGAGCCGATGCAGTGAGCCACCCTTGCTCCCCGTTCCTTTAATAGCAAAAGGTCCTCTTCCTTCATATGGATGCAATGGGCTGCCAGAGTCTCTTTTCCCAATACCCCGATGCTGTCCAAATACTGAACCGGGGACATGCCGTATTCCTTCTGGAAATAATCCATTTCATAATCCATTTCCGCCGTATGTAAAGTAAAAGGAACCTTTAAGGACGAATCCAGANNATAAACAAGTTCTTCATCCATGGCCTTCTGCTCCATTGGAAGCAAAAATACCCGGAGCCGGTCCTTGCAGTCATCCCCAAGTCCGCGGAAAGGGATCATCCCCATATGAGTGTGGAGATTCACCATTCCCGGCATCACTATGCCGTTCTTACCGTCCACTGTCACCGCATCCAAGGACCAGGCTTTTTCCGGTAAATCCTTCATAGCTCCCACTGCTGTAATGATATCGTTTTCAAATATCAAAAAACCGGGATCGTGGATTTCCCTCTGTTCATTCATTGTTACCACAGTTACATTTATGATTATCGTTCTCACATTTATCAACCTTTTCCTTATTATTGCCCGTGTATCTTGGGCATAAAGGGATACCCGACGGGTGTTTCCTTATTACTGCCCATGGTTTGGGGCACATAGGTACACCCGCCTAACCCGTAGGATGTCTTTAAATTACTTCCTTATTAAGACTCATATTTTTCCACCAAAGGAACCCTCTGCTTTGTCTTTACATCAAACAGGCCCATGTCGCTTATCTTTAATTCCGGTGAAACCAGAAGCGTCAGGGTAGAAATGGACATGATGACATTGCTGTTCACATACCCCATGGCTTCAATTTCCCCCCTCACCTCAGCCAGTTCCTCCGAAAGCTTTAAAAGGCTTCCGTCGGAGAGGATTCCTCCTACGGGTAGGGCTGCAGAAGCTGTGATTTTGCCTCCCCGGGCCGTTACATAACCGCCCTGCATATGAACCACCCGGTTCTGGGCAAGTACCATATCCTCCACCGAATTTCCAAGCACCAACAGATTATGGCTGTCATGACTCCAGGTGGTTGCAACCGCACCGGGAGACGTTAAGGCATGTTCCACAAGCCCATAGGAAACATCTCCTGTCTTTCCGTAGCGTTCAAATACCATTGCCAGACAAAGTCCTGCCTCTTGCCAGCATATGCAGCGGTTCCTGACGGGAATTTCCCTTTTCACATGCCTGACCCTTGTTCCAAAGTCCTGAATCTCCATGACATTTACGGTTGCTGTTCCCTCCCGTATCTCGCACCGGTTCAGTTTAAAATCGGAAGCCAGAGCCAGGCGGCATTTTACAGACTGGTAAAAATGGTCCGGGAAAACTGCTTTTGGAGCATCCGGGCTTTTTATATGCTGATTTGCATTTTTGTATGCGGCAGAAGGGCAAAAGCTTACCAGATCATCAAGTACAACGAAATCCGCCAGCTTTCCCGGCGCTATCATCCCCCTGTCATGGAGGCCCATTCTCCGGGCAGGAGTAAGGGTCGCACAGTAAATAGCCTTCTCTGCCGGCATTCCCTGCTCCACAGCCAATTTAAGGATCTGGTTTAAATGGCCCTTTGCCAGATGATCCGGCATGGTATCATCTGTTACAAGAGCCACATTTTCATAAAGACCATGGGATACCACCGTTTCTACCACATCAGATGTCAGGGATTTTGCCTGAAGTTCCAGAAACATGCCCATGTCCGTCTTTTCCAGAACCGATTCTGGTGTCTGCTGGGTATGGTCCGCATCCACGCCGCCCCGGATAAAGCCTGCAAGCTCTGCTCCTGACAGGGCAGGGCAATGCCCCTCGATCTTAAGCCTGCGCTCCCCGTTTTGACACAGCCTGATAATGCGTTTAATCAGGGTATCTTCCCCGGAGACTAAGTCTGAATCATTCATCACCTCTCCAAGGCAGATGACTTNNCCTCTTCCCTGATTTGTCCGCCTGAGGTTTCTAAGCTGCTTCCGGTGGAAGGAACACTTGATGGAATTCCGTAGTAGATATCCAGCTCCGTTTCCTGTTCCATAAAGCTTTTTATTCCTTCTAACCCGAATACATTGGCGATCTCATGAGGGTCAGCCACCACGCAGGTGACTCCCCAGGGCAGAGCCGCCCTGGAAAACTCTCCCGGATATGTCATGGAGCTTTCGATATGCATGTGAATATCGATCAGTCCCGGTATAAAATATTTTCCTGTACCATCCACCACACATTCAGCCTCATAAGGAACACTCTTTTTGTTCCCATAATAGGAAGAAGGGGAAATGTCATAAAACCTTTCCCCTACAACCGCAATGTCCATTTTTTCAAAGCATTGCCTGTATGTCCGGTAGACCCATCCATTTTGAACAAGTAAGTCAACCTTCATTTTCCCTCTGTCCTTAATTATTGATTGTCCGGTTCCACTGATCAATCCAATCGCTTAAGACCGGATTGACAAAAGAATA
>DJBG01000164.1 GCA_002429965.1 Hungatella sp. UBA5982
TTTTGTGGCTCAGATAGGGGAAACAGCCCTTACAGCAGTCTCCCTTGCATTTCCCATACAAAATTTAATCATCGCCATCGCCGTAGGAACCGGTGTGGGAGTCAATGCTCTCCTTTCCCGCTCCTTAGGTGAAAAGAATCAGAAAGCGGCCAATCTTGCCGCAGTCAATGGATTATTCGTTTTCATTCTCAGCTATCTGGTCTCCGCCGTGTTTGCAATTTTCTTTGCCAGGTTTTATTTTACAGTGCAGACAGGCAATGAGGAGATCATCAGCCAGGGAACTATTTATCTTTCCATCTGTACGATATTCTCCTTCGGCGTTTATATGCAGATCGCTTTGGAACGGATCATGCAGTCCACCGGCCGCACCATCTATAACATGATCACCCAGGGGCTTGGAGCCATCATCAACATCATTCTGGACCCAATCCTCATATTCGGGCTTTTCGGCTTTCCCCGCCTTGGCATTGCCGGAGCCGCCATCGCAACCGTTATCGGCCAGATCATTGCCATGGGGCTTTTGCTGTATTTTAATATAACCAGGAATCCCGATGTAAACTTAAACATGCGGGGCTTCCGTCCCCATAAGGAAACCATCGTTGATATTTATAAGGTAGGGCTTCCATCCATTATCATGCAGTCCATTGGTTCTGTCATGACCTTTGGTGTGAATAAGATCCTTCTTTTGTTCTCTGAAACCGCGGTTTCCGTATTCGGCATCTTCTTTAAGCTGCAAAGCTTCATCTTCATGCCCGTATTCGGACTTAATAACGGTATGGTTCCCATTGTCGCCTATAACTGGGGCGCAAAAAACAAGGACCGTATCACGAAAACCATACGCTCCAGCATCATAGGATCTGTTTCCATCATGTTCCTGGGACTTATCATCTTCCAGGTGTTCCCGAAGCAGCTTTTGCTCCTGTTTGATGCCTCCGAGCACATGATTTCCATTGGCGTCCCCGCTCTTCGTATCATCAGCTTAGGGTTCCTCTTTGCCGGCTACAGCATCATCGTTGGCTCCGTTTTCCAGGCTCTTGGAAACGGCATCTACAGCCTGATCGTATCCGTTGCCAGACAGTTAGTGTGTATTTTACCAATTGCATATATTTTCGCGAAAGTCTTTGGTCTTAATGCAATTTGGTATGCCTTCCCTCTGGCCGAAATCATGTCCCTGGTCTTAACCACCATCCTGTTTAAACGAATTTATGAAAACTGTATCAAAAAACTTTAGGTTTCCCACAGAGGTTAAAGAATGAGTTCCAATTATCTTTTAATAGACGGTTACAACATCATATTTGCCTGGCCTGAGCTAAAGGAACTGGCGGAGACCAATATGGACTCCGCCAGAACGAAACTTCAGGATATGCTATGCAACTACCAGGGCTATAAGAAATGCAATGTCATCCTGGTATTTGACGGCTACAAGGTCAAGGGAAACCCAGGCACAGTCATGGAATACCACAACATTCATGTAATTTTCACCAAGGAAGCGGAAACTGCGGACCAGTACATAGAAAAAGTCTCCCAGCAAATCGGCAGACAGTATCAGGTGCAGGTAGCCACTTCGGACAAATTGGAACAGATCATCATCCTGGGAAAAGGCTGCACACGCCTCTCCGCCAGGGATTTAAAAAAAGAAATCGAAGAGACGAATCTTGAGATTAAGAAGGAACATCTGGAACGAATTCCCTCAAAGAAAAACCGTCTCTTCGATAATGTTGATCCTGAGCTTATGGAATATCTGGAAAAAATACGGCTGAATAAAAAGGATTAGGCATATATTTATAAAACCAATACACTGGAGGAATATCTCATGTCATTACTGGAATTGTTCATCATCGCGGTAGCCTTATCCATGGATGCCTTTGCGGTCTCCATCTGCAAAGGGTTATGCATGCCAAAGATGAACTGGAACAACGGGGTCGGTGTGGGCCTGTATTTCGGGGGATTCCAATCCGGAATGCCTCTTATTGGCTATTTGCTGGGATCGCAGTTTAAGGAGGCCATCACTTCTTTTGATCACTGGATCGCTTTTATTTTGCTTGGAGCCATTGGCATCAGCATGATAAAGGAATCATTCAGCAATGAACTGGAAGAATGTGATGTTTCCCCCATGGCCCCCAGAAACATGATCCCTCTGGCAATCGCAACCAGCATTGATGCACTGGCAGTAGGGGTTACCTTTGCATTCCTGCAGGTACAGATCGTTCCGGCTGTTTCCTTTATCGGAGCCACCACCTTTACCCTGTCTGTCCTGGGAGTTAAAGTAGGAAATGTATTTGGAACACGTTATAAATCAAAGGCAGAATTCGCCGGCGGGCTGATCCTGATCCTTATGGGCTTCAAAATCCTGGTGCAGCATCTGTTGGAATTTTAATCCTGCGTAAAGGAATACAGCATAACTGCGCCAAATGGGTCCAGCACAAGCTTTTTCCCATTGATCTTCGGAGTGCNNATCAGCTTCTGATAGTAGAAAAAGATCGAATCAGGATCAGCAAGGCTCTCCCTCACATTGATCTCCCCGGAGTTTTCATTGACACCGATCCAGGGGGTGCCAGTGGTAAAACCGGCCTGCCCTCCTGCTTCCCACTGCATAGGAGTTCTGCCATTGTCTCTGGACCGCTCCCTTAACACCCGGTAAATTTCTTCTTCTTTTCTTCCCTGCTCTTTTAATATTTCAAAGTAATGAAGGCTTTCCACATCACGGTACTGGGAAATATGGGTAAAATAGCCATTAGTCATGCCAATTTCCTCTCCCTGGTAAATATAGGGCGTTCCCCGCATCCCGTGTATGACGGTAGCAAGCATTTTTGCACTACGCTTTCGGTATATTCCATCATCGCCAAACCTGGATACTGCCCTTGGCTGGTCATGATTGCACCAGAACACCGCATTCCAGCCGTTTCCTTCGGCCATGCAGGTCTGCCACGTGTGGAAGATCTTTTTCAGTTTTTCAAAATCAAAGGGCATTAAGGACCATTTGTCTCCGCCCTTATAATCCACCTTTAAATGATGAAAATTAAAACACATCTTAAACTGCTTTTCATCCGGATTGGTATATCGGATGCAGTGATCAATGGTGGTGGAGGACATCTCTCCCACCGTGATGATATCATCGGCATCCAGTCCCGTATCCACCACGATTTCCCGCAGGTGCTCATGAATCCGGGGGCCGTCGGTGTAGAACCGACGGCCGTCTCCCTCCTCATCATCTTCCCAGGCAGAAGGCTTGGATACCAGATTGATCACATCAAACCGGAACCCCTTAATCCCCTTTTCCTTCCAGAAACGGATCACCTTTTTTATCTCTTCCCGTACCATGGGATTCTCCCAGTTTAAATCTGCCTGGCTCTTGTCAAATAAGTGGAGGTAATATTTCCCGGCTTCTTCCGAATATTCCCATGCGCTGCCGCCAAACTTTGACTGCCAGTTGGTAGGCGGGTTTTCAGGGGTTCCTTCCTTAAAGAAATAGTAATCCTGGTACCTCTTATCGCCGTGAAGGGCCTTCTGAAACCATTCGTGGCTTGTGGATGTATGGTTGAAGACCATATCAAACATCAACCCCATACCCAGTTCTCCGGCCTTTGCGATCAGCCCCTCCAAGTCCCCCATGGTCCCGAACAGGGGATCGATCCGGCAGTAATCTTCTATATCATAACCGTTGTCATTTTGAGGGGATAAGAAAAATGGGGTCAGCCAGAGGTAATCCACTCCCAGCGTTTTTAAGTAATCCAATTTTTCCATCACTCCGTTTAAATCTCCGATCCCGTCACTGTTGCTGTCCCGGAAGGATTTGGGATAGATCTGATAAACACATGATTTCTTAAAGCTCTCCATTTATATGATCCCTTTCTTTTTTCCAACCATAACTGTCAGTGTAAAGGGTACTGCAATGGCAATCAGCATACACAAGGCGAAAATTCCCATATACTGGGGCTGTATGGACAGGATTCCGGGAATGCCTCCCACTCCGATGGAATTTGCCATAACATTCATTCCCACGGAAACCGTAGCCGCTATGGCGGAACCGATCATGGCAGAAAGGAACGGGAAGCCCCGCTTTAAGTTCACACCGAACATAGCAGGCTCCGTAACTCCCAGATAGCAGGAAATGCAGGCAGGAATGGAGATCTGCTTTGCTTCCTCATTCTTTTTCTGAAGATACATCATGCCAAGAACTGCAGAACCCTGTGCAATGTTGGATAAAGCGATCATAGGCCACAGCATCGTTCCTCCAAACTCTGCCATCAGCTGTAAGTCAATGGCATTGGTCATATGATGAAGGCCGGTAATAACAAGGGGAGCATATACAAAACCAAATAAGGTTGCAAACAGCCAGCGGAAGCTGGAGGTAAGCCCTGCATAAACAATTTTTGAAATCCAGGATCCAATCGCCCAGCCAATAGGGCCTACCACTGCATGAGCTGCGATCACTGCCAGCAGCAGGGAACAGAATGGAACTACGATCATGGAGATCGCCTGTGGAGTAATTTTCTTAAAGAACCGCTCCAGATAGANNCATCTCCATTTTCACAAATCCAAAGTCCCAGACCGGCACCTCAGCGCCTGATGCCATGGCATAGGCATTTAAAAGCTGGGGAGATACAAGGGTAAGTCCCAGAACAATTCCAAGGATCTGGGTGGTTCCCATTTTTTTTGTGACAGACCAGGTGATTCCTACCGGCAGGAAATGGAAAATCGCTTCACCAAGGAGCCAGAGGAAGCTGTGGACGCCTGCCCAGAACTGGGACACCTGAATAAGGGTTGACTTTCCTCCGTCCATGAACTTGATCTCACCTATCACGTTGCGGAAGCCAAGGATCAGACCGCCTACGATAATCGCCGGAATAAATGGAGCAAAGATCTCCGCAATATCTGCCACCGCCCGCTGCAAAAGATTTAAGTTCCCTTTTGCTTCTTTCTTTACGTCGTCCTTGGATACTCCTTCTACGCCGGATACAGAAACAAAGTCATTGTAAAAGGACTGCACGTCATTTCCAATGATCACCTGAAACTGTCCTGCCTGCGTAAAGGTGCCTTTGACACTTGAAAGCGTTTCGATCTGCTTTGTATCCGCTTTTTCCGGGTCAACCAGGGCAAAACGCATCCTCGTCATACAGTGGGACACCGCCCCTATATTTTCCTTCCCCCCCACATACTCTAATAGTTTCCTTGCATCGCTCTCATACTTACCCATATTCATACTCCCTTCATACATGTTTTTGACGTTCGCAAACTTATATGTTTATTTTGTGATTACACTATAACATATACGTATAACTATGTCAATATGTAGAAAAGATTATTTAACTTGTCAGCAAACAGGCAAGGGGCGGTGCAGGCGGCAATTATAATTTCCGGCGGGCAAAATCCACAAACTTAAACTTGTCCGGCCTGTGGCGCGATTCCGTGTACTGGAACAGAGTGGAGTCCTCCAGATACGTATAGCTCTTCACTACCACCACCANNACGCAAAGGCAGATTCTCCACAACTTTCCTTGAAAAATAATCCTTATCAATGATGATTTTCTCCCCATCGATCTCCCGGACCCGTTCCAGCACAAAGGCCTCATCCTCCGGGCCGATTTGAAGCGCTTCCATCAGCTTTTTATTATTTTTCACGATTTCTAAATTCTCCACAAAGGTTCTGGGCCTGGAATCCGAATAGCGGTATATTTCCTTAAAGCTTGCTATCTCCGATACCGGGAAAATAAACTTGCTCTTATCTACCACCTCAGCGGCTTTTCCCCTGGCTTTGCGAATGCAGCCATCCTCCTCCAAAAGCCCCAGGGCCTTACGGACGGTATCACGGGATGCACCGTAAATTTCCATCAGCTCTCCTTCCGACGGAAGCTTGTCTCCCGGACGGTATTCCCGCCTTTCTATTTTTTCAAGCAATTCTTTATAAAGACGCCTGTATTTACTTTCCATGGGCTAACATCCTCACTTTACCTGTCTTTTCCATTGATTAATATATCATATTTTATTTTAACATATACGTATACCTTAGTCAAATAATTCAGGTTCAAACCTAAAAACAAGCAGATATCTATTTATTTTTTTACATACACCTTTCCTATATGAAAGCAAATATTTATGTAACTAACCCTTTTCTATTCTTTCCATATATGGATTGATATGGTAAACTATTTCTAGAGCAAAGACTACAAAGGAGGATTCATGCATGCAAATGCAGTACACAAAAAATTTAAATAATAAAAGCGTCTTAGGCATTATCCGGCGCTTCTGTGGTTACATTGATCCACGGCTGACGGAACACGGTTCCCACGTGGCTTATATCATTTCCCGCATGCTGCGGAATACCGGGCAATATTCCCAACAGGAGCTTCGTGATATCTGTTTTCTGGCCCAGCTACATGATATTGGAGCATACAAGACAGAAGAAATTTCCAAAATGCTTAAATTTGAAACCGATGATATTTGGGATCATTCTTTCTACGGATACCTCTTCATACGATACTTTTCTCCCCTCAAAAAATTGGCCCCTGCGGTACTTTTACACCATATCACCTGGAATTTTCTGGAAAACGAGGAAGAACCCAACTCAAAAATAAAAAATTTATCACAGATTCTTCACATTGCAGACCGCATTGATGTCTCCATGTCACTGGAAAAACGTTCTTGGAAAGAAACCCTCCAGCTGATCATCCAGGGAACGAATAACGTTTTCGCACCTCACATTGTAGATCTTGCTGCCAAGCTTGATTTTCAGGATTCCATTGAAAATGAATGGAGAAATGATTCAGAATACTTTGACTTTTTAACCAGCATTCCCCTTTCCGAAGAAGAGACTACGGAATATTTGAAAATGCTGGTCTTTATCATTGATTTCAGAAGCCATCATACCGTAACCCATACCATAACTACCACCAGCATCAGCTATGAGCTGGGTAAACTCCTGTCCTTAAATGAGGAACACTTAAACATGGTTCTCTGCGGCTCACTTCTGCACGATTTAGGTAAGATCGCCATTCCGGTTGAAATCCTTGAGTATCCGGGAAAGCTAAGCCGGCAGGCCATGGCGATCATGCGGACCCATGTAAATTACACAAAGAAAATATTCGGGGGTAGTATTGATAAAGCTATTGAGCGCATCGCACTGCGTCATCATGAGAAACTAGATGGATCCGGATATCCTAAAAAGCTGAGAGCCGAGGAGCTAACTACGGAGGAACGTCTCGTGGCTATTGCCGATATCATCAGTGCCCTGACCGGTACCAGAAGCTATAAGGACTCCTTTCCAGCAGACCACATTCTGACCATCCTCAACAGAATGAAGCATGATGGCCTCCTGGATGAAGCCATTGTTGACCTGGCGGCGGAACATCTTGATGAAATCCTTGACACAACCGCCATCCGCTGTCAGCCCATATTAAGCATTTACGAGAAACTGAGAACAGAATACGAATCTCTCCCTCATTTAGAGTCCTATCATGAAAAGCTTCATTTCGCACTTACTTTAAAAGATCTGGAGCTTATGCCTTCGTGGCCTTGAAACACAAAAAATCCGGCTGGTTCCAGCCGGATTCAGACCATAGACAAATCCCGGGATAGGGCAGAAAATGGCTTCAGGCATAATCTTTCAGGCTTGAAGCTTACACCTGCTGCAATCTTTATCCTTCCACCAGGCCGACCCTTTTTGATACATATTTTTATCTCCTTTTTCAACCATTAACTGTAATCCGAAAAGTTTTCTCCAGCGGCGTATATCCATTGGCATAGACCGTATACCCATCACAGTTTTCCTCTTCGCCTGAATAATGGCCCTGGAATTCATGCTCACCAAAACCCGGCCCCAGTACCAGCTCTTTTTGTTCATCCCGAACCGTCAGAAAGCCATCTCTCAGAATCAGACCTTCGCCCACTCCCGCTTTAAGACTAAAGGCCGGATGCTTCAGGGTACTCCCTGCGGGGATGCAAACCTCCAGCCGCATGGGAAGACGGTCCAGCCCCTCCGCCTTAACGGAAAACTCCAGTCCCTGTTCCAACTCATGGATCTCAACCGTGGTTTTCAGCTGGCTGCTTATCTGCTTTTCTCTTTTTGTATGGTCCATTTTCCACCAGTCGGAGGTATTCTGCTTCTCTTTAAACGGCAGATAATACCAGCCCTTTGCCACGGCCTCCACCTTGCATCCGTTCTCCTGCTCCTCTATTTTCTGAGGAATAAAGTTGCGAATGTCGCAATAGCTCTCTCCAATCTTTACATAGACCATGGTACCTCCGCATTTAAAATACAAAAATGCACTCTTTCCGTTCAGCACCGTATAGGTGTAGACCTTTTTCTTTACGCGAAGCACTCCTGCATGACGGAAAAATTTCCGGTACTCCTCTAAAAAGCCGTATCCTTTAAAGCAATGCTCAAGCATTTCATCATGGTTCATGATAATATGCAGACAGTCTGGCGCCAGGTTTCCCCGCTCCATATTGTCGCGTATGATCTTATGGGCAGCTCCGTCAAACACAGGATTCTCTGCATAACTACACAAAAACAGGTACTGGTAAAAATATTTATCCGCATATTCAAGCTTTCCCTTGTCCTGTCTGGTGGAATTCTGGGTAAATATGGTATCGTCTGGATCTATATAAGTCAACATCATGGCCAGATTCCGCTCCATGTAGCCTAAGAAGTTCACATCTTTGCTCTCCTCATACATGGCCATCATTGCGCTATTCACCACCGCATTGTAATTACCAGTGGAACGTTCTGCATATTCACCGTCTTCATCCCCATCGATCCCCTCAGACAGATACTGCCCAGCCCGGTCCTTAAGCTGTCCGGAGAACTCCTTCTCTTCAGCAAACAGATTGGCTCCCTGAAGCAAGGCCGCCACTATGCCCCAGCGGTGATTCGGCGTATGGAAGCCTCCCGTCAGAATAGCCTCCAGAGCACGGTGCATGATAGTCAGATATTTTTCCCGAAGGATTAGGAGCTTCGGATCTTTCTCCACATCATATTTTACCAGCAGCCGGTAGGCAGAGATCATCCGCTTGAAACAGAAAGAAGTATCTGCAGCAGATTTGAAATTACAGGACGGATAATCAAAGCTCCCGTCCTCTCTCTGAGTCCTTGCCGCAAAATCCAGTGCCAAGCTAATGGCATCATAAAGAGCCTCATGCCGGTAAAAACTGCTTTTTTTGTTTAGATATACAGTCATTGCCGTGGTCAACGCATAAATTGTTGGCTTTGCCTCCCAGATATCTCCCCGGATTCCTCCGTACTGCAGGTTTTCCGGATCTTTTACCTGCCCATCTATAAACTGTCTCGTCCTATATTCTGCTCCCTTCAGCAGATGTACTATATAACGCTTCATAGTCTTCCTCCGTCTTTTAGCTCTTGAACTTTCTTTTTCACTCCCGGTGCCGGTTTTAATTTCGGTTATTTTGACGCTTCTAACAGGAACAGTATTGCCATTGCCTGTCCATATGGCATTGGGCGAAGTTCAACATCCTTATAAAACTGTACACTTTCTCTACCCATAGGCGTTCCATAAGATACCTGATGTACCACACCTTCTGCATCAATGCATTGAAGAACCGGCAAGAGAGCCTTTCTGGCGCTTGCTTCATATGACGGATTAATAAGTCCTAAATGAACTGCTTTCAATATTCCATAACCAAACCCGCAAGTTGCACTTGCCTCCACGTAAGAGGTACTGTCATCGATTACCGTATGCCACATACCGCTTTCATTCTGGTAGGAAACCAGCGCCTCAATTTGATTTTTCAGTGCTTCTGTCAGATAATGCTTCACAGCTCCGCTGCAAGGAATGATGCCGAATAATTCCGGAATCGCCATAGTGATCCAACTGTTTCCTCTCCCCCAGAATGCATTTGCAAAATTATGGCGGCCGTGAAATGTCCAGCCATGGTACCAGAGACCGCTTTTTCTGTCAGCCAGATATTTAGCATGAAGAAGGAACTGGTATTCCGCTTCATGAATCCATTTTTTATTATCCAACAGAACTCCCATACGGGCCAGAAATAAAACAGCCATAAACAATGTGTCATCCCACAGCTCCTGCTCGTTTAAAGTATCGGAGGTCAGATGCTGGAATCCGCCTTCTTCTGTCATGGGAAGTTCTTCCACAAGCCACTGTGCCCAGTTCCTGCAGATTTCCATATAGGTCTCATTTCCACTTTTTTCTGCCAGATAGGACAAGGCCAGAAGAGGAGCTGTTGTATTAATGTTGCGTGCAGGTAAACCAATGGCAAGCTGTCTTCCATAATAGTTTTCCAGTTTCTCTAAAAGCTCTTTCTCTCCGGTTTCTTCATAAATTTTCCATAAACCAAACAGTCCTACTCCCTGCGTCCATTCCCAATACCGGTAGCGCTCTGTATTGTCTCCGGACAGGTTATTTTTTTCCATATTTTTTAAGAAGATATCATCTTCTTCATAAAGAATCTTTTCAAAGCTTGAAACCAGCAAATCTATTTTTTCTTTTAATTTTTCCATTCCTTTGTCACTCCCTTTCTGCTGCCAGCCACCTTATCGGTCGGTGCACTTTGCAATCTCTACAATATTTTTCCTTTTTTTCAGCTAATGTATTGCATATCTTGTGACCACTCTGTTATAATACATATCCGAAACATGACCATTCCCTAGAAAGAATAAAGGCGATTTCTATGACAAATCAAGGTGATACACTGCTTTATAAGAAAAAACATAATATTACCATCAACGATATCCAGCATTCCCTTTATTATTACTTTGACTACGATGAACGTTCCTTCGATATCAACATGCCATTCCAGCATTTTCATTCCTTTTATGAAATCATGATATTAATCAGTCCTGAGGCATGCCACCTGGTAGAGGGTCTCCCTTATTCCATCCGTGCAGGTGACCTGGTTCTTCTGCGCCCATCGGTTCTTCACCAAACGGAATATCAGAAAGGAGCTCCCAGCAAACGGCTTATCATCGGCTTTTTGTACCCTCCCGAACTCTGGGGAATGCCGGAAACTTATCAAAAGCTTTTCGAACCATTTTATTCCCCCCTTCCCATATACCGCTTCCCCTCCAAACAACAGCAGCTGATCAACGAAAAACTAAACCGAATTTACCGCTACTCCTTTCAGGATGAGGAACCGGAATTAAAATCCCTGATTGTTCACGGAATGTTTGTGGAGTTTCTCTATACGATTAGGCAGCTGGCACCTTCTAACATCTACACCAATGAGCCTTTAAAGAATGAAGCCTCCAAAAAAATATACACCATTGCCAATTACATTCATAATCATTATTCGAAAGAATTAACTCTGGACTCCCTTTCCAGGGAATTTTATATCAGTCCTTACTATCTGTCCCATCAGTTTAGAGATGTGACGGGGTACACCCTCACCCAGTACATTCAGATGACACGGATCCGAAACGTACAATACCTGCTTATAAACACCAAAAAGAAGATTTCTGAACTGGCGGAAGAATGCGGTTTTACCAGCTTCTCTCAATTTAACCGTATTTTTCAAAGATATTGCAGCCAGTCACCATCGGAATTTCGAAAAGATGGAGGCGGAAACAGCCTTCCAACCATTCTTTAAAATACCAAATGGACAGAAAAAGCTCGTTACAGCTTCCCGGCATCATCACTATTTCGATGAAAAAGAGCTGTAACGAGCTTCTTATAGCCTTCTGCCCCGTAAAAGGAATTACTTTATGCTGTCATAATATTCTGCTCTTGCGTCAAGAATCTTCTGCAGCCCTGCATTTACAAGGTTGTTGTATTCTTTCTGCTGCATACTGTCGAACTGATCCGGTGAGCAGCTTACCAGTTTGTAAACATATTCAATCAACATGTTTACTACATTCTGTCCGTAATCTGCCTCTGCCTGAGAAATATTAGAGTATACAGGGAAGCGGAATTTGCCTTCAGAACGTACATCATAGAAATTGGAGAACCAATCCGGAGTTTCCCAGTCAACTGACTGATCTTTTGCCCATTTGGATACGATAGCATCTTTACTCTTCGTCCATTCCATAGCAAGATTTACAATATTTAAGTCATCACAGGTTCCCGGATATCCTTTGCTGGAAAGCTCTTCACTGGATAATTTAATCGGTACTCCGTTTTCGTCTCTCTTATGCTCTGTTGTGTAAACAATATTCTCAGCAACTTCCGGATCTGCCTGCCAGTTTAGATACTTCATACAAGCATCAACCTTTTTCTCACTTGACTTTGGAACCATTACAAACATACCGTATCTCTGTTCGAACGGTGTTCGGTAGGAACCGTCGGCCAGTTCAAAGCACTGTACCGGTACAAAAGTTCTTCCGCCTGTACTCTGGTTTAAGATCGTGATGTAATCCCATGGACGCTCTGTGTCATCTAAAAAGAATCCTGCATTGCCTGCAGTTACCTGAGCTTTGTAGATATCTTCGGTTGTATCTGTAGCAAAATCTTTTGTGATAAGTCCCTTGTTGTACAATTCGTTTAATTTCCTGAGCCCTTCAACAGCGCCTTTAGCAACTGCCATATAAGTCTCGCTGTAAACATAAGCATCCTTATCGCTTTCAAGGTTTACATAAGAACCTACAAAGTTTAAATAACCCTTCTCTGTATCATTGCGTCCGCTCATTGCCCACGGAATTACATGATCAACACCGCCTGGATTCTTATCCTTTACCGCCTGTAAGTACGCAGTCAATTCCTCTTTTGTCTTCGGCATTTCCATTCCCAGCTTATCCAGCCAGTCCTGACGGATATAAGCAGTATGACGAGGAGATTCCACACCTCTTTGCTTCATAATTGCAAACTGTTTTCCGTCGATCTGTCCCATATTCTGTGCATCGGAAACAAATTTCTTAATATCTGAGCCATAGGTTTCATACGCCTGTGTTAAGTCAGCCAGACCGCCATTCTGTGCAAAGTTATAGTAAATGTTCTGATTGTATGTAAATACGATATCAGGAGCGTTTCCGCCGGACATCATGATGTTCAGCTTATCATCAGAAGAGGATCTTGGAACGGAAACATATTCCACATTGATGTTATACTTTTCCTTCATCTGCTGTTTGATCCATTCCGTCTGGGTGTTGTTTTCTACAGTCGTTCCAGGAGCTGCATCACCTCTGTCCCAAACCATAACCTTGATGGTTACTTCCTCTCCATTCTCTTCCGCTGCCTTCGCCCCAGCCTTTGTTTCTGCAGTGCCTGCTGTTTTCGCCGCGTCCTTGCCGGCACCGGAACCGCATCCGGTTACCAGAACTGCTGCTGCAAAAACTGCCATACAGCTTTTCAATAATCTTGCTCTTCTCATAAAAAACCCTCCCTTTCTTCTCTTCCCATATTTATTAGTCAATCGGATATTCGCAATCCGCTTCGCTACTTGCTCACAGTGTGCCCCGCTTTATCGGGCACAAGTAAGTCCCCACCCACCACTTATGCATTTCCGGCCTTGAAGTGGGGGACTTACTTGACGAGGTTAAAATAATAATCAACCTTTTACTGCACCAAGCATAATGCCCTTTGTAAAATACTTCTGTATAAACGGATAGGCAATAATCATTGGTGTCATAGAAATCGCAATGCTTGCTGATTTTATGTTATCAGCAACCAGTTGTGATGCAATCCCTTCTTCCTGGGATATCTTAACTGATTCAATCAGCTGTTTTAATACCATCTGAACCGTGTACAGCTTAGAAGTGTTTACATAATAAAGAACGTCACTCAATCGGTTCCATCTGCCTACTGCATAAAACAGAGCGAGTGTAGCCAATGTCGGATAAACCAAAGGAATCGCTACTCTAAATAAGGTCTGAATCTCATTACAGCCATCAATCTTTGCCGCTTCATAAAGTGAGGAGTCTAATCCCTTGAAAGCGGTACACATTATGATCATATTATACGCGCTGAGTGCCTCCGGGATGAGCAGAGCCCATACGGTATCAATCATCTTAAAATCCTTCACATTCAAATATTTGGGGATGATTCCCGGATCCAGATACATAGTCACAACAAACAGGGTCATAATGATTGTTCCGCCTTTTAAATTCTTCTTCGAAAGTGGGTATGCCGCCATGATTGTCATGATCATGCACACAGCCGTAGATCCCAGCATCAGAAAAACGGAATAAATAAAGGAAGAGGCGAAACTTCCGCTTCGAAATGCCCTGACGTAAGCTTCCGTCGTAAACTGTACCGGATATAAAAAAACCTTTCCGCTCAGAATTGCATCTTTGGAGCTGAAGGACATGGATATAACGCGGAGGATTGGTATCAGCGCAATAATACTGATTGCTGCAAAAAAAGTATTCCAGAAAAACTGAAACCGGCGTTCTGTCTTGCTCTTTAATTCTCCCATTACATAATTCCCTCCTCTCCCATTTTTTTGGAAACTTTATTAACCGATAGAATCAGGAAAATTCCCACCACTGACTGGAACAATCCAACTGCAGTAGCAAAATCAAAACGTCCTGCCTGAAGGCCAACGTTATAAACATAGGTACTAATAACATCTGAAGCACTCTTTACTAAAGTATTTCCCATCATATAAGGACGGTCGAAATCAATAGATACGATTTTTCCAAGCTGCATGATGAGCATGATAGAAATCGTTGGTCTGATCTGCGGTATCGTAACATGGGCAATTCTCTGAAGCCTTGTAGCACCGTCTATATACGCTGCTTCGCCTAATGACGGATCAGTCGCTGTCAGTGCTGCCAGAAAAATGATCAGAGAGTAACCTGCTGACTGCCAGACACCTGAAAACCAATACACAAAACGCCAGACAAACGGAGAACTTAAGAAGTTCACTTCTGTAAATCCTGCTCTCCGGATCAGATCATTGACAAGACCACTCGCTGAAAACAGCTGTGTAATAATACCTGCAATAATAACCCAGGAAAGAAAGTGAGGCAGATACAAAATTGTCTGCGTAGCTTTCCTGATATGTATGTTTCTGATCTCAAAAAGGAATACAGCAATAAAAACTGGAATCGGAAATCCAATCATCAAATCACCTGCGTTTAAAATCAGGGTATTTTTCAATGCATTCCAGAAATCCTTTGATCCAAAGGCTTCCTTAAAGTTCGCAAGACCAACCCACGGACTGTTCCAGATACCGGCAAATACATTAAATTTCTTAAAAGCAATTATGCCTCCGATCATTGGCTTATAACGGAACAGAAGCATATAAATTACCGGAATCAGAAGCATTAAGTAAAGCTGCCAGGTATTGCGCAGATATACCTTAAACGGGATCTTTCGCACCTTTCCCTTTGTTGTTTTTTCTTTCATATTATCCACACCTTCTTTCTATACGCTCCCGTCTTTTATAAGCTCTGCCTCCAGTCTTTCTACCAGAGCCAGAAGTCCTTTCGGTTCATGGACGGTATAGTCCGGCGTTTCCCATTCATCAGCCGGAATCATATCATAACGTGGAGACCAGTCAATAAGAATAGAAGTAATTCCAAAACGGTTGGCTCCTGCAACATCCTTTCTCACATTATTTCCAATCATAACCACCCTCTTTTTGTCTTCTTCTGTAAGGTGATTCTTCTCCATGGCGTCCTGAAACATCCGTTGGGAAGGTTTCTGGATCCCGACTATCTCGGAAATTGTTCTGGTGTGGAAACAATAACCAAGGCCGTTTTCTTCATAAACATTGGTGAAGGACTGTTCTTCTCCATCCGCCACCATGGCAATGACATAACCGGCATCGTAAAGGGCTTTTAGAGTCTCTCCTGCACCGGGTATCAATTCTGCGTGAACTACAATACCATCTTCATTGTGGATTTCGGTACCTTCGTCAATAATTGTATCTCCACTGTCTGTAAAAATGATTAGTTTTTTTGGCATCTTTGTTAACTCCGTATCAAGTTTTGGTGTTTTCTTCTTAAAGCTGATGAAATCATTATAATATTTTGGTCACATTGTTGCTATGCGTAATTTGTTTTTATCGAAACTACCTTATTCGCATTTTTTGCGTTTATGGAACCAGCCGAAGGGTTTTAATCTCAAAAGGAGCGAAATGCAAGAGTATCTCACTGCAATTTTCATGCAGATTCACTGGAACAGTTTTTCCGCCTTCCAGGTTCTCCTCCATGGTAGTTTCCCACACTTTGCTGATTTTAAAGCCAGCCGTCACCAAACAGGAGGTATGTTTTCCTAATGCTTCATAGTATCTTAAAACCATATGATTTTCGCCGTCTTCTGCCATCTTCACCGTCTCCAAAATCACATTTTCTGCTGAGATCCGGAAAAATTCTTTTTCTCCGGTACCTTTCCCCCAAAATGTCAGGGGGCTGTTTAACTGCATCCCTTCCCTTACAACTCCGCTTTCTGTAAAATTCCTGCTATCTATATAGAAAGAATAAGTAAATTCCTGTATTCCTTTATCCGCATGCATATCCGGCCATACAGGAGACTTTAAAAGAGTCAGTTCTATAGAATTGCCACTGGTGCTGATTCCATATTTGGAATCATTGAGTACTGCTGCGGTCCTTCCCGGTTCCGTCATAGCAGTATACCGGTGATTGCATACCTCATAACGATCTGCATCGTAACGGCGGTTTTGATGGGTTGGGCGTTTAACATACCCAAACTGGATTTCTTCCAAAGCTTCTTCCGTTCGGATATTAATCGGGAAAGCTGACTTCAGCAGCTTATGAGTTTCCTGCCAGTCAATGACCGTAACAAAATCAATCCGCCTGCTTTTATAGGATAATGCAATTCTCTGCATCAGAGAGGATTGGTGAATCATCCGCTTTACCAGAAGCACCACTTTAAGCGGCCCTCTCTCCTCAATGGTGAGCACCGCCGTATCCCCCAACTCTACCGGTACATTCTTATAGAAGGAACTTATCTCCCAAGCATCATAATCCACATTAATATCCTGATACAGGAAAAACTGGTTTGCAATCCCATCGACATAGTCGATTTTTGTTTCCTGATCTATAACACTCCTCACCTGACCAAGACCGTCAACAATAACCTTGGCCAGCCCGTTTTCCAGAACAAACCAACCATCTTGTTCATAGATCCGGCATACCTTTTCTTCTGAAATTCCGGAATGCCCATAAGCTGTTTGGGTCTGCCCGCCAAGATCGGTATAGCCACAGGAAGGAACCTTCACAGGAATCAGCAGCCTGTCTCCGATTTTCTGGGTCACAGGGAATCTTCCGCTCCGAACCAAACGATCTCCATCTTTGGCCGGAATCTCCACCAGTTCCTCCCGCTCCCAGGATAAAGAATTGAATATTAAGACACCGTCATCCTCTGATCCTGTAATCTGCTTTCTTGCTTCTACGTAAAAACCAAGTGCTTTTTCTCCGATGGATTTTAACGCTTCTCTGGCATCCTCATATACCCTGGTAATGGAGGTTCCGGGAATGATGTCATGGAACTGGTTAAAGAGCAGCACTTTCCATAAAGATTCCAGCTCTTCCCTCCGGTTTTTTCCGCTTTCTGTGAAGCATGCGATGGAATTTAAAAGTTCTGCTTCTCGGAGCTTCCGTTCTGTCAGCCGGTTTTCTTTCTTGATCCACGCCTGGGTTGTGTAGGTTCCCCTATGCCAGGGCAGGTAGAGTTCCCCTCTGTAAACCTCCGTTACTGAACCTTCCTCTTCCAGCCTTTGAAAAAAATTAACAGGGCTTTCCATGTGGGTGCGTGGGGCTCCTTCTAAATCCTTTACACGCCTTGCTACTTCTGCCATTTCTCTGGTGGCACCGCCTCCGCCGTCACCAAATCCGAAAGGAAAGAGAAAGGAATCAATATTCTCCTGCTGAACACGATCCTCCCGCCATCTCTTGATTAATTCAAGGGGATCCAGCCTGGCATTATTCTCTTTATAAAAATGAGTTAAAATTCTGGTACCGTCAATTCCTTCCCACCAGAAATTATTATAAGGAAATACATCACAGCCTTTCCGTGCCCTGGCTATCTTCTGAGTCGTAAAGTAGCGGATTCCGCAGCCTTTCATGATCTGAGGCAGCTGTCCGTTAAAACCAAAGCAGTCCGGAAGCCAAACCATGACACTTTCTTTTCCCAGCTCTTCTAAAAACCACTTTCTTCCGTAAAGGCACTGACGGATCAGGCTCTCTCCGGATACCAGATTGGTATCCGATTCCACATACATCCCGCCTTCCGGTATAAATGATCCATCCTCGACCTTCTGAAGAAGACGTCCGTACAGCTCCGGATAATTTTCTTTTACATTTTCCATAATGGGAGGTTCACATAAAAGGAATTTGTAATCTTCATATTCTTCGGACAAAGCAATTTGTGTAGACAGGGTTCTGACGCATTTTCGTTTTGTTTCCTCCCAGGGCCATAGCCAGGCCAGATCCAGATGGGATTGTCCAAATATGGTAAACTCCGGTGCAGTTGACCCATTGACGCAGGAAAGCAGCGGCGCCAGTTCTTTTCTTGCCTTACGAAAGGATTCATCCCGTGCTTCCCGGTCCAGCTCAAAATCTGCCAGAAAGGTAAATTCCAAAAGTCCCTGGTTTATTTTCATAGCTCTTAAAGACTTGGGATCAAGCCCTTCGGAAAGCTTGTAAAGGGTATGTACATCCATGAGAAGCTGAAATGCATCTTCATTCCAGATACCAAAATCCGAAGCGCCAATCTTTACCTGAAACGGCGGAGGTTCGGGAACCGCAATACGCCAAGGTGGGCATGGTCCCCCCTTTTCCAGTCTTGGACCATGCCCAGCATAGCTTTCTGCTACCACAAAAAAACGCTCACCTGCATTCGCGCAGCGGGTCAGTGTAATTCCGTCGTGTTTTAAATCTTTTGAACCTGCTGCTTTTCCATTCACCCAGATCAACATCTCCCCACCTACCTCAGGATGAAGGAAAATCCGTTTTCCCTCCGCCTCTTTGGGCAATACAATCTCTGTCTGAAACCAGCCGTATTCCCATTTGGTTCCCCATGAAGTCCCCTGGGGCATTGGATAAAAATCCTGCTTTATTGCTTCCTCATAAGTGAAATGCTGTTTCGTCGTAAATCCAGTAAATGCCACATCATCAAGCTTATAAAACAAATGGTCTTTTAATTCCTCAATCCATATGTTTATCCGNNCGTTTCGTTCTGCTGCAAGCACCATCTACATATCCCTCCCTAGTATAGTACAATCTACTTTCCTTATTATACATTATCTCATGGGCGGGTAACTACGCAATGTTTGTCAAGTTGCCGTAGAACATTTGCATTTATTGCAAATGTTCTACATGAAAAACTTTAAAGTCATTTATACGAATCAAAAGACGGCGTAGAAAATTATAAAATCAGGCAATGCTTATGAAAGTACGCAAAAAAACAGGGCATGCATTTCTGCAAGCCCTGTTCTATCTTAAAGAGGTGTGAAGTTTTAGCTGAATAGCATTGATCTTTCAACAGCCACTTTTTTATTATTTTGCAATTACCCTTACAAATTTTTTCTTACCGCGTTTTACGATCATCCCATCTCCGGAAAACTGTTCTTTTGCAAAAACGGCTTTCACGTCGGAAACAGTTTCGCCTTCTACAGTTACTCCTCCCTGTTCCACATTGCGCCTTGCCTCGGAACGGGTAGGAGCTAAACCAGATTTCTGAAGAATGGACAGGATGTCAATACTTCCGTCCGTAAAATCTGCCTCTTCCAGCTCACAGGTCGGCATATCTGCCGCATTGCCGCCGGTAAATAGCGCTCTGGCACTCTCTCTAGCTCTTTCTGCTTCCTCTTCCCCATGAACCAGATTGGTCAGCTCATAGGCAAGAATTTCTTTTGCTTCATTTAACTGGCTGCCTTCCCAGCCGTCCATCTCGTTAATCTGCTCGATAGGAAGGAAGGTAAGCATGCGCAGGCATTTTAACACATCCGCATCAGCAATGTTTCTCCAGTACTGGAAAAAGTCAAAAGGAGTAGTCTTTTCCGGATCAAGCCATACAGCGCCGGACTGGGTTTTACCCATCTTATTACCCTCGGAATTTAATAGCAGGGTGATGGTCATAGCATGTGCATCTTTTCCCAGCTTCCGGCGAATCAGCTCTGTACCGCCAAGCATATTGCTCCACTGGTCATCTCCGCCAAACTGCATGTTACAGCCGTAACGGTTAAACAACTCATAGAAGTCATAGCTCTGCATGATCATGTAGTTGAATTCCAGGAAGCTTAAACCTTTTTCCATGCGCTGCTTATAGCATTCAGCGGTCAGCATACGGTTGACGGAAAAATGGGGGCCGACCTCCCGAAGAAAATCGATGTAATTTAAGTTCAGCAGCCAGTCCGCGTTATTAACCATAAGAGCTTTTCCTTCAGAAAAGTCTATAAAACGGCTCATCTGCTTTTTAAAGCAGTCACAGTTATGCTGGATTGTTTCCACTGTCATTACCTGCCGCAAGTCGCTTCTTCCGGAAGGATCTCCAACCATACCGGTTCCGCCTCCGATCAGGGCGATGGGCTTATTGCCTGCCTCCTGAAGACGCTTCATTAAGCACAGGGCCATAAAATGACCTACATGAAGGCTGTCAGCCGTGGGATCAAATCCGATATAGAATACGGCTTTTCCTTCATTTACCATTTTGCTGATCTCTTCTTCGTTGGTCACCTGGGCGATCAGGCCACGGGCTTTCAATTCTTCATAAATCTTCATCATCATTCTCCTTTTTCATAAAAATAAGCCCCGTCCTATCAAAAGGAAGAGGCTGAAGTCTCGTGTTACCACCTTAAGTTTATAAACAGCTCACGCTGTCCACCTCTTTGAGTACCTGATGCGATACTCTAGCACAATAACGGGTGCGGGAATCCGTCGCAGCCTACTTGGCTTCTTAGCCGTTGGGTGCGAAGCTCAAAGATGTATTCGCAATCGGTTTTCCACGCGCCTCTCATCTGCCGGCTGCTTTCTGTGTGGTCCTTCGTACTGCTACTTGTTCTTATCAACGCTTTTACTTGTTTATGAAGTTATTGACTAGTATATGTTGTTTTGTTTTATTTGTCAAGAGTGGTTTTTTTATTTTTTTTATGTCTGGTCATGATCTTATTTTACCCAGGCTCCATTCTCATCAACCCGGTATCCGTCCGGCGTGATCGTATTCATCAGGCATTTTCCTGACTGATTCAGATAATACCATTTGTCATGGACATTGATCCAGCCCACCGCCATAGATCCGTCAAGGTTCATGTAATACCATGTTCCGTTCCACATCACCCAGTCTGTTTTCATTGCACCGCTCTGGTCCATAAAATACCAGATTCCGCCGACTTCATTCCAGCTGGTGGCCAGGTAACCGGTCAGTCCAAAATAGTACCATGTTCCGCTGACCTTTATCCACTCTTCCTTCGGATACGATCCATCCTGTCTTTGGAAGCGCCAGCCTTCTCCAGTCTTTTTCCAGCTTCCCTTTGTTTCATCGGAGCGTTTTTTTATGCCATAGTCTCTGTCTGAGTCAGAACCGCCGCCGGTATTCTTTCCCGGTACAGGCTCAGGTTTTGGCTCAGGCTCTGGTTTTGGCTCAGGTTCCGGTTTAGGCTCAGGTTCCGGTTCTGGCTCCGGTTCCGGATCATTGATTCCCGGCAGATCCGCACCTGCACCTGCCCTCCTTATGACACTGTCCTTTGCCGGACGCAGGAAATCGCCGAAAACGATTCTTCCATTAACTCTGCTAAAGCATTCCGCCGGATTCAGGGAAAGGAAGTTATCGGATGTTATGGCATTCATTCCGTTCTGATATAAATAATTATTGCTTATTTCTCTGGCTGCAATTTTATCATCGTATACTTTATCAAGGGAGGCACTGTAGGATGCGGTTCGATATGATACATTATTTACCACAGTGCCGTCGGCTGTTAAATTTCCGTCTGAATCTGTCTTATAAGGACTGGGGCGCATGATGATGTTAAAACGCCGGTTATCAAAGGAGGTATTATTTTCGATGATCAGTTCTCCCGGATTAAAATTATCTGTAATTCCATCCAGATTATTGTGGAATGCCACACTGTTTCTTAAGATGTTCCTGACCTCCCGGCCTTCTCCTCCCAGCTTGAATCCATTGTTCCCATTATTATATGCCACACAATTTTCAATAATGGTCCTTCCGTTGGGGCCGTCGGACAAGGTATTGTACAGATCCCAGCCATCATCCGCATTATCATGAGACACGCAGTTTATAAAGCGGTTATCATCGCCGGAACAGGATTTTGAGGCAAATCCGTCGGCATTGATCCTTGAGCCGTCAATATTCTCATAAGACTCACAGTTTTCAATCAGGTTATAGGAGGGCCACAATGCCCTGCTGCCCCGTGACTTTGTGATCGTAAGGCCCGCATCACTAGAAGTGTTGTGGATCAGGGAATCTTTTATCACATTGTGACTGCCGTGGATCATCACGCCTCTGCTTCCTTCCACATCTTTACCGTCCACATCAAGACCTGTTACATCCCAGTAATCGGAATCCAGAACAAAGATCTTTCCGCTTCCTGCTATTTTTACCGCTCCTCTTGCAGTCAGGGCTTTCCTGGCATCTTTATTTCCGGACGAACTGAGGGGAATCTGGAACGGTCCGTACGTTCCTTCTGCCATGTAGATCGTTCCTCCGGGAACCAGTCTGTTTATCGCTGACTCCATAGACATGGGCGCCTCCATGGTTCCGGCTCCGGAGTCGCTTCCGTCAGGTGCCGCGTATAAGTCATTCCCATAGCTTTCCTTTTTCACGCGGAAGGTCTGCACCTTCTCTTTTCCTGCATCAGCACCTTCGTTCGGTACAAAACTCAACTTGAATTCTGCCTCGTCTCCTGTGATGACAGCCTGGCAAGTGAACTGGACCCCTCCTGTGACTTCCTCATTTGCCGCAATGACCGCTCCATCCTGGCTTACAGTCATACGGCCAGACTGATTGGTAAGAGTTGAAACCGTATAAGCAGGGCGATTGGTATAGGCTGCAGATGCCACATAAAGTGACGCAGATTCATCGTCTGGGGCAATATAAGCCGGTGACTCATCCGCCTGTTCTACATCGCTTAATACCAAGGAGATGTTTTTCACCGACATACGGGCATTTCTTGCGGCAAAGAATCCCACGTACATGGTATCATTATCCAGATGAGCCACAATGTTGGGGGTGACATTTTTGTCCGTAAAGGTATAGGTGCTGACCACATTACCCTCATCATCAAGATGGGAGGCCTTAAACCCTTCATCCGTCCGCTCCAGACGAAGCTTCATCTGGGTCCCATAGAAATTGGACGAATAGGGGGCACCTTCCGGCGCATATTTTTTATCTGCTTTTGATACAGACTTTTCAAAGGTTGCCGTAGTTTTTACTGACTTTAAATTTCCTGCCGGGCTATTGACACCATAGCGGGCTGCCGTCAGTAAGTTTAAATCCGCATTCAGGGTTTTTCCTGCTGATCCTGCATGAAGTATTACCATATTTGAAGCGGCCGGATATTCCTCATAACCTTCTTCTAAGGGATCCTTTCTGGGAGAGCCGTTTATATCGCGGACCATAAGGCCTGCGCCCTCCTGTTGGTTTGGATTGGTCCCGTTCTCCGGTCCCATTTGCTCTACGGTGACATCTGCAGTTAAACTGAAATTCTTATTGGTAGGTACCTCTGCATAATAAAAGGTCAAGCCGTCATGTCCTGCCTGCAGCTTTCCGCCTCTTGATTCAATCACAACATCCTGGACCGGTCTTCCTTCCATACCCAGAGGTTCACCGGAACCTACCGGCCAGGTGTAGTTGACCCCCACTTTATTGTCCAGCACATTGGAACTGAAGTTTAAGTCTGTGGATTGCCCGAATGCCGAGGATCTCCAAAGGACTTCCGCCTCCGGTCCGTTCCAGTTTCCTGCCGGGCCGCTGTTGGTCCAATGGAACGGCCCGCTTCCATTCAGGGCTTTCCAACAGCGGTCTGCTGCTTCTACACGGAATGTGTGATGCTCCGCCGGATCCAGTCCTGTCACCGTAAAGGACGTATCCTTCGTGGTATAAGCGTCGTTGACATGATTAAAGTAATCCCCTTCGGTTGTATACACGGGCTTTCCATCTGCATAAACACGGTATGCGTAGATACCTGATTCATCCTCCGGTTCGTTCCATGAAAGGATGAAATCATTGCCGGATAAGGATACCTTTAATCCACTGCTTTTCCATACCGGCGCAAGGTAATCATAAGCCCTGGTTGTTTTTACGGTTTCCTCCTCGTACTCATAAATCTGGTCCGAGTCCGTAAACGCTTCCAGATATACATCGTTTTTCTCCTCCAGCATACGGCCGATGGTCATGCTGATCTCTCCCGCCTCTGGTTTTTCAAGCTGGTAATTATAAACGGTAGCCGCAAGCTCGCCGTTTACATAGGCATGATAACCCCGTATTCTGGAATCCGCCACCTTCGCGGATTTGAATTTGGCAGTTCCCCATGTGTACCCAATTCCGCTGAATGTGATTTTACCATCTGCCGGTTCTTTGACTTCCGGGTCTTCTCCTCCTGATGTAGTCCAGTCATATAGGAGCCCCAGCACCTTATTTCCCGGAGCATCGACTGCATATATCTTAAACACATAGGTCATATCAGGGGAAAGTCCTCCCAGTTCACAGGAAGTGCCGGTCACAGGCTTTGTTACGTCGATCAATTCATCATTTAAGTAGGTTTCAACGATATAGCCTGTGATTCCTCCGCTGCCGGTCTCCTGTTCCCCGTCTTCTGCCGCAGGCCATTTTAGCTTCACTCTTCGTTCAGATCCGTTCCTTGAGGCTTCCGACGCACTGGCGACCGTCAGAACATCATCCGGCCATACCGGCTTTGCCATGGCATCATAGGAGACGGTGGACTGGGTCGTGGTTCCCGTAAAGCTTAAGTCATTGCAGAATTTAACGGATCCCCATGCCTTGTAATCAGAAGCTGCCGCGTCATTGTCTTTTTTCTCAATTCCCCTCCAGTTCATGACCACGTTGTGGAAGACGGCATTGGAAACACCCGCCAGCGATTCTGAGCTTTTTGCCAGGGACGGTTCAATGTTGGTAAACGTAATATCCTGGAAATACAAATCATGGTGGGTATGCCATGGCTGGAACATCTTTCCATAATCCACAGATGCCGTTATTTCGAACGTATTCTTTGTAATGGTATCCGCCGTAATATTGTACGCGTCAATCTCATAGAACTCCGCCGGCTTATCTGCCGGTTCTACCGTTACGGCCTGATTGGCGTCGGAGTAGGAGGTACTAAAAGTAAATACCTGCTGGGCATCCCCTACGGCGCAATCGCGGATCAGAATATCAGATACCCCGCCGCCGTTTACAGGAGCGCTTTTGAAGCGGAACGGCATATCACTGTGGTTTAAGACATTATCCTCCACCAGTATCTCCCCAATGCCCGCTCCGGTATGGCTGCCTGCTGCAATGGCACCTCCATGGCATTCACGGAGAAAATTATTAAAGGTCCAGATATTGCTTGACGGCCTCTGTTCCGTATCCTGCACGCCCTTGCCCATACCGGTGGCAAAATTGACCGCATCATCGCCTGTGTCGAAGAAATTGTTAAAAACCATTGCATCCTGGGTATTGCCAAGCTCGATTCCGTCCCCATTGTTTGCATCGTATGTAATGTACTTTACATTTTCAGAAACTACATGTTCACTGTCAAGGACCGCAATCGTATGGTTTGCAGGATTTTCCACTGTGATTCCTTCGATATAAACTCCATTCACGCCCCGGAGAACGATCAGATTTGGCCTCATGGCATAAGCTTCACTGTCGTTAAGCCCCTTTCCTTTTCCCATATCAAAGGCGCTCTTGGCCAATATGCCAAAATTGCTGCTTCCGGAAACCTTGCTGTTGCTTCCTGCCACCCAGTTCTTCAGCGCATATTTTTGAAACTCTGCTTTTGTCCAGTCAGGATCACCGCTTTGTCTTTTCTGAAAAGCAGGGGAATAACCATCTCCGCTTATGGCGCTGCCGGAACCATATTTCCACCCGTTTCCATAAACCGTGCCTTTTCCCACAATACGGATATTTTCAAACAATCCGTTTTCATCTGCGCTGTAGGCATTGATCAGGGCCCAGGACCTGGTATCGGTAGAATAAGGGTATAAAAGATAGTTCTGATCATAGTGGCCCACATTGGGCGAACCAAAGAGAACTGCTCCCTTTTCCAGTTCCAGGGTCATGTTGCTCTTTAAATACAGAGAACCGGACATATAGATTCCTGACGGAATCACTACCTTTCCGCCTTCGCTGCAAGCATCAATGGCGCTCTGGATAGCCCTTGTATTCTTTGCAATAAAGGCATCTGTATCTTCATCACTGGAAGTAAAACCTGTTTCCACCGGCTCCGCTCCGTAATCCCGGATATCAAATACTTCCGGCNNCCCGGAAGGTATGGATATCTGCCTTTACCATATCTATCTCCCGGGCATCATAATAACCGTAAAAAGCGTTCATATATGTACTGGCCCAATCCGCATACTTTGCAAAATTGCTTCGTGCATCTCCTATCTTTACTTCATCACAGTATATATTGTAATTTGCCACATCCCCGTAATTCTCCGGCTTGTCCCAAACCAGAGTAATGGATGTATCATCATAAGCAAGCTTAAGTACTCTTACATTTGTTACATCATAGCTTCCTTCCGATCTGCTGTAACGGCTCTCACCCGTCAGTGAAAGCTCTGCATTGGATGGAGAGGCAGCCGCAACCGATGGCGTAGCCATTGTCTCCAGAACAGAGACATCCCCGTATGCCTTAGAAGCATCGGCATTGGATGGCGTGGCCGCCGCGTTGGACGGCGTTGCTTCCTTAATGCCATCCAGAGCTGAGGATAACTCTGCATAAGCAGTCCCCCCACCGGATGCTGCAAACTGGGGCAGCATTGCCACGGCAAGGAATACAGCTAATGCCTTCCTGCACCGCTTTAATAAAGCATTCATTTTTGTTCCCTCCCAAATAGTAGTGTAAGCGCTTACAGTTCAATATTACAGCGTAGAAAATTAATAATCAACCATATATTTACATTTGTATCAAACTTTGTAAATAAATCCTAATCTTTATTGGTGAATTTATTCAATATAATCAAATTACGATATGGATCTGCTGTATATTTTTTACATATTTCTCACTTGTTTTTGGTCATTGTTTTTAATATTTCATATGGTAAAGCGCTTACATTTATCGACATTTTTTGATTATCAGAAAGAATGAACTGATTTTATTGCAGGTAATCTGAAACAAACGAAACAATTTTAAAGATTGGGATTGACTGGCAAACAGACGAAAGATTCGTGGCTTTACATGATATGAAGTTATGGAAGATAGTAAAATATTTTGGATTGTGGTAGAATGAATGCATCTAGAATTGCGAACATTACTGCATCAAAAAGAGAGCACAATTACGAATCCGGAAACATACTGGGAGAAAACCTATGATCACTTTAACTAACAAACAGGCAAGACATTTTATGCTTCTCAAACACGGGCTGCTGGGCGATCACAAATTTAACGGTAAGCAGGGCGCCTTTGATTTTGTGCGCCAGGCAGGCTGTATTCAGTTTGATCCGGTTGATTCCTGCGGAAAGAATGCGGAGCTTACGCTGCAATCCCGTGTCAAAGGCTTTACAAAGCAAACGCTTTACGAGCTGCTGTATAACGACCGAATGCTTGTGGATTATCCCGATAAAAATCTTTCCATCATTCCCACAGAGGACTGGCCGTATTTTGAACGTTATCGGAATGCTGCACGGGAAGGCGGACGGCGTTTCAAAGAACTGGAGGAGCTGGAAGCAAACACGAAGGATTACATCCAGGCAAACGGAGCGGTCGGCTCTGACAACCTGCCCATACAGGGCAGCATACACTGGCACTCTTCCATTCATTGGAGCGGTAATTGGAGCGGCGATACCAATGCATCACGGGCGGTGCTGGAACAGTTATATTCTACCGGTGAGCTGATCATTCACCATAAAAAAGGCTCTCGTAAGTATTACGACCTCACCCATAAACATTTACCTGCCGAACTCCTTGGCATTCCTGACCCGCTGCCGAATGAATTTGAGCATCAAAAATGGCGTATTCTTCGGCGGATAGGCGCAGTAGGGCTTCTATGGAATCGTCCGTCTGACGCATGGTTAAATATTTGGGGGCTTAAAACTCCTCAAAGAACTGAAATATTCAAAGAATTGCTCGATGAAGGGAAAATTCTGCAAGTCAGTGTAGACGGCTTAAAGGATATTCTTTTCTGCCAGGCAGAGGATTTATTTCTTATAGATACTGTATTACAAACCGATACTTATAAACCCCGCTGTGAACTGATTGCACCGCTTGACTGCATGATGTGGGACAGAAAGCTGATCCGTGCATTATTTGGCTATGAATACACCTGGGAAATCTATACTCCGGCTGACAAACGTAAATATGGTTTTTATGTTTTACCGATTCTTTATGGCAATAGTTTTATCGGACGCGTGGAAGCAGTTGCTGACATAAAGAAACGTACGCTGGTTGTCAAAAACATCTGGTATGAGGATGGAATCAGGCAAACAAAAAAGCTTCAGGCAGCCGTTAACGGCTGTATGAAACGGTTCGCTAAATTTAATGAGTGTGATGTGATTGATTTTGCATATCTGGATGCATGACAGGTATGATTTCTGTTCATAGGCTGCATGTTTCCAACTATCAGGGTTCATTACGGTCTTGCACTGTTTCGATTACGACAATACCAGGCGAAGCAAAAGACAGATACACAGAAAATCGTGTATCTGTTTGATTTTAAACTAACCTGAACTTCACTATGAGCCAGCTGGCTCTTAATTGATGCTTTCTTCTGAGAATATCAGGAGATAACAACTAAATCCAGTATGGAAAAATGAGGATACACGCTGCACAATCCGCTTTACAGTTTTGATCCTCCTGTTTCCCCTAAACCTAATTATATCATTTTAATACAGCGATATCTACGGAAGCCAGGAAGCAGCATCACGAACAATCGAGGCCCTGCATCATGTGGCATACTCTATTTAACTCGTTTTATTGTCACTCAACAAAATCTTCTCTCAACAATTCATTTATCTACACATGTGTAAAAAGTGAGAATGAACGGTCGTATCTTCCGTCAACTCTGGATGGAAAGCACAAGCCAGCATATTCTTTTCCCGGGCAGCTACGATTTTTCCATCAACCTTTGCCAAAACCTCCACACCCTGACCAACATTCGCAACATATGGCGCACGGATAAACACCATCGGAATGATTCCAATGCCGCCAAATTCCGATTCAGTTTTGAAGCTGTCCAGTTGCCTCCCGTATGCGTTGCGCTCCACTGTAATGTCCATACAGGCAAGATGGCTTTCACCTCCGATAACCGTTTTCGCCAGCAGAATCATACCAGCGCAGGTACCCATCACAGGGAATCCACTCTGAATCATTTGAAGGATTGGCTCCTTTAATTCTAATTCCCGCATCAACTTTTCCATCACCGTGCTTTCGCCGCCAGGCAAAATTAAGCCACTCATCTCTTCGGTAAAGTCTGCCCGTTGCCGGATTTCAAAGCTGTCTGCCCCCAGATTGGACAACATCTTTTCATGCTCTATAAATGCGCCCTGCAAGGCAAGTATTCCAATTCTCATGGTGCTCACTCTACTTTCCACGTTCCGCCATCAAGAGGGCGATTTCCTGCTCGTTGATACCTACCATTGCTTCACCCAAGTCTTCGCTAAGTTCTGCGATCAGCTTTGCATCATTAAAATTGGTAACAGCTTTCACAATGGCGGCAGCACGTTTTTCCGGATTGCCGGATTTAAAGATGCCAGAACCCACAAACACACCTTCCGCTCCCAGCTGCATCAGCAGCGCGGCATCAGCAGGAGTCGCCACGCCTCCGGCGGCAAAGTTCACCACAGGCAGTTTGCCGTTTTGTGCCACCCATTTCACCAGATCCAATGGGGAAGCCAGTTGTTTAGCGGCTTCAAATAATTCATCTGCCCGCAATGCAGTGAGCATCCGTATTTCGCTTTGAATTTTCCGCATATGCCGCACGGCCTGCACCACATCGCCAGTCCCTGGCTCGCCCTTGGTACGAATCATCGACGCGCCCTCAGCAATGCGGCGCAATGCTTCTCCTAAGTCTTTCGCACCGCAGACAAAGGGGGCGCGGAATTTAGTTTTGTCAATGTGATAGATGTCATCAGCCGGAGAAAGCACTTCGCTTTCGTCTATGTAGTCGATTTCTATGGCCTCCAAAAGCTGCGCTTCCACAAAATGACCAATGCGTNNGCTTGTTCCGGGGTGGTGACGTCCATGATTACGCCGCCCTTTAGCATTTGAGCCAGATTTTTATTGAGTTCATATTGCTCTGACATGATAAATCCTCCTGGTATTTTAGAGTCTAAGTTAATATCCTTATTATGCCTCAAAACTGGCCTTATCGAAAGTACCAGTTTATGTTTATTTAAAAATACCAGTTAGAATTTTTTGAGCAGCCTTAGAAACAAATGATTGAGGTGGAGGCGTAGTTTTCCTTTGCCACACTCCCTTTTATTCAGCAATCACCAATTCAATACCACTGTCCTCTATGCTTTCTTTATATGCCTTACTGATCGCCCCATCCGTAATGATCACATCAATGTGATTGCTCTCCGCAAAGGTCACAAACGAATTCCGGCCGATTTTATCACTGTTTCCAAGGATGAAAACCTTATCCGATATTGAGACAAGCAGCCTTTTCATCTCTGCCTGTCCCACATCAGGAGTTGTCGCTCCCTTTGCCAGAGTAAAACTATTTGTACCCATAATTGCCTTATCCACAACCAGATCCTGAAACGGTGCGGAACCAAAGCTGCCTATCGTACAATTATAATGCTTACGGATGACACCTCCGATGAAATAAACTGTAATATCCTCAAACTGGTCCAGCAGAGCGGCAATGCTTAAGTCGTTGGTCACGACGCGAAGATCCTTTTTTGTCACCAGAAGCTTGGCAAACATATAACAGGTACTGCCNNTCGTCAATGAACTTTACCGCCTCCCTGGCTATCGCCTCCTTGCATTCGGTAGATTCTCCGCGCTTTTGCGGCTCAATCTCAAATGCCGACTTGGATATCCGCATTGCCCCGCCATGGGTCCTGAGCAAAAGCTTTTCGTTCTCTAAATCTCTTAAGTCGCTGCGGATTGTTGCACCTGATACATTGAACAGTTCACTTAAATAGGCTACCGTCACCTTCTCGGTCTCCTGCAGTAAATTCAAAATCATCTGCTTTCTTTCTTCCATAAATACGGTCTCTTTTTCATTCATTTGGCTTCACCCCTGCTTTTACTATATCTAATATACTATAAATATCCAAAAAAATAAAGTCANNATCGGATATTCGCAATCCGCTTTGCTACTTGCTCACAGCGTGCCCCGCATTATCGGGCACAAGTAAGTCCCCACCCACCACTTATGCATTTCCGGCCTTGAAGTGGGGGACTTACTTGATGAGGTTAAAATCGTATCACATGCTTGAGTCCGATGGATTTTACCGCTTCACTAAAAGCCTTCTGGTAATCGCCTATCTCATAGACATGGGTAACAAGCTGCTTTAAGTCGATGACACCGTCTGCCGCAAAATCCAGGACTTTGCGGTACTGGCTTAAACTGGCCCTGGTGCTTCCATGGATACTGATCTGCTTATAGTGGATTAAGTTGGAGTTGATTGAAACCTTCTCCCGGTCCTTTGGCAGGCCTCCAAAGAACAAAACTCTGCCGAACAAGCCTGCCAGCTCGATGGCCATGGACTGCATTTCTCCCGACGGGCAGGCAACAATAATCACTTCCGCACCCCGGTTTTTCGTCAGACGCATCACCGTCTCACGAAGGGAATCTGCCTCTATGGTCTGCATATACGGATATAGAGACTTACAGTAAGCCAGACGTTCTACGGATAAATCATTCATCATGACCAGGCCTGCTCCCTGCATCTTTGCCAGCATTCCATGCATCAGACCGATCGGCCCTGCTCCGATAACCAGCACTTTATCTCCGGGAGGAATTCCTGCCTGCTCCTGTCCGTTGTACACACAGGAAAGCGGTTCTGCCACAGCCGCCTCGTCAAAGCCCATGTGGTCCTCCAGAATTTTTATATTTCCCTGAATAACCGCCGCTTTCGGAATCCTGACATATTCCGCAAATCCCCCGTCTAAGTTGATTCCAAGCGCCTGATAATCCGCGCACAGATGGGTATTGCCGGACACACAGCGGTCACAGGTTCCACAGCCCATATTGGGGGCTACGGCAACCCTCATGCCGGGACGATAGCCCCGTACCTGTTTGCCAACCTGTTCAATGATCCCGCTGATCTCATGTCCGATGATCAGCGGATGATCCTTATCGATTCCTGACGCACCGTTTTTGTACATACGGATATCAGTTCCGCAAAGCGCCGCACTCTTTGTCTTTATCAGAATTTCATCCTCGGATATTTCAGGCACATTTACGTCCTCCAGACGCAGATCCTCTTTTCCATATAATCTTATCGCTTTCATAAATACTCCCTTATATTTCTACACTCTCTGCTTCTGCAGTACGTTCCCTGGGGTACAATTTCTGCAGCATGCACCTTACAGTTTCACAATCTCTCCGGTGACAATGGATTCATTTCCGGCATTGACCACCTTTACAGCCATCAAGCCGTCCTTTCCTGTCACTTCCGGTTCCCTGTCATTTAAAATCGCCTGGATAAAGCTGATGTCTTCATTGATATAAGCCTCCCGGAACAGGTGGGTCCAGCTGTTCACAACATCCATTTTACCAACCTTATTTTTGGTATATATGACTGTGGACTTATCCTTTAGCTCCCCTAATGTGATCAGTCCTCTGGTTCCCAATATTTCCACGCGCGCATCGTATCCATAGCCCACTCCCTGGGCACCGTCAATGCTTCCCAGAATGCCATTGTCAAACTTTGCATTCAGTATGACGTTATCATAGAAATCAGGGAACTCCTCTTTCGCCTCCATGCACCGGTAATTTCCCGCCACAGCGTATACGGTTTGAAATTCTCCCTTTGTAAACCAGCGGAGCGTGTCGATGTCATGGCTGTTTACTTCTGCGAGAGGACCGTTGCTCTTTTTAATATCATACATCCATGGCTTGGGTATGCTGGGGCCCCTTGTGAGGGATTTAACAAGCACCACATCACCGATCTCCCCTTCCTCCACAAGCTTCTTCCCATAGACGAAGCTGTCATCAAATCTCCGCATGAACCCGATTTGAAGCTTGACGCCGTTTGCCTTTGCGGCACCAATCATCTCCTCGCACTCTTTCTCATTCATAGCCATGGGCTTTTCGCAGAGAATGTGTTTCTTTGCATTTGCGGCCGCTATCACAATTTCATGGTGAAACACGGTAGGCGTGACAACGACTACAGCATCGATCTCCTCATTTTTCAGCGCTTCCTTATAATCTGTATAATACAGTGAAATCTCCAGTTCCTTCACCGCAGCCTGGCATGCAGCTTCCGAAGGATCACAGACTGCCGCCATTTTCGCGTTCGGTATACGAGATACGAAATTTCTGGCATGAATCATTCCTGCACGTCCTGCGCCGATCAAACAGATATTTATTATGTCTCTCATCCTTATTTCCCCTCACCGCTGTCAAATCAGCGTTTCTTTAAAAAGCTTACCAAAACTCCGGATATGATCGTTCCCACGATAATTGCCACAAGGTAGAGCGGCAGATTGGAAACCGCCCCCGGAATAACAAATACAAAGGCTCCGCCATGGGGAACCGCAAGCCCGCAGTTAAAGATCATAGAGAGCGCGCCGGTAACCGCAGCTCCTATGGTAACAGAAGGCAGTACACGGACCGGATCGGCTGCCGCAAAGGGGATTGCCCCCTCACTGATAAAAGAAGCCCCCAAGATCCAAGCCGTCTTTCCCGACTCAATTTGGTCTGTGGTATAACGATCCTTTGCAATGATGGTGGAAAGTGCCATTGCTAACGGAGGAACCATACCCGAAGCCATAACTGCCGCCATAACCGGTGCCGTCTCTCCCGGAGACAAGGTCGTCAGGGAAGCAACCCCAAAGAAATAAGCTGCCTTTCCGATCGGCCCAGCTAAATCGACCGCCATCATTGCCCCAAGAATCAATCCCAAAAGAGCTGAATTCACACCGGATAAGCTGTTTAGAAACTCTGTGATCCATGTATTCAGCGCCTTAAACGGAGTGCCGATGATAAAAATCATGGTAAGCCCTACAATCACAGACGATAAAAACGGTACAATCAAAACAGGCATCAAGCCTTCCAGTCCCTTTGGCATTTTAATCGCTTTTTTCAGGAATAATGCCGCGTATCCGCCTAAGAATCCGCCGATCAGCGCTCCTAAAAATCCTGCATTCAGTGTACTTGCAAGCATACCGCCCACCATACCGGGCAGAAGGCCGGGACGGTCGGAGATGGAGTGGCCGATAAATCCTCCCAGAATTGGGAACATCAGGGCCATGCAGACTCCGCCGCCAATCATGCTGAAAGCCTGTGCAATCGCCCCCTCCGAATGGATGCCGCCGAATGCAAAAGAAAGGGCAATACAGATGCCTCCCGCCACGACAAAGGGAATCATATAGGAAACACCGGCCATCAGATGCTTGTATACACTGACCTTTTGTTTTGAATTTTGCGCTGCATTCGTATCCGTGACTGCCTCAGTGTTCTTGTAAATATATGTACTTGCCAGTGCCTTTTCAATGATCTCACCAGCCTTGTTGATGCCGTCCTCCACATTGGTCTCATACAGACGTTTTCCATGAAACCGTTCCTTGTTGACACCGGTATTGGATGCGATAAGCACTGCGTCTGCTGTGGCAATGTCTTCCGCTGCAAGCACATTCTCCGCACTAATGGACCCCTGTGTTTCAACCTTGATCTCGTGTCCCATGGCCTTTGCTTCCATCATAAGTTTCTCTGCCGCCATATAAGTATGTGCAATCCCCGTCGGACATGCTGTAATTGCTACGATATATTTACCCACGATATATCCCTCCATCATTTTAAAATTTTCAGAAAATCATCTTCATTTGCTGCACATTCCAACCTGCTCTTAAATTCCGGCTGCATGATCTTACGGGCAAGGTCACTTAAGAGCTCCAACTGACCGTTTCTATCGTCCGGTATCGCCAGACAAAAAAAGTATCTGGTTTTCTTATCATCTCCTTCATCATAATAAATCCCCTCTTTATGGCATCCATATACAAATGTGGTGCGCTTTACCGTGTTGCTTATTCCATGAGGAATTGCAATTCCATCGCCTACGCTTGTAGACCCTTCCATTTCTCTTACATACAGAGCTTCTACAAAAGAAGCCTTATCTTGTATACAACCCCCGTCATAGAGAGCCTGGGCCAACTGCCCGAAGATTTCTCCTTTGGTATTGCCTGTCAGGCGGATAAAACCACCCTGTTTTAAAAATACGTCTTCCACCTTAATAGAATCCTCCTCCTTTATGATCGTTTGTTATCATTTGTGCTCACTTTTTATTATCTTAACATTCCATAAATCTGATATCAACATTTCTTGCCCTATTTTACGGTGTTTACATTTTTATTCTTCCACATTCTTGCCTACTATGCTCATTTGTGATATATTGACCTTGGAAGGAGTGGGAAATATGTTTGAAGAGGAACGAAGAATTTCAATTTTGAATAAAATTCAGGCCAGCGGAAGTGCAAATGTATCCACATTGGAAAAAAGATATCAAGTTTCAGAGTCGACCATTCGCCGGGATCTCACTGCACTGGAGAATACCGGCCTGATCAAGCGCACTCATGGCGGTGCAATGATTCTTGATGCCATGAAAATTGATTATAACTACAATGCAAAACGCGGCATTAATATATCGCAGAAATTAAAGATTGCACAGGCAGCAGCGGCTCTTGTGAAACCAGACTCGACTATTTTTCTCGGCACCAGTACCATCACCAGCCTGATGGTACAAAATTTACATGTAAAGAATCTGACCGTTGCAACAAACTCACTGGATGTCATCAATGTCCTTTCTCAGCGTCAGGAATGTAATTTAATTATATTGGGCGGCAACTACATACACCACGCCCGTACCATTGAGGGAATGAGCGGTCTCCAGCAAATCCAGCAGATTCATTTTCAACAGGCTTTCCTCGGTGCTAACGGAATCGATATTTCATTTGGTCTTTCTACGGTAAGTGATATTGAAGCCAACAGTAAACGGGCAATTATCAAAAACTGTTCCGAAGTTTACTTTTTGTGTGAACACAGCAAATTTGATAAGATATCCCAGTATAAGATAGCTGATATGGGGCGTATTACTGCACTCATTACCGATTCTAACATCAGCGAAGAAATGTATTCAGAATATCAAAAGCACTGCCATATTATTCGGAGCTGAACTTAAAAATAGCCACAACCCGTGAAATGGAATTGCAGTCAAAAAAAGAGTCAACTAAAACTTTAATTTTAGTTGACTCTTTTATTCATATCATTTTTCATTTTCCGTTCAAAACTACCTGAGATCCCCATCTCTTCCCGGTATTTGGCGATAACTCTGCGGGAAAGGCGGCACCCTTTTTCACTAAGTAATTCTGCAAGTTTTGAATCACTATATGGCTTTTCTTTGTTCTCTTCATTCACGAGTTCACGTATTAATTCTTTGACGCCATCCGAATTAATCAAGCTGCCGTCACTTACGGGAACTGACGCAGAAAATAAGTTTTTCATCAGAATACAGCCTGCTGGAAACTGAAGATATTTGTCCTTAACAGCACGGCTTATGGTGGAGGTATTAACTGACAGCTTTTCTGACATTTGTGTCATGGTACACGGTTTAAGTTTCCCTGAATACCGGAAAAACTCATCCTGCTCTTCCAATATTGCATTTGTTATTTGAATAATCGTCTTACGCCTCTGTTCAACTGCATAAATGAGAAAGTTCGCCCGCTCTAACTTTTTCTTAAAGTATTCAAAAAGTTCCTGCTCTTTTACTTCTGCCATCATCTGAAGATAATAATCGTTTAACTGATAGTCTCCGCACCAATTATCATTGATTTCTATATTCCATTTCCCATCCGGGTCCATAGTAACGATAACATCCGGAATAATATATTGCTTTTCGTTCTCTCCAAATCCCTGCAGCGGCCTTGGATTTAACGTACTTATAAGAGCAATATATCTCCTGGCCTGAGCTGATGAGATATCCAATGCACGGGTGATTGAACTGATCTTTCCCTGAGATATGTCCGTTAAATGATGAGTGATCATATTTTTTAGAATTTCATCATCCAATCCCAGAATTTCGATCTGAATTAATAAGCATTCTACCAGATTCTTTGCGAAAATACCGTATGGCTCCAACTTTTTTAAATCTGATAAACAGTCTTTGATCACCTTCTCATTCACACCGGTTAACTGTGCAATCTCCGGAACTTCCAAATCNNCAAATCAATAAACCCATTACGATCCAGGCTCTGAATGAAAAAATCAATAACTCTTAATTGTTTATCCGTGTAACGTTCTAACTCCAGCTGCTCATAAACATAAGTATAAATATTTTTTGTATTTGAAGCATCAAACTCCTGGTTGCTGCTCTCATTACCTTCTTCTAAAAAACCTGCAGTATTTTTTAAAGGCTTGCAGTAATTTGATTGATACCACGCTTGATAATCTTCCTGAGTATAAGATTCGGCTCTGGAATTTATTTGTTCCAGTAAGGGATTTTCCATATATTCATTTTCCATATACCGGCTCAGCTCACAATTGCATAATGCAAGCAATTCCAGTGAAGATATCTGGTTTTGAGATAGCAGCTGACGTTGTTCAACCGTTAATTTGTGTTTCATGGCAACCTCCCTTTGCAACCATTGCGTTAGAAATATTATACCACACGGAAGTCTGAGTAAAAAGAGCGAAGTTTTATATCACCTCGCTCACTTTTATCACGGAGTACGTCACATTATTCATTCAAGAATTGTAACCCCATCAATTAATTCTTTTTCAAATTCCACCCTATGATGCTTCGTGTATAATCCCGGCGCTCCTCCTGTATGGATCATGATGATCTTCTCACCTTTTTTGATTTTCCCTTCCTTAACCATATCTATGATTGCGGCAAAACATTTTCCTGTGTAACAGGGATCAAGCAGGATGGCTTCTTTTCCTGCCATCAGACGAACCGCATCTCTTACCTCCTTTGAAGGCAGATTGTATCCGCCCCGGACATAATCTTTTTCAATATCAAAATCTTTTCGTCCAGCACTTATTTTCATTCCATACTTTTCTTTTACGCTGTCAAACAATTCAACAATGCTATGCTCTTTGTAATCATCAAAGGGAGAAATCGCTACACCGGTTAATGCCAGGCCGGAGTCTTCATTATGGAATCCACAATACAGGCCCATATAGGTCCCTAAACTGCCTGCTGCAGAAATAACCCGTGCATCTCCGATTCCCATGGCAGCTGCCTGCTTTGTAAGTTCAACTGCACATTCATAGTACCCCAGGATACCGACATCATCAGAACCACCAAGGGGTATGTAATAAACGGTCTCTCCCTGAGCCTCATATTTTTTGATTGTACCCTTAACCAACTCTTTATACTGTTCAAGAGATGGACGGCCGTCATCCTTTTTAATGATTACTTCAGCGCCCATTAACCGGTCCAACAGTAAGTTTGCCGACAATTCTCCTGGGTAATCCCCAATTGCAACAATCGCACACCTCATATTGTGCTTAGCCGCCACAGCCGCTGTCAACCGGCCATGATTTGTTTGTACTCCGCCCTCAGTAATAAGCATGGTCGCACCTTTGTTTTGCGCTTCTTTTAAAATATACTCCAGCTTTCGAAGCTTATTGCCTCCCATGCCCAGACCAGTCAAATCATCACGCTTAAGATACATTTGGATCCCTAATTCTTCTGATATATTTTTAAGATACTCCAAAGGAGTGGGTAAATTCAATAATGAGACTTTCTCTTGACCTAAAACCATAATAATACCTCCTTACATAGATGCCAATATTTTCAGTTGTAAATATAAATGAGTCAATCGGATATTAGTAATCCGCTTCGTTACTTGATGAGGGTCAATTGCCGATGCTGTAAAAAACCCGGTCTTAGTATATTACATGTGGCAATGACCGTATATATTCCAGTTACTCGCCAATCATGATCTTAACAATTTCGCGGTCCGTCTCACGCATTCCTTCCTTACCAAGCCGTCCGACATTACGTATGGTCTCCTCAACATCACGGTTAATAATTCCTTCACCAGAACGGAATTGCTGTTCCCCATTTTTAAACATGTCATGGCCTAAGAGCCCTGCCATAATACTGGTGGCTATTTTCCCTGCACAGGAAGGCTTGGCTCCGTCACAGATCATGCCAGATGTAATGACAACAGAATTTACAAGAGTATGTGCTATCTCCTCATATCCACCGCCTAATAGATAGGCGATACCACAAGCAGCAGCACAACCGGCACTGACAGCGCCGCAATAAGCTGACAAACGGCCAATTCCAGTCTTTTCATGGATGGATATCAGGTTTGCAAGGGCAAGGGCACTATATAATTTATCCCTTGTCACACCCAAATCATTTGCATACTCAATCACGGGCACTGAAACCGTGATCCCCTGATTACCGCTGCCGGAGTTAATGATTACCGGAAGTTCACAGCCACTCATTCTTGCATCACTGCCGGCCGCTGCCTTGGCAATTGCGCGATTACGGACATCATTTCCGTAAGAAGCAAGCCAGGTACTCCCTATGTTTGCGCCATAATCATTCTTTAACCCCTCTTCAGCAATCGCCATGTTGTAATTAATTTGAGGATCTAATATGCCTTTTACATCATTGACCTGCAGAGAATTTGCGAATTCGATTATATCGTTTAAGTTTAGCAGGCTTTTATCTGTTAGGCCCACCTCCAAAGTCTTTTCAATGTTATTACCGCTCCCCGGTTCACAGCTGGCTTCCAAATTAAATAACGTTTCTCCATTTTTCTCAATTAATATGATATTTGTATGATATTGGGCGATTCTCAGTTTTACATACTCATTCCCTTTAAATAAAATGAGCACGATGTCAAACGTCAGTTCTCCGTCTATCGCTTTTACCGTAATTGGTACATGATTCACAAAGTCTCTTATCTCTGACTTTTTATCGTTGCTAACTACGGAAATAACCTCCAGATGCTTGGAAGCGTCACCTGCAACGATTCCTGCTGCTACTGCTGCCTCAATTCCCTTTAAGCCATCCGTATTAGGTACCACAACGCTTTTTACATTTTTAATAATATTATAGCTTACATGTACTTCTACTTTATCAGGCAAGCCGCCAAGCACTTCTCTTGCTTTTGCCGCACCATATCCTAAGGCGATCGGTTCCGTACATCCCATTGCCGGTACTAACTCTTCTTTTAAAATCTGCACATATGTTGTATAACGTAAATCTTTCGTATCCATATCAATCCTCCCCATTGCCTGGACTTCCGACTTATTATATAGTCAATCGGATATTCGCAATCCACTTCGCTGCTTGATTAGATTAAGAAGCGGGGTTTATATGGAAGTTTCCTATATACCCCGCTTTTTTTAAATTTAGAATCCACTCACCTTTTATGAATATTACAGTTTTTCCAATACCTCATCTAAGTCTAAGGTTTTGGTTCCATCTTCAAGAATAAAAAATGGAATTCCAATACCACCGTTCTCTTTAACCGCTTCATATGCCGGTTCCGATTCACGTGCAGCAAGATATGCTTTTAAATCCTTTAAATCCGCTGATAAATTTTTAAAATCTACGCTGGCTTTCATATCGATCAGCTTATTCAGCGCGTACAGTGTGTCTGGACATAAGTGGCTTCCAATAATTGTTATTTTCATAAGTTTCTATCCTTTCTTTTATGCAGTAATATCTGATTTTTCGACGAATTCTTTGTTGTTGCTTGTTATGTGATTATTAATCCATTCTTTCCCTTCAACCATTCTGGCTACCATCATGGAAGCTATGGCATCACCAGATGAATTTAAGCAGGTAGCAGCAGGGTCAAACAGGAAACCTAAGGTTGCAATTAACGGAAATGCCTCTGGTGGAAAACCAAAAAGACCGACGATCAGCATTTCGCCTACCAAACCTCCACCCGGCGCTCCGGATAATACAAATGCAGATAAAATCGCTACAACAATTGACATTGCATAAGTACCAACTCCTGTGAACGGTTGATGAAACACTCCAAACAAAAATGCAATCTTAACAATGGAAGATAATACCGAACCGTCCATATGCATGGTCGCTCCCATTGGAAGAACAATCTCTCTAATATCCTTTGGAACTCCCATTTTGTCACAAGCGTCCAGATTTACAGGCAGAGCAGCCATTGAGCTTTGAGTTGCGAAAGCAGTCAATGCAGGAGTAGGAACAAATTTCAGCATACGGCGAACCCCTTCTTTTCCACCTGCCATATAGGAATACAACGGGAAGAATATTACCACATAAATTAAGCAGAGTGGATAATACAAAATCATAGAACGACCGTAATCACCAATTAAACTTGGTCCAAACTCTCCTACTAAGTTGGCAAAATATGCACCCAGACCGATCGGAGCAAATTTCATGATTAAATTGACCATCTTCATGATGACATTATTTAAGTTCGTAAGCATTTTCCCAACAGGACTCTCGTCACCACCGCATGCACTTACACAGAATCCAAACATGACAGAAAAAATAATCAACGGAAGCATGTTCTGGCGGCTTAAAAGTTCCGGAAAATCGGAAACAGTAAGAGCTCCGACAATCATGTCACCAACAGCGGTAGCTTCTCCGACTTCCGATGCACCCATAGCAATTGAGGTGCTTGCTGCAGGCGGGAAAATATTCACCGCAAACAGAACCAGTACAGCTGCGACAGCGCCAGTGCCGATAAAAACAACGATAAGATTCACTAAAATACTACCAAGACGTTTCATATTTACCATGCTTCCCACAGCACTGGAAATAGAAACCATGACCATCGGAACAACGATTGTAAACATCAAGTTAAGGAAAATATCGCCAAGCGGTTTAACAATTGCAGCCTTCTCACCTGCAACCAATCCAAAACCTGAACCGATCAGGATTCCCAGCACCAACAGGATAGGGAACCGATAGCTTTTCCAGATATCTTTTTTATTCATAAGTACACTTCTCCTTTTTACCCCATAATTTGATTTCAAGTGACTTTCATAATTCCTTTATCTTAAAGACGATTTACCGCATCCTCCAGCTGTTTCATGGCTTTTTCCAGCACGCTTCTCGGACATGCTGCATTCAATCTCATATAACCGGAAAGGCTCCGGCCAAAGGTATAGCCTTCATTTAATCCCAATTTTGCATCTTCAATCATAAACTTTCTTAATCTTTCATTATTCATTCCCAATTCCCGGCAATCCAGCCATACCAGATAAGTAGCATCCGGTATATTGGGTTTAATTTTAGGAATGTACTTCTCACAATAATCTTTGATAAACTCAAAGTTTTCAGTGAGATATGGAAGCAATTGCTCCAACCACTCTTCCCCCTCGTTAAACGCCGCTTCCATGGCTACGGAGCTGAATGCATTATTCCTGTGAATGTCTAAATTCATCCAGAACTTATCAAAAGCCGCCTTCATCTCCAGGTTCGGGAAAACATTCGTTGATGCCTGCAATCCTGCAAGATTAAATGTCTTAGTACCAGAAATACAGCTTATGACATGATCTTTTGCCGTTTCTGATATCATAGCGGTTGGAATATGTTTCTTGCCATGAAACACCAGATCAGAGTGTATTTCGTCAGAAACCATCAGTACGTCATTGGCATGACAAATCTCAAACATCTTCTGCAGCTGCTCTTCCGTCCAGACGATCCCAAGAGGATTATGGGGGCTGCACAAAAGAAAGATTTTCACATTCGGATCTTTTGCTTTCTCCTCAAAATCTGCAAAATCAATTGTCCATTTTCCATCCTGTTCAACCAGTTGGTTTTCAACTACGTTTCTTTCCCATGCCTCCGTAATATCGTAGAATTCAGAATACACGGGAGTCTGAATCATAATAGAATCCCCTTTCCTGGTAAACACCTTGACCATTGCAGACATTGCAGGTACGACTCCCAGGCTCCAGCTTACTTTTTCCTTGTCAATCTTCCAGCCATGCCTGCGGGACTGCCAGCCAAGTATTGCATCAAAATAGGAGTCAGGCCGATAGGTATATCCCCAGATCCCTTCCATTGCTTTTTCCACACATGCATCAATGATTGGCTGTGCCGTTTGAAAATCCATATCNNGACCCAAAGCGGAATCACATCCATGGTACCAAACTTCTTTTGCCTCTCATCGTATTTTCCCGCACGGTTTTTGCTTCGGTCAACTACGATGTCAAAATTATACTTCATATAAAGCTCCTTTCAGTTTTATATATTTATATAGAGCAACATACGTGCCAACTTTTCATGAGATAGAAAATATATTAATAAAAACGTAGAAAAAGCCTGTAAATGCTGCCTTTTCTACGTTTATCCTTTTACTGCTTCTTGCAGAATTTTGCCGAGAATTGAAAACCTTTTCTTTCTGGTTTTTAATTGGTTATAAATAGGTCATTANNGCCAACTAATTGGTTATCCTATCGACTCCCTTTTTGGTGATACTACTTCCGCCTCTGCCCCTCGTAACATTTACGCAGCCGTTTTCCTCTAATCTGCCTAATATTTTACGCACCTGAGGCTGAGTTAGCTTTATCTTACGCATCTGCGCCTCCAACAGAATCTTATCCCGTCCAATGGATTGACCCGTGCGTTGTGCATTGTAAAGAATTTCTAAAATTACCCGCTCCTGTTCGGTGGGCATATGCGATGTTTTTTGGTACTGAAGAGGCTGATCTGCAGCGTGTGTTTCCTGCTCAGCATTTTTTATTCCATTCGCCTCTTCCCTATACTTACCTATACGAAAAACTGGAGGCAAATCATCAATTGTTATTATGGTATGTCCGGTAAAACACAAATAATCTGTGACATTACGCAGTTCCCGTATATTCCCCGGCCACTTGTATTTACGAAACAACTCTTTGATATCATCACTTAACCGGAATTTTCCCCCAAGTTCTTTTAGAAAACTATCCAGAATTAAGAATACATCTTCCTCTCTCTTTCGAAGTGGCGGGATTAACACCGGCAATGCATTCAGTCTGTAATAAAGATCCTGCCGGAACGTGCCTTCCGCTACTTTTTGCTCAAGTTCTTCATTCGTTGCAGCAACAATCCGCACATCAACATGAATAATTTGATTTCCGCCTACCCGCATGATTTCACGTTCCTGCAAAACACGCAGCAGCTTTACCTGGAGCGCAGGGCTCATGCCTTCCACTTCGTCTAAGAACAGCGTCCCTTGATGTGCGAACTCAAATAAACCTGGGCGGCCTCCCTTTTTCGCGCCGGTAAAGGCTCCTTCTTCATAACCAAACAGCTCACTCTCCAATAAATTCTCTGGCATAGCTGCACAGTTGATTGCCACAAAAGGCTGATCCCTGCGCTTTGACGCATTATGGACGGAGTGTGCAAACAGCTCTTTACCAGTTCCTGTTTCCCCAATCAGCAAAACCGGAGATTCTGTGCAAGCCATTTTATTTAGGATAAATTTAGTCTTTAATATGGGCTCAGACTCTCCGATCACATCATCAAAGCAATATTTTGCCCTATGCCCCTGACCCTTTTTCATCAATTGAACCCGAAGCTCGTTTTGACGGCGCTCCATCTCATTGAACTTCTGCAAAATAGCAAATGCACCAACACAAACATCCCGCCTTAATACCGGACGGACGTAAAGGCTTACCAGATTTCCTGCAACTCTCACAACTTGAGGATTCGTCTCCTTTTTCTCCTCTAAACATTTCCGGAATGGTATATAAGGAAATACTTCTTCCCCCATGTTTGTAAGACTAAGATTTTCTGGTACCCGGGTGATATCGGCAGCATTTTTGTTGATTGCATATATTTCTCCATGTTCATTTACCGCGATTACACCCTGATCAAGTACTTCCATGAGAATATCAAACTGACTCTCCAATCTCCTGGAACGATTAAACATCTGATCAAAATAATAGGTATTGGTACATACTGACTCCTGATACTGTTTAAACGTGGCCTCTTCCAGTAAATCGTCAAACCCCAGCCTGAACGCGGCTTCAATCATGGTATCGGCAGAGCAGGTTCTCTGTCCTAAATTTATAATTGTGGGAATACCACTTGGCACATAACGCTCTTCATCCGGTGTAACAGCAATCTCTGCCATATCAGTCAGCTTGCTTCCCGGTGCATAGAGTATAAACTTTAAATGGGTAATCCCCAGCTGTTCCAGCTGTGTCACTGCTTCCCTCGCCATAACCTCAGTGATATTAACAAAAATGACTTTTGTTCCCTTCGGAATCTCTTCCAAACGGCGCACTGCTTCTTTAAAATAAGTAACCTGAATTTCCATCCGTTGTGCTTCTGCCGGAATGTATCGATTCGGATCCCCCATGGCATCAAAAGCATCCGTCGAGCCCATATACAAATCGCACGGTTCCATATTCGCTGCCGTTCCATCCATCATGCTATAATTTCGTACAACGGCCCGTTCCTCAAACACCGACCGGACTTGTTGCGCATATGCTTTTCCCGCAAAAGGGTCTAATGCAATAACCGCAATACTCTTTTTCATGCTTTACCTTCCTGTGACGACAAAAGAATCCAACCTCAGCTCACGCTACTCTCGCTCCTGTTGTCTCAAGTATAACACAGCAAAAAAAGCTGGTAAAGATATTACCTTTAGTATTTTTCACTTTCAGAAAGCTGGTTATCCGGTACCGTTAATGGCACTGTATCCTGACCGACCCTTAGCTTAAACTGTCTGACTAATTTCTTTAAAAGCTGAGCCTGTCCGGATAATTTCTCGCTGGCCGCAGCACTCTCTTCGGCAGTAACGGAGTTCGCCTGCACCACCTTGGATATCTGGTTGATCCCTTGAGTTACCTGTGCAACGGAAGATGCCTGTTCTTGAGAAACTGTAAAAATCTGTTGAACCAACCCAGTGGATATTCCTGATGATTCCACAATCCTCTCCAGTGAAGCCGCTGTCTCTTTTGCAGTGGACATCCCCTCCTGGACTGCCGTGATCGTTGCTTCTATCAGTGCCGCCGTATCATTGGAAGCTTCCGCAGATTTACCGGCCAGGTTCCGCACTTCATCCGCTACAACGGCAAAACCTTTTCCAGCCTCACCTACACGGGCAGCTTCCACGGCGGCGTTAAGTGCCAGTATATTGGTCTGAAAAGCAATGTCCTCAATGGTCCTGATGATCTTACTGATCTCGGCGGAAGAACTGTCAATCTGATTCATGGCTGCGGTCATACGGGCCATCTGCATTTTGCCATTTTCCAGTTCAAGAGCGGTTTCCCGTGATTGCAGGCTGGCTTGCTGCGCATTTTTTGCATTTCCGGTTACATAATCGGAAAGCTCACGAATAGTCGCAGCCAATTCTTCCACGGAAAAAGACTGCTCTGCAGCCCCCTGTGAAAGGGCCTTTGCATGGCCGGACACCTGCCGGCTTTCTGCAGCAACCTGAAAAGCAGACTGATTCATCTGATTTAAAATATTGCTGAAGGTGCGGCTGAGTTTGCGTACAGAAAGCAAAATACCACAAAAGTCACCTGTATAGCTTGCCTCCGCCTGAGTATCTATATCAAAATTGCCATCTGCCATCTGCCCTAACAGATAGTCGATGTCATTTACAATTTTTTGCAGATTACCAGACATTTTAGCGAAGGAATCCGCCAATATTCCGATTTCATCCTGGGAGGAAATGACAAGCGGAACATTTAAATTTCCGTTCGATATGCTCTCCGCTGCCTGCACAATGGGCTGCATGGGTTTAAGCATTTTTTTCAAAAAGTATATGGTAAGCACAAGTAAAAGAAGCAGCGCTGCCATAGAAATAATCACTAACAGAACAACCGTTTTGGTCACTGCCTTATTCACATCCGATACACTTACCCCAGTGATAGACCACCATGTCTCACCGCTGGCTGAGATTGGAGCATAAAACTGTACGGTTTTTTCACCATCGTTACGGATCATCTCCATCTGAAACGGCTGGCCATTGGACATGATGCTCTCAATAGCTGGAATATCCTTGGGTTTTTTCATAAACTCGCCAATGGATTTCCCAACTCTACTGATATCCTCGCTGTTATAGATGATTGTACCTTTGTTGTCAAGAATGGTAGCGTACATGGATGGATATTTGGGGTTGGAGGACTCCACTTTCTTGAAATTACTGACATTAATATCCGCCAGCACCACCCCCTGCACTTCGGAGCCTTTCAAGATTGGAGAGGCATAAGATACCATGGTGATTCCATTGTACTCATATGGAGGGGTCACCGTGCTTTTTTTCGTAGTTGCAGCAGTTTTATAGTATTCCTCGTCAGAATAAGTACTGTAATTTCCAAAAGGCTCCATCACTCCCGATTCATTATTCTTTGTCCCACGAAAGGCATAATCTCTAATATCGCTCTGGAACTTATAAAGTTCAAACATTGCCCCCACTCCCACTATATCCTCATTCATAATTACACTGTTTCTGGCAGTGGCGGTCAAAAAGGTCTCCACCTCATAGTTCAAAGGCGTCAGTGTCTGTCCATAAATGGAACTTTGAAACAGACTGGCGACAGCAGGGTCGGAAGGCAGTTTCATCCGCGCTGCTGAAAATCCCCCCTCCTGACAGGCATTTTCCAAATAGGCTTGCATATCATTTGCAACCATTCCGGCAGTATCAAATATTTGCTGGACTTCAATGCTGTTGGATTTGGCTATTGCAGTCAGCTCTCCTGATACGCCTGTTGTAATAGCACTGCCTGACACCATGGCAGTAACTGCAATCAGGATTAAAAAAATTACTGCAAGAAAAAAACCGATGACAACACCTAACTTTGATGCCAATTTCATCTTTTGATACATATCCTTCCCCTCCATACTCCTAATCTCCATTTTCATGGAATAGGCCGATCAATCCCCGGCTCCTGTTACTCCTCCTTCTCCATGGAAACAAGTGCCTGTCTCTCGTTTTATACCACCACGCCCTTTTTTAAAATGATGTTTGCGTATAGCGCCTTTTCACTTGTCATAATGACAACCGATGACTTCTCCTTTGTCTTTTCGTAAAATTTCCACTTATCGATTTCCTCAAAGCATCCGGCGCCCCGATCATCATATTTTGCCACAATCTCTTTGTATTGCTCCCAAATGGGTGTTTCCACTTTATCTCCCGGAACCACCGCCATTAAAGTCACCGGATGCNNTTATCCAGGGGGAACACCTGAAGGATTGCCGCCAATATCTCAGCCACGCCGTGTCCATCCATACGAATCACCTTCTGCCCATAGGTATGACCTGGAAAGTTCCCATCACCAATTGTCAGCTCATCCGTATGACCCATTTCACAAAGTACCTTTAACAGTTCCGGACTTAAAATTGCCGGTATTCCTATTAACATCTTTCTTCCTCCTTAGCCAGATAAAAATTCAGGGCTGCTGCCCGGAGATTTTCCATCGCCTGATGCAGCAGCCCGATTGATCAATTAGTTATTCCCTAGTCGTACAGATTCTGTATAATTTCTTCGTTATCCATATTATCAACGGTGTACCATTTACAGCCTGTATCCACGTCAGTTACTGCTTCACCCTTGGCAGCTTTCACTGCCAGTTCAACTGTCTGGTATCCGATCTCTACCGGTGCCTGGGTAACAGCGCCGGCCAGTCTGCCGTCTTTTACCGCATCCTTAATCATGGTACCGGAATCAAATGCAACACCGATTACTTCCTTCCCCAGTCTTCCTAAATTCTCATCACCTGTGATCAGGCCTTCTCCTGTCTTCTGGTTCGATGCGAATATGCAGATCGTATCATCTTTATTTAAGATTGTCTGTGCGTCTGTTGTCATCAGAGAGGCTTCAACCTTTGCAGGAACTGCAACATCCAGAATAACATCCGCAGAGTCGCCCTTGTCCGCTTTTGCGTCACTTACAAATTTTTCATTTCCGGTTACGCATACACTTTTTCCATCGGCTTCAATCAGTTCGGTAATCTTATTAATAAAACCAAGTCCGCGGCTGATAATGGATTCTGATGTGGCATCCTGGTTCAGAACTCCGATCCGGACACTACCAGTGGCTTTTGAAATGATATCCTTTACCAGAGGATATGTATTTTCAGCTGCTACTTCTCCTGCCTTGTAATTGTCCGTAGCCGCATTGGCCACTACGGAACCTGCCGGTGCATTTGGAACACCGGAGTCAAATCCTATGATCGGGATATTTGCATCCTGGGCTTCCTTAATGCTGTCGTTTAAAGCTGATACATCCAGGGCTGCCAGTCCAATTGCATTCGGCTGCATCTGAACCGCATTGTTCACCATCTGAACCTGCTGGGCAATATCCGATTCAGAATCCGGTCCCTGAAATTCCAGACGGACCCCCAATCCCTTTGCTGCGTTTTGAGCGCCCTTATATACTGCCTGCCAATATTGGGACTGAAATCCTTTTGCTACCAGATAAACAGTCATATCGCCGTTAGAAGCAGCTTCTGTGGCTGCAGGTGCCTGAGTACCTTCTGAGGTTTTAGCCTCTGTGACTGCAGGAGCTGCAGAGGTACTGCCCGTTGCTTTGCTTCCGCATCCGGCCAGGGCGGTGGCAATCATTGCCGTGCTCAGTAAAATTCCCAATACATTTCGTTTCATTTTTACTTCCTCCTCAAATTTAAATGATTAATTATGTAAATTCTTTCGAATCACATTCCCTGCACTGCGTTTAATTTTTCTTACGGTTTCTATATACATCAGCAAATACTGCGACAACTAATACTAGGCCTGTTGCTACCTGCTGATAGTGCGTCTGCAGCCCCACAAATGGCAGACCAGTTTTAAGTATTGAAATAATAAACACACCGATCATAGTACCTGCAATCGTACCGGTACCTCCTGCCATTGAGGTTCCTCCGATTACAACACCTGCAATGGCATCCATTTCAAATCCGGCTCCTCCGCCTGGAAGCAAGGTTGAATAAATGGTAGAATATGCAAGTCCTGCGATTCCTGCAAAGGTACCGCTGATGATATATGCGATAATCAGATACTTGTCAACATTAACACCGGATAGCCGTGTAGCCTCTTTATTGCTTCCAAGGGAAAGGATATACCGGCCGGTTTTCGTTTTGTTCAATACGATGGCCATAATGACGGCTGCTGCGATCAGAAGTACAAAGCCGGTGGGGATCAGTAGTCCACTTGCTGTTTTTATCTTGAAAAGGCAGCGGTACCAGCCTTCAGGATCAGAGCCGGATTTCCAGGTAACTGACTGGGCACCTGTGATAATGGAACCGATTCCCTTTGACAGCATCATCGTGCCAAGGGTAGCGATAAAAGGCGGCAGCCCCATTTTAGCCACCAGCAAGCCGTTTATCACACCAAAGATCATGCCGATGAGAATACAGATAATGATTGTCAGCCACATTGGAAAACCTTTGTTTACACTCAGATAACCGGCCACCAGACCTGACATGGTCAATACAGTACCAATCGACAGGTCGATCCCGCCTGTTGCAATTACAAAGCAGATGCCAATCGCCATAAATCCGATATAATACGATGCGTCAAATATATTTACCATGGTATTGTAGGTGGCAAACCGGGGATTCATTATGCCAAATACACCGTAAATGACAATCAGTGCCAGCAATGCCACCAGTCTCTGTGTACCGATTGCCTTTACAACCGGATTGTTTTTTAGTTTTTCCATCTCTTTCTCCTCCTGGATTAATTTCTCAAGGTGGCCGCAGTCATGATACGTTCCTGCGTCACTTCTTCAATGGGAAGCTCTCCTGTGATACGTCCCTCACACATTACGATGACTCTGTCACTCATACGAAGGATCTCTGTCATTTCTGATGATATCATGATGATGGATTTTCCCTGCTTTACCAGTACATTCATTAAATGATAGATCTCACTTTTTGCACCTACATCAATTCCTCTTGTCGGTTCATCAAAAATCAGGATATCACAGTTTTTGATCAGCCATTTTGCAATAACTACCTTCTGCTGATTCCCTCCTGATAAGTTCATTACCAGCTGGTTCACGCTGGGAGTCTTGATGTTCAATGTTTTCACATATTGTTCTGCTTCCCTCTGTTCTTTCTCTTTTTCAATGAACAGACCCTGGGTAAAATCAGGCAGGGAGGCCATAGTTGCATTTTCGGCTACGGTTTTCTGGATGACAAGGCCAAACCGCTTGCGGTCCTCAGACAAATATCCGATTCCATGCTTTACCGCATCCTCTGTTGTCTTTATCTCGGCTTTCTTTCCATTAATGAATATATCTCCGCTTTCTTTTCTATCAGCCCCAAAGATCACTCTGGCCGTCTCTGTTCTTCCTGCTCCCATCAGACCGGAAAAGCCCAGGATCTCGCCCTTACGCAGTTCAAAGCTGACATCCTTCACCAATCTTCCGGCATTTAGATTCTCCACCTTAAGGACAACCGGTGCGTCCTCTGGAACATTGCTCACCTGCTTTGGCGTCTCATAAATGACACGCCCTACCATCATATTAATGATGTCATCCTTGGTGCAATCTCTGGTGACCAGCGTTCCTACATAACTGCCATCACGCATAATAGTCACCCGGTCTGTAATTACTTTGATTTCATCCATCCGATGGGATATGTAGACAATTCCCAGTCCTTTGGCCCGTAGATCCCGGATGATTTTAAACAGCTCCTCGATCTCTGCCTCTGTCAAAGCTGCTGAGGGCTCATCAAATACAATCAGCTTCACTTCTCTGGAAATAGCCTTTGCAATTTCACACATCTGCTGCCTGCCTACAGTCAGGTTCCCCATGATTTCCGCCGGGTTAATATCTATGTTCAGTTTATCGAACANNCAGCTTCCTGGCCTCCCTGTTCAACTGGGAATCGTCGATCAGACCGCCCTTCATCATCTCCCGGCCAATGAAGATATTCTGTGCGACCGTAAGATGATTCATCATATTAAGCTCCTGATGCACAATGGCAATTCCTGTGTCCTGGGCTTCCTTTGGAGTGGTAAACTCCATCTCTTTTCCTTCAAACTCAATCGTACCGGAGTCCTTTGAATAAATACCGGTAAGTATTTTCATCAGTGTGGATTTTCCTGCACCATTCTCACCCATTAACGCGTGAACCTCGCCGCTTTTCACTTCCAGGTCCACATGATCCAGTGCATGCACACCGGGAAACGACTTGTCAATTCCCTTCATTCTAAGCATCACGTCGCCCACATTTTCACCTTCCATCTCCTCTGATTATGAGAGCGAACCGTTTCGCTCCTTCTTCTATCATTATATATTCTTCAATATTTTTTCCTATAGAGGATCTTACAAAAAAAGAGGAATATTTTACTTTTCCGTAAAATACTCCTCTTTTTCTTTCTTCTGTTTGATTGATGATGCCGTTATAACGGAAACTTTTTCTTGATTAAAACGGAAACAGCAGTTTCTGGTTTTCATCCGTGTAGATATTGTCTACCGTAATGATCTCAGTTTCAGAATAAATGATCTTCTCTGCCTTCTTTCCCTTTGCGATTTCCACGGCCTTCTGTATTCCTAAGTAACCCATGTTAAAGGGTTTCTGGACAATGAGCGTATCAATGATCCCTTCTTCCAGATACTGGATTCCCTCCACATCATTATCAAATCCCACAATATATATCTTATGTTTCAGATCCATTTCCCGCACGGCCCGGGCAACTCCGACTGTGGAATAGAGATTTAAACCGGCAATCAGATTGATTTCCGGCTTTTCTTCCAGAAGCTGCTTTGTCTGCTCATAAGCCTGTTCATAGTCTGAATTGCTGTATAATAGNNATCCGATTTTCGTATTTGCCTAGTCCAATCCTGACCCCCTGTTCACGTTCAATGGCGGTGGAAGAAGCTTTTACAAAAGACATAATGGCGATTTTCGTATCCTCTTTCATATAATCCAGCATTTTGTTGCCCATCTGGGTTCCTGCCTCTATGTTATCCGTGCTGACACAGCACTCTGCCAGATCCTCATCCAGCATGGAATCCAGCAGAACCAGTTTGATGCCGGCTTCCTTTATTTTCCAAACGGAACCCGTCATCTCCGAATATCTGATGGGTGACAATGCGATCACATCGGGATTCAGCTTAATTGCTTCATCAATATATTTTTCCTGTGTTACATAATCGTTCTCAATTTGAGGAGCAAGGATGACGATATCAGCCTGGTACTCCCTGGCCGCACTTTTTGCGCCGGATATCATGGACATCCAAAAATCATTTGTTTCATCCATGACCTTAGGAATAAAAACAATCTTTACCTTTTTATTCTCTCTGAATTCTCCCAACCGAATCAGGGATAAGGCAAAACAGGAAGCAGCCAACAGAAGCAACACTAAAACAATTCCATTTTTATGCTTTTTCATCTGTATCCTCCTTGCGCTCCGGCAGCAGGAAGGGGATTTCAATGGTAATGGTCGTTCCTATTTCCCTTTCGCTGTCCACCCAAATTCCATATTCCTCGCCGTAATACAGCTTTAAGCGGTTCTGTATATTACCCAGCCCTACTCCATTGTGTTTCCCCCCGGTTTTATTTTTGTTCCGGAAAAGGTTCTGCAGAGTCTCTTCTTCGATCCCTATTCCATCATCCATCACCTTAAGGATAACTTTATTTTCCAGACGATACCCTGTGATCCAAATATGACCGCACCCTTCTTTATACTTAAGTCCATGATACAGCGCATTCTCTACAAGGGGCTGCATAACCAGTTTTATGATATGGCATTCCAGTATATCCGGATTCACCTGGATATCAAAGGTTACCTTATCCCTATAACGCATCTGCTGAATTAAGAGATAATTTTTCGTGTATTCCAATTCCTGGCTGATTGTGACAAACACATCGGAATTCCCGATGGCCTGCCGAAAGAACCGGGCCAATATGGAAGTCATTTTTATGGCCTGCTGCGAATCATCGGTTTCAATCATCCAGATGATAGAGTCCAGAGTATTATATAAAAAATGGGGATTGATCTGTGACTGCAAAGCTTTCAGTTCGCTTTTCCGCTTTTCCACCTGTTCCGCCATATTCTTCTTCATCAATTCATCAATATGTTCCGTCATTCGGTTAAAGGACCGGTTTAAGCTGGCAATCTCATTATCTCCTCCTGCATCAATGTATACCGGCTGAAATCTTCCCTCCTGCACCTTCTTCATACCTGCCTGAAGCTGCTTGATGGGTTTTGTTATGCTGTCGGACAGGAATATGGCAATTACGCCTGCCAGGACGATCAGCGCCAGTGCCATGCCAATGTACATGGCTCTCATGGCCTGTTCTCTTTTTACCAGCTCAGAGGTATACACAACCCCTACAATGGTCCAGCCGGTTTTTCCTGAGCGAAAGGTGGTATAAATCTTATTCTCCCCGTTCTCATCTTTATAGGAGATTCCTGTTTTCTGATTCAAAACTTCTTTCAGCAGCTCATTTTTTACCCCGCTTAAGATCAGCTGCTGCTGGGGATGGTATACGATTTCCCCTTTCTGATCCACAATATATACATATCCTTTATTCCCAAGATGGATTGATTCACATAAGTCATTGATCACATCATAATTTAAATCAAGAATAAACAGTCCTTCCACCTTTTGGGTCTTGGGATTCTGGATTCCTCTGCTGAGTGTCACCACCCATTTATAATCTCCCTTCACCAAATTCTGGACATGGGAAGAGGAAATGACAATTTCACTTCCTGCCTCTTTTGCCTCCCGGTACCATTCCTTCTTTTCCAACTGTGCTCTGGTATTCATCGCACGGTTTCCGCCGTTGATAAAATACCTGCCATTGTTTCCAAGGATCGCAATATTGTAAATATCCTTTCTCACCTGAAGAATGGTCTGGAATTCTTCCTTCAGATGAGGCCACACTCCGGTTTCATCATCACCAAACAGATATTCCCGCATGTCCCGGTTGCTGACCACCACATGAGAGATGTTTTCCATATGATCTACATAATTTTCGATGCTTAAGTTTACCTGTTCAATCAACCGGCGGCTGTTCTCTTCGGAATTTTCCATCAGGTTCTCTTTGGTATATTTTATAGAAAAGAACATGAATGCAGTCACAATCAGCAGAACCAGGCAGGAGAAATAAATGATCATGCTGGTGCGAATGCTTTTAAACCTTATTTTCCTAATCATTTTTTCCCTTCTGTCCGGTTACGGATTTTGCATATTCCCTGGGTGTATTCCCCACAGTCTTTTTAAAAATAGAACTGAAATAATTGGAATCACTATACCCACAGCGTTCTGCAATTTCATAGGTTTTCATGGTTGTGTTTTTCAGCAGTTCCTTAGCCGCTTCCATCCTGGCNNATGCGGAGCTGAAATAACTGACACTGATCGCCAGCTTACTGCACACCTCCTGAAGGGAAAGACTGCATTCGGAATAATGCTCCGAGATATAATTAAGGGCCATTGCCGCCCGTTCTTCTCCATAGCTGCTGCGGTTCCTGTTCATGATATCTGCCGCAGAATCAAAAAAATCCAGCAGCTTTTCTTCCATTTCAGAGATATAACTGCAGCCGTAAAGGCCGGAAAGAAGCTCCTGCCCCTTTAGGAAAAGATCAGCGTCCTCCATGTTCAGACGTTCCAAAGAATTCATCACGGCCAAAATAAGGCTCTGACAGAAAATCACAACCTTGGTTCGTGAAAGCCATTTCTCGCTGCATTCGTCCCGGATCGAGGAGACTTCCCGTCGTATCTCCTCCTTTAAATTGCTCTGGACGGCAAGAACCAATCTCTTTTCCCTGTCATTTTTTTCAAATCCGGCATTTGGCTGAAACCGGCATTTCTGGTATTGATCCCATTCATATACGTGGGTTTCCTTTTCCAGATAAAGGTATTCCTTCATTCCCAAGGCTTTTTCATAAGAAAGATTCAAGCCGTTTAAATTCATGACAGCGATCCCCATCAAACAGAACACTTCAATCCCTAATCTGCTGCTGATGTCCTGTACCATCGTTTGGCATAAGCGGGCCATATTATGATCCGGATCGTCGCTGCGGCACCGCTTAATATACGCAATCATGGTTCCGTCATTTCCTTGAAAGGCCAGAACATCCTCCGGGTATTTGGCCCTGGTAAATTCCGTCATTTGTTCCAAATCCATCCGGCTGACCGGCTCTCTTGGAAAGAAAATTGCAGCACAGTAGCTGTCTCCACGAAAGTTGATTTTAAATTCTCTCAGCTTTTCCCCTATGGCTTCCTCCGGTACCTTTCCCTGGGCCAGCTGAAGCAGAAACTGGTTTTCCAGCAATGGATAGCTGTCTTCGTACCGGATACGCACCTGCTGATTATTCCTCTCATCCTCCAGAGTCTTATGGATTTCCATTAAGTTTTCCGTCAGCTCAGCCGATGTGACAGGCTTCAATATATAGGAAAACACATGATATTCCAGCGCTTTTTTTGCATATTCAAATTCTTCATATCCCGTAATAATTGCTACCTTGGTATTTTTGGCATTTTCATATACATACTTTGCAAGTTCCAGCCCATCCACATAGGGCATGCAGATATCGGTGAGAATCAAGCTGACCGGTTCCCGGTCAATAAATGCTATGGCCTCCCTGCCGTTCTCACAGGTACCAACCAATTCGTAGCCCAGTTCCTCCCATGGGATTTTTTTAGAAATCCGTTCCCGGATTAATATTTCGTCATCCACCAGCAATACTTTATACATGTTTTCCCCCGTCAAATAATCCTTCCTATGGACTCTCCCTCTGACAGCATGGTCTGGAGTATTTCCACCTGTGGTTCCCGGCAGTTGCCGTTCTTTAACCGTTCCATCATAATCTCAGCTGCCCTCACAGCAATTTGTTCCATGGGCTGTGTGATCATCCAAAGCTTAGGCTTCACCACCTGAGCCAGCATCATATTGTCAAACCCGATTACGGAAATTTCCTTTGGAAAAGAAACATTCTGTTCATTCATAGCAATCACGGCCCCAAGTGTAATCTCATAATTACTTAAAAACACTGCTGTCGGCCGTTCTTTCATGTTTAACATTTTTTTCATGGCTTCATACCCGTGCCCCACAGTCAATTCTCCCTTCAGGATGCAGGCTTCTGCCCCTGGATCATCCATGGCCCCGCAAAAACCATAAAGACGCTTTCTGGCCGTATAATAATGCTCATCCCCACAGATCATTCCGATCCGGCGGTGTCCATATGCCAGCAGCTTCTCCACCGCCAGCCTTGATGCCGTTTCATTGTCAACAATCACGCTGTCAAATTCCTGATCTTCGAAAATCCGGTCAATCAGTACAATAGGAATACCCCGTTCCCTGGCAGGTTTTAAATAACCGGAATTTTCAGACGTGGGAAAAGTGATAATTCCATCCACCTGTTTGCCCAGGAGAAACTGTATCTCTTCCGCCTCTAATTCCGGATTTCCACGGCAGTCACAAAGAAACATCCCATATCCGTGCTGTCGGAGAATGTCTTCCATCCGGGATATGATGGTTCCTGCAAAAATATTTTTCAAATCATGGAGCAGGACTCCTATGATCCTGGTCTGCCTTGTTTTTAGGCCCCGGGCAACTTCATTGACTTCGTAATGGAGTTCCTCTATGGCCCTGCCGATTGCCACCCTGTTTTCCGGCAGAACATTGCCGCCGTTTAAATATTTGGAAATCGTAGCCAATGACAGCCCTGTCAGCTTTTGAATGTCTCTTATTGTTGCGCCCATAGTCTTCCTTTCCTGACCGCGAAACGTTTCGCTCTTTTTCCTTTTCATTATACATAATCTGCGGCAAAAAGAACAGCATCAAAATTACATGCTCCCCATGGCTCACAAAAAGAAAGAGGAGCTTCCTCTCCGGCAGCTCCTCTTTCTTTTCCCTATTTTATGATGTAGCCATCCTCATCCCACAGGTCATGCCAGTCTGATGCTCCTTCCCAGAGGAACACCTGCCCTTTTACCAACCGGTTATTGCGCTCCAGGGTTGCAATTGTTTTCATCTCATCCTCTGTAAGCGGATCTTCTGTCATGGCTCTTAAGTTGCTGACATACTCTGCTTCATAAATGGAAAATGGAATGGGGATCTGCCCTCTCTGTCTGGCCCATTTGAGTGCAATAAGGGCCGGATGGCATCCGTGAGTCTCTGCGATTTTCTTCATCTCAGGCTGCTGTAAGTCTGCAATATCTTCCTGGCACATATCCCGTTCCGGACGTTGAGGAGAACCAAGGGGCATGAAGCCTACAGGCTGAATCTTATGTGCCACAAGATAATCAAACAGCTCCTTCTGCTGGAAGCAGGGATGAAGTTCCATTTCACAGGCGGCGGGCATAACCTTCATCAACGGCAAAACTGCTTCCAGCTTCGGTATGGTCATATTGGAAATGCCAATGTTGCGGATAAGTCCTTTTTCTACAAGAGCCTCACACTGTCTGTATGTACGGATGAATTCCTCTGTACTGAAGGGTCTGGAATCCGGATTGCGGGAATCTGCATCACAATGAGGGGCATGATAGTTCGGAAACGGCCAATGGATAAAGAACAGGTCCATATAGCCGCACTGCAAGTCTAAAATGCTCTTTATGCAGGATTCCTCTACCCGCTCATGCATATCATTCCACACCTTTGTCATGATAAACAGTTCTTTTCTATCCACCACGCCTTCCTCAAACGCATCCTGGAATACCTTTCCGATCTGGTCCTCATTGCCGTAGCAGGCGGCACAGTCAAACATCCGGTATCCGCAGCGGATTGCCCCTGCCACCGCAGAGGACACCTGCTCCGGGGTAAAACGGTCAGAACCAAAGGTTCCCATTCCAACACAGGGAATCTGCTCTCCCGTATACAGTGTTACTTTCGGCACATCTGCCGGATTAATAAATTCTTCCATCTGTTTATTCTCCTCTTCATTTTTTCTTGTTTATTATAAAATCGTTATGGTATAACTTAACTCTTCTAAAAGCCCTGGTTCTGCAATCAATACATTTCTCTTGTGCTCCAACACATCGTCTTCATCGCTGCAGGTGGAAAGACCGGACCATGGCTCCATAGCAATAAAAGGTCCGTTGTTGTTCGAGGACCACAGAATCAGATACGGAAACTGTGGAAACTCCAATTGGATTCCTTTATGCTCCTGCCTGTGGATGTACTGTATTTTCCGGGATTTTAACTGATCAAAGATCATTGCATCCTCTTTAAACAGGTCGTGATTTAAGCGTAATGTATTACTGCCTTCCAGCATGGCCGTTCTTTTTCCCATGTCGATCAGTCCTGTCTCTGTCACAGGAGCAGGAACCGTACAATTTTCCTCCCGTTCAAAAACAATCTTATAGTCGGAATAATCCTCACCGCTGTCCAGGGGACAATTAAATGCAGGATGACCGCCTATAAAAAACGGCATATTCGCAGTATCCCTGTTCAAGATCCCATAGGTTACCTGTATCTGCTTTTCCTTCAGCGTATAAGTGATGGACAGACGGAATTGATAGGGATACTGAGCAAGCATAGACTCATTTTCCTCAATGGAGAAACAAATTTTGTCTTTGAAAATGAATTCCAGTTTAAATTCTTCCTTCCGTACAATGCCATGCCTTGGCATGTGAACCGGCGTTCCATCTTCCGTCACTGCCTGGTCTTCTCTCAGACTTCCGCAGATGGGAAACAGCACAGGCGCCTGACCGCTCCAATACCGGGGTTCTCCCTGCCATAAATATTCCCGTCCACTCTTGTCCCTGATTGAGGTCAAACCTCCGCCTTTTGTTGTAAATTCCACACACAAATCGTCATTCTCCAATTGATAGTTCATTGCACCCCCCGATCCTGCATACTTCAATCTCCGGCAGAAGCCGTTCCATATCCTCAAGTCTGTAATATCCGGTTTCTTCCCTTAATGCTGCGGCTGCTGAAATAGCGCTGGCTTTTCTAAGGATATCTTCCACAGGCAGGCCCTGGCTAAGCCCCAGGGCAAAACCGGCAATCATGGAATCCCCGCACCCCACCGTATTAACCGCATGGATCTTTGGCACTGTGGCCCGGTAAACTCCCGTATCACAAACAACGAAGGATCCGTCTTTTCCAAGAGAAACCGCCACGATTTCCACTCCACGCCTATGGATCTCACCGGCTGCCCGGATCATCTCATCCAGGCTGTCACAGGACTTTCCGGTCAGCATCCGGATTTCGTCCAAATTTGGCTTAATCATGGTTGGCTGGGCCTCTATCCCCATCTCAAGAAGCGATCCGCTGGTATCCAGTATCACCTTTTTTCCAAGGTCTTTTCCAATCTTTATCAGGCGCAGGTATGCAGTTCCATTAAGACCTTTTGGAACGCTTCCAGATATAGCCACCACCTCTGCCTGTCTGGCCAATTCTTCAAACTGCCCAGTAAACCGCCAGAAATCTTCCATTGAAACTGTAAAACCCGGCTCCAGAAATTCAGTCTGGATTTTATTTTTCTCATCCCAGATATTAATGCAGGAACGGCTTTCCTCCTTTAAATGACAGAATGCACTTTTAATCCCAAATGGCTTTAATGAATCCTCAATATAGCTNNCGATAAAACCGGTAGCAACCACTTGGGCACCGGCAATAGCAGCCGGCTTGGAAACATTCAGTCCTTTTCCGCCCGGAGTATAAGTACATTCCTTTACCCGGTTTACTTCTCCTATGCAAAACCCATCCACTACATAGCGTTTATCAATTGCTGCATTCAGTGTCACCGTCAGTATCATGGCTGCCTCCTATTCTTCATTTACCAGCAGCACTTTTCCCTTGACCTGGCCTGGTAACTTGAACATCTGGAAGGCCTCCTGTGCCTGGCTCATGGGAACCTTTTTATAGATAAAACCCGGATCGAACTTAAGCTGTCCAGTCGCAAAGTAGTGTGCAGTCAGGCTCCACTCTTTTCCAGGGAATGGGGAACTGTATGACATCCAGGAACCGGTCAGATGAAATTCCTTCCGGTTCATATTTTCCCACATGGCCGGAGTAAACTCAAGTTCCTCGTGGGGAGTGCCTACAAAGCACACATGGGCTTTATTAGCCGCCAGTTCAAAGCCCATATGCATGGTGGGAATCTGTCCGGCTGTCTCAAATACGTAAGAAAACCCTTTCCCATCAGTGATAGCCATGGCCTTTTCCATATAGCCATCTTCTGTGGTGTTGACGGTTTCATCGGATCCCAGCCTTTTTGCAAGCTCCAGACGCTCATGGCTGATATCAAATACCACCACTTTTCTGGAACCAAATATTTTAGCCCACTGCATCGTAAACATGCCTATGGTTCCGCCGCCTAAAACAGCAACATACTCACCGCCCTTATACTCATTCTGGAAAATCCCATGAAGGGCAACAGTAGATGGTTCAAACATGGCGCCCTGCTCATAGGAAATGCTCTTATCAAACACAACCGCGTTCTGCTCCGGTAATACGACGTAATCCGCATTACTTCCCTGCTGTCTGGAACCGATAAAGCTGTAATGCTTGCAAAGGGAAAAGTTTCCATTCTGACAATCATCACATTTCATACAGGGAAGCAACGGTGCTCCGGATACTCTGTCACCGACCTTAATTTTCTTAACGCCCTCTCCTACTTCCACCACATCACCGGAATNNTTCATGTCCCAGCACGATGGGATAATAGTGGACTCCATGATGCAGTACTCTGGGTATATCAGAACCGCATATGCCGGATGCTTTCACTTTCACTTTTACCAGTCCCGGTCCTGCCACCGGTTCCTCATAATCCTGATATTTCACATTTTCATTTGCACAAACTACTGCCGCTTTCATTTTCATCCTCCTACTTTTCCATAATTGTCTGTAAGGAATCGTATATGTCCAGATAATTCCGGTAATTCCGGTCATATACCTCCCGATTGTCCTGATTTGGTACATGGTAGCGCTTATTTTTAACTGTTATCTTTACCGCATCTTCAAAATTCCCATAGACGCCTACTCCTACGCCAGCCAGAATGGCAGCGCCAAGGGTGGTGGCGGTATCGGAAGAAGGAACTGCAATGGGCTTTCCCGTCTCATCCGACTTGATTTGTGTCCATAAAAGGGAATTTGCAGACCCTCCCATTGCCAGGAGTTCACACACCTTAGCGGCTGCAT
>DJBG01000134.1 GCA_002429965.1 Hungatella sp. UBA5982
GGATTTCAGAATTTCTCGAAAACTGCTGACAGGTTTTTTAGGCCTGGCACTTATTATGTTACTGATTGGAGGTGCAGGAATCGCCGGGCTTACCAGGATCAGTCAAATGGATACTTACATGTACAAAGGGCAGACGGCTCCTATGAAAGATCTGTTTGGGGCGGTTGAAAGCCTTTATCAGTTCCGGGTGGACTCCAGGGCCATGGTAATCTATGCGGGAGATGCGCAGAAACTTGATGAGCTGAAGCTTGATTTTGACCGTGGATCGGAGAAGTTCCTGGCAAGCACAGAGGCTTACCGCAAGACAATAAGCAATTCGGAATCCTTTGCCCTTTTAGATGAGTCTGTTTCGCTGTTTAACGATTCTTTTAAGCCGGCTGTAGAGAAGTGTATGGAGGCGGCAAAGGCAGGTAATGAGGCTNNGAGGCTGCTGCATGGGACGCGCTCTTTCAGGAAACCGATAATATTCAAAAGATGTTTGATAATTTCAACAAATTAATCGATAACCGGATGGCGGAAGCCGGAAATACAAATATTGCCAATCATGATACTGCGTTGTGGCTGACCGCTGTCCTGGTTCTTTTTGTTGCAATTGGAGCCGGTGTAGCTGTATTTTTAGGGTCAAAAATCTCGAAAATGATCAGTCATCCAATTGAGAAGGTAGTGGAGGCAGCCAATCGGATCGCCCTGGGGCATGTGGATGTGGAGCTTGGCAATATTGATTCAAAAGATGAAACCGGTCAGCTTGCCAGTGCCTTTACTAAAATGATCGACAGCATTGGAAAACAGGTAGATGCTGCGGACAGGATCAGCAACGGCGATTTTACGAATGAAGTACCCCTTCGTTCCGACCAGGATATTCTTGGACTTGCATTGCAGAAAATCAGAAAAGATTTAAATAACACACTCTCATTAATAAGCACTTCTTCCGAACAGGTCAATGCTGGGGCAGAACAGGTTTCCTCTGCGGCTCAGGCCCTTGCTTCCGGAACAGCCGAACAGGCAGCTACGATTGAAGAACTGAATGCTTCCGTCAGTAACGTGGCTGAGCAGGCGGAACAAAATGCGAAAAATGTTCAAAGAGCTGCGGTCTATGTTGGACAGGCAGGAGCTGGAGTGAATGAGAGCAACGAATATATGCGAAAGCTGAATGCGGCGATGAAGGAAATCGGGTCGGCCTCTGATAAGATATCAAGCATTACAAAGGTAATTGAAGATATTGCATTCCAGACGAACATTCTTGCCCTGAATGCGGCTGTGGAATCCGCCCGCGCGGGAGAGGCTGGCAAGGGATTTGCAGTGGTTGCAGATGAAGTCAGGAGTCTTGCCGGAAAATCTGCGGAAGCAGCCAAGCAGACGGCCGATTTGATCAGACATTCGGTGACCAGCGTTGCAGAGGGTGAGAAATTAGCAGATGAGACGGCAAAGGTTCTTCTGGAAGTCGCAGAAAAGGCGGTGTCAGTGGAACAGGAGATTAAGGAGATCGAAGTATCCTCTTCTCAGCAGGTACAGGTGATAGAGCAGATCAATCAGGGGCTATCCCAGGTATCTGCTGTTGTCCAGACAAATGCTGCGACAGCAGAAGAAAGCTCTTCTTCCAGTGAAGAACTGGCTGCCCAGGCGCAGTTACTTCAGCAGGAGGTGGGCAGATTCAGACTCTTAAGGGAAGAGATTCATACTGCCGGTTCCTATTTGGGCCGATAAAAAGAAACGGAAAGAATTGCTTTACAGCTTGCCTCCATATTATGTATAATGTAAAAAATACAAGGAATCAGGATAATTGTGGAGAGACGGAATGAGAGAGCTGAATGAAATAAAAAAAGATTTGAACTGCTGCGATCAGGAGATTTTAGATCTATTGAAGCAGCGTCTTGGTTACGCAGCAGAAATCATGGAATATAAAAAGGAACAAGGTCTGCCCATATTTCTTCCGGAAGAGGAGAACATCCGGCATGAAGATTTACTTGCAGCAATAGGAGACCACGCTTATTGCGATGAATTATTAAGTATTTTTAAACAGATCCATGAGGAAAGCAAATGTGTACAGACCAAAAGTCTGTTTGGCCATAATATTGCCCTCATTGGGTTTATGGGAACAGGAAAGAGTACGGTATCCAAGTACTTGAGGAATATGCTGGCCATGAAGGAAGTGGATGTGGATGCCATGATCGTGGAAGACCAGAAGATGCCGATCCGGGATATATTTGAAAAATATGGAGAGGAGTACTTCAGGGACTGCGAAAGCAATGCGATCCTTAACCTGCAAAACTGCCGCCAGACCATTATCTCCTGTGGCGGCGGCGCGGTTATGCGTGAGGAAAATGTTAAAAATCTTAAAAAGGGCAGCCGTATCGTACTTCTCACTGCCAGACCTGAGACCATATTGGCGCGGGTAAAGGATGATGGCGGGCGTCCAATCTTAAATGGAAATATGAACGTGGAATTTATAAAAGAGCTTATGGCAAAACGTAAGGATTTTTATGAAAAAGCGGCGGATATAATCGTAGAAACCGATCATAAAAGTGTACAGCAGATATGTGAAGAACTGGTCGTTTCCCTGATGTAATTTGAACATTGACTTGTATCCGAATCGTGCTATAATACAGGCATGAACAAAGATTTCAAACGAATGATAAACGATGTACCGGCTTTATGAGCCGGTATATTTTACAGAAAGGACAGGATAACAATGCTTTGGAAGGACAAGTATGAGCTGGGGGTTCCGTTGATTGATGTACAGCATATGGAACTGTTTCAGCGGGTAGAGGTTTTTATGAAAGTGTTACGTTCCTCCGCTTCCTGGGATGAGAAGGTACAAAAGGTTAATGAAACGCTGGAATTTATGAATGCGTATGTGGTAGAGCATTTCCGTGACGAGGAGGCATACCAGGAGAAAATCGGTTATCCAGGCAGGGAGGAGCATAAGAAGATCCATACCGATATGGTAAATTATGTCCTTACAGTTACGGAAGAATATGAGCGCAGCGGTTATGACGAGCAGCTGATGCAGAAGTTCGCAGGAAAGCTTATGGCATGGCTTATCAACCATGTTGCGGCGGAAGACCAGCGCATTGCCACTTATGCGATTTCAAAGGGGGTGGCTGAGAATGACTGACCTTTACGGCCCCTTTTTAGAAGCAACCCGGAATGTATTTAAGCTGATGCTTGAGCTTAACGATGTTTCCGATCACCCTGCAGATTCCTTTGCGTGCGAGGACGAACTGGACGTATCCATCGGCTTTATTGGAGATCTTAAGGGGGAGGTAATTTACCGTCTTCCTCATGAGACATCTCTCGGTATCGTAAATATCATGAGCGGCATGGAATTTGATGCAGTGGATGAGTTTGTTACCTCTGCCGTATCTGAGGTCGCCAATATTATCAGCGGAAATGTTCTTACCATGCTTGCAGGTGAGGATCTGACCTGTGATATCCTTCCCCCTGTTTTGCGCAAGCCGGATGAGAACGGAGAATATACATTCCACACTGCCTGCTGTGTGACCACATCCATCGGAGACGTTTGTCTGGATATAAGGCTTAATCAGGCGGAGTAATTTTAAATACATATTGTGCACGTGCATGTCGTTTGAAAGAACGATATGCACGTGTTTTTTTGTATGATACTCATTGTCCCCAACCTGTTTCCTTCCGCCTTTTTAATTGCCAGAATAATAACAACGATTATCAGACGGATTTTATTTGAAAAAAATCCTCATCTACACAATTTCTACATATCGTCCTGCTATTCTTTGATTCAGAAATTAAAAAGGAGGACAGACGATGGGATCTGCTGTAAGAACTAAGAAAATACGGATCGGCGGGATGACCTGCATAAGCTGTCAAAATAAAATCGAAAAAAAATTACGTAATACGGCTGGAATCGAAAAGGCGGAGGTAAGCTACAGCGCCGGAACTGCTATCATTACCTTTGATACAGATATTATTTCGTATAAAAGCATAGTAGGGATCATTGAGGGTCTGGATTACAAGGTATTAACAGATCATGAACAGCAGAAACCGGATACCAGCCGGGCCATTGGAATTCTGATCATCATTGCATCCCTGTACATGCTGATCCAGCAGTTCGGGCTTCTAAATCTGCTCGTGCCAAGTCAGCTGGCAGACGAAAAGATGGGCTATGGAATGCTGTTTGTCATCGGCCTTGTTACCTCTGTTCATTGTGTGGCAATGTGCGGCGGCATCAATTTGTCCCAGTGCATTCCCAGAAGCGGAGATGCTGCTTCAGAAAAGAGCCGCTTTTCTACATTCCGGCCCACTTTTCTTTATAACCTGGGACGGGTGATCTCCTACACTGCAGTAGGCTTCCTGGTGGGAGCGTTGGGTTCGGTGGTAACATTCTCAAATACTCTTCAGGGAGTCTTGAAGCTGGCAGCCGGAGTGTTCATGGTCATTATGGGCATAAACATGCTGGGAATTTTCCCGTGGCTTCGCAGGCTGAATCCGAGAATGCCCCAAATTTTCGCAAGAAAAATTGACAAGGAAAAATCAAAAAGCAGCAGTCCTCTGATCGTGGGCCTGTTAAACGGCCTCATGCCATGCGGCCCCTTACAGGCGATGCAGATCTATGCATTGTCAACCGGTAACCCCTTTTCAGGCGCTTTGTCCATGTTCCTGTTCAGTCTCGGTACCGTACCTCTTATGTTCGGCCTTGGAGCCCTTTCCTCAGCANNCCAAGCAAGGTCATGACAGTAGGAGCGGTGTTAGTTGTGGTACTGGGAATGTCCATGTTTTCCCAGGGATTAAGCCTGTCGGGATTCCAGGCGCCGGACTTACTCTCAAATGGAGGTAATAACGCCTATGCGGCCGGAGAGCAGGAGAAAAAGAATGATATAAAAATAGAAGACGGTGTTCAGATCATAAACAGTACACTTTCTCCGGGAAGGTATCCCAACATCAATGTTCAGAAAGGGATTCCGGTAAAATGGATCATCGATGCGCCCAATGGTAGCATAAACGGCTGCAACAACCGGATGATCATCCGGGATCTTAATATTGAATATTCCTTTAAGACCGGTGAAAACGTCATTGAATTTACTCCTGAAAAAACAGGGAAGATCTCTTACAGCTGTTGGATGGGGATGATCCGTGGTTCCATCTCCGTGACGGAAGAAGGAGATACAAAGAATAGCACAGGCTCTGATGGAGAGGGCGTATTAAAAGAATATGCGCCGGAAGAGCCGGTAGCAGCCGGTTATACGATTCCAACGGATGAGATTGCGGTAGCGGAAGACGCCACAGATGAATACGGAAACAGCATTCAGAGAATTACCATGGAGCTAACGGATGATGGTTTTAAGCCGGCAGCGGCAGTGGTGAAATCCGGTGTTGATGTGGAGTGGAATATCATTGACAATACTTCTGATTCCACCTATGGAACCCAGCTTATTGTTCCGGATTTCGCAACCCAGCTTCCTCTTGACGAGGGAGAAAACAACTTTTATTTCACACCCGCAGGAAGCTTTGACTTTTCCACAGGGGACAATGCTTTTTATGGGTATATCAAGGTTGTGGATGATTTAAATAACTTAGATATGGACGCCATTAAGAAAGAAATAAGCAGCTTTAAGACCCTTATCTGGCCCGAAGATACCTTCCAGGGAGCAGGCGTTTCCTGCTGCGGATAAACAGGGAATCTATCTGTTTAAGTGAGGAAAGGAGAACTGATTGATGAGCTTGTTATTAAGTCACTGGCACTGCATACTCCCGGTTTTTGGTATTATCATAGCAATGTTTTTTATGGGAAACAAACAGAAAAAGGATTAACAAAGTATAAATTCAGGAGGATATTTTCATGTTACAGAAATTTCAGAGCGGTTATGACAAGAGAAACGGAAAGAAACGCAGGGGGCTTCCAATGAAGCTGGCAGTGCTGATGATAGCTGCCGCAGCCCTGACCGCATGTTCACCCAAGGAAAAGGCGGAGAAAACAGAACCAACCAAAGCAGCGGCAGAAAGCACCCAAAAGGTAGGGAATGGAGAGACACTTGTAATTCCAGTAAAGGATATTTCAAGTACGGCCCAATTTTATCCGGTTGATGTAGACGGTACCCAGATGGAGGTCATTGCAGTCAAGGCTCCGGATGGAACGATCCGGACAGCATTTAACACCTGCCAGGTATGTTATGATTCAGGAAGAGGATACTATAAGCAGGATGGAGATGTTCTTGTGTGCCAGAACTGCGGAAACCGTTTTCCTATGAACCGGGTGGAAGTGGAGGCAGGCGGATGCAATCCCTGGCCTATTTNNAAGGAGATATTTGCCAACTGGAAGGCTTCTTATTAAAAATCTTTTGTGGGGAATTTCATGGAGCAGCTTACGGTAAGGCCATTCTGCCTTAAGTAATCTGCTCCCCAATTATACATGGTTTCCAGTATAGGACGGATGCTGTTTCCCAGATCCGAAAGCATATACTCCACCTTTGGCGGCACTACCGGATATACGGTACGGATGATCAGATGATCTTCTTCCAGTTCCCGTAACTGCTGGGTGAGCATTTTGGGCGTTGCCTGGGGGATAAGCTTACGAAGCTCTCCAAACCGAAGGGTATTGTTGATTAAGTGCCATAAGATAAGGGCCTTATATTTCCCTCCGATCATATCCAATGTGGCGTCTACCGGGCAATGATAAGTTGTGCAGTCGCTGTTCATCAATAGTCTCCTCCTTTAGTATCGTTTTGGGTACTATAACACAAAAAAGTGCATACTTGCAATTTTCGCAATTAGTGCCATAATAATAACATGAGTGCTCGAAAAATACAAGACAACAGGATAGCATATTTTTGGAGACCATGGAAAAATTAGCATTATAGTGATCATTGCCGACGCCGGAGGGGACGCCTAAAGGAAGGGCAGTAAAAAATAGTGAGGTGAATAAGTATGGAAAGTCAAATCCTAAATATAAGAGGAATGACCTGTGCAGCCTGTGCGCAGAGAATTGAAAAAACAGTGCGGAAGCTTTCCGGTATCAGCCAGGCAAATGTAAATCTGGCAAGTGAAAAGCTTTTTGTGGAATATGACAGCAGCACCCTTGAGCTTTCCTCTATTAAGGCAGCAGTATCAAAGATCGGATATGAGGTGGTGGAAAAATCCGATGATGCCAAAGTGACCATACCCATTGGCGGAATGACCTGTGCGGCCTGTGCCAAGCGTGTGGAAAAAGCCGTTGGAAAGCTGGAAGGCGTGATTAGCACATCGGTAAATTTTGCAACGGAAAAAGCTACGATTACCTACGATCCCCAAAAGGTCCGGATGTCGGCNNAAGGCCCTGGAAGTGAACAAAGCAGATGCAGCGGATGAGGACCGGGCCCGCAAGCAAAGGGAGATCAAGACTCTTTGGACGAAGTTCATCGTATCAGCGGTGTTCTCTGTTCCCCTTCTCTACATTGCCATGGCGCCCATGATCAATATCATACAGCTGCCCTTCCCGGCAGGGATCGCCCCCATGCAGTACCCCCTGATCTATGCTCTGGTGGAACTTCTGCTGGTGGCTCCGGTCATAGGCGTTGGCTATAAGTTCTATACCATTGGTTTTAAAGCCCTGTTTCAGAGAAGTCCAAACATGGATTCTCTGATCGCTATAGGAACCACGGCTGCTGTTCTTTACAGCATCTACAACATGTTCCAGATTGCAGAAGGACATTTTATGGCAGTGGATTCCCTGTATTTTGAATCGGCAGGAGTCATCATCACCCTGATCCTGCTGGGAAAATCCCTGGAAGCTGTTTCAAAGGGAAGAACCAGTGAAGCCATCAAGAAGCTGATGGGCCTTGCTCCCAAGACAGCAATTATTCTTGAAGACGGTGTGGAAAAGGAAATTCCTATTGACGAAGTGGAAATCGGTGATATGATTTTAGTAAAGCCCGGCGAAAAGATCCCCGTAGACGGGACTGTGTTAGGCGGCCACACTGCCATTGATGAATCCATGCTGACCGGTGAAAGTATGCCGGTGGATAAAAAAGAAGGGGACCAGGTTTATGCTGCTTCCTTAAATACAACGGGTACCATCCGGTTCAGAGCGGAAAAGATCGGCAGCGACACCGCCCTGGCACAAATCATCAAGCTGGTGGAGGACGCCCAGGGATCAAAGGCGCCCATTGCACAGATGGCTGACATTGTTTCCGGATATTTCGTTCCTGTCGTTTGTGTGATTGCCCTGCTTTCCGGTATTGCCTGGTATATCGGCACAGCCGGAGACTTAAAGTTTGCCCTTACCATATTTATTTCAGTTCTGGTTATCGCCTGCCCCTGTGCCTTGGNNATGGCGCGGAAGATGCAGGACTTACCTTATTTTCAGCGGAGCATTTTGAGTCCTTAACCGGACGGGGGATAGAAGCGAAGATCAACGGAGAAGATATCCTTGCCGGGAACCGGAAGCTGATGATGGAACGCAGCATTTCTTTAGCAGGAATGGAGGATGCGTCGGACCAGCTGGCCGGGGAAGGAAAAACACCTATGTATGTGGCCATTAACGGAAATCTGGCAGGTATTGTAGCTGTAGCGGATGTTGTAAAGGAATCCAGCCGGGCGGCTATTGAACAGCTCCATAAGATGGGCATAGAAGTAGCCATGATCACCGGAGACAATAAGAGAACTGCAGAAGCCATTGCAAAGCAGGTAGGAATTGACCGGGTACTTTCCGAGGTACTTCCTCAGGATAAATCAGACGAGGTCAGAAAACTGCAGGCCGAAGGCCGCAAGGTAGCCATGGTTGGTGACGGAATCAACGACGCTCCGGCACTTGCCCAGGCTGATATCGGTATCGCAATCGGTTCCGGTACAGACGTAGCCATGGAATCCGCTGACATTGTTCTCATGCGTTCTGATTTAATGGATGTGCCGACAGCAATCAACTTAAGCAAGCAGACCATCCGCAACATCAAGCAAAACCTTTTCTGGGCCTTCGGTTATAATGTGATCGGAATCCCCATCGCTGCAGGGCTTTTGCATCTGCTCTTTAACGGGCCGCTTCTCAACCCGATTTTTGCGGCAGCAGCCATGAGTTTAAGCTCAGTTTCCGTGCTGACCAATGCATTGCGGCTGAAACGATTCAAACCAACCACAGGAACGAGGTGAACCGGATATGAACAGTAATGGAAAATTAATTGCAGCAGTGGGAGCAGCCGTCGTATTGGTGGGAGCAATCATTGCAGCGGTTGTACAGACAGCGGGGGGAAAACTGGATGTAGTCGGAAAACAATCTATCACATCCTTTGAAACAATTTTAAATACGATCCCCGACAATGTGAAAGCTGATGAAATCAATGGAGGCTGGTCCTTAAATGCGCCGGATGGCGGTGTACGCTTTATCTGGAGCGGAGATTACAGCCAGAGCCCTTTACATGACGTTATGCTGGAGATTGATTCGGCCCCGTTTGTAAATGCAGGACTTGATGCTGATAAGCTGCCGGATAACTATTCGGCCTATGATGGAATGCTGATGGTAGGAACCAAGCTTGGAACTGAAAAGCCGGTTTATAAGGGAGATGCAACTCCTCTTGCAGCCTATGGGCAGATCGTAAATAAGCACCGCAGCTTTATCAACTACCATATGGATCTTGACCACTATGGGGTAAAGCTGGGAGGCGGCAACATGTTTGAATGGGCGAAAAACATGGAAACAAATACCGTTAAAAACCAAAATCAGGATAAGGACATTGTTTTTGTATTGAACCCCGAACCTCTCATTGCAGCCGGTGTTGATCCGGAGAAAGTGGAAGGCTGGGTATATGCCCCGGTTTCTGTAATGGAAGGCGGAAAGACATTAGAGGTTTATAAATTTTTAAAACCCTTTAATTTAAAATAATAAATTATAACGGAGGTAACTCAAATGGCAAAATCAGTAATAAATGTAGATGGAATGGCATGTGAACACTGTGTAAAGGCGATCACAAATGCGGTAGGTGCGTTAGCCGGCGTATCCGGTGTATCGGTAGATCTGGCAGCAAAGACCGTAACCGTGGATCATGACCCGGATCAGGCATCCGTCCAGACAATCAAATCTGAGATTGAAGACCAGGGATATGATATCATTGAATAACAAATAGAGAGGACGGGAACCGCAAAATAGGGCGGTTCCCGCTTTTCGCGTTTTATTTTCTAATGAGTGCAAGAGAGTGAAGATGAGCTGGCTCATCGGCTCGAAGGCTGGATGCTGATCATGAACCTGCGGTTCATGATATCGCAGATAGAGGTGCTAGAATGCTTAAAAACAGCAAAAATGTACTGGTCGTGGATGATGGACCTAAAATAGTGGAGGTCGTCTGCCTGCTTTTGGAAAGCAAGGGATTCCACACATTCCCTGCCGAAAACGGCGGTCAGGCCCTGGAGATATTTGATTCGGAAAATATTTCTCTTGTTATTTTGGATCTTATGATGCCGGATATCTCAGGAGAAGAGGTGTGCATTGCTATCCGAAAAAAATCCCGGGTTCCCATTATCATGCTGACCGCCAAGGTGGATGAAAACGATGTGGTGGAAGGGCTGGGCCTTGGGGCGGATGATTACGTTGTAAAGCCCTTTGGTTTAAAAGAACTGTATGCCAGGGTTGAGGCTGTTCTCCGCAGGACAGAAAGCGACCTGGTACCCCTTGTTAAAAGGAATTCCTGGAGAAACGGGGATCTTGTAATTGATTTTGAGAAAAATGAGGTTCGTAAAAAGGGAATCAGCCTGACTCTGACGCCCAGCGAACTGAAAATCCTGTCAGTGCTCATCAAATACCCAGGGAAAGTCTTTACCCGGGAGGAGCTGATCGAGGCGGCTATGGACAAGGGCTTTGCAGGATATGACAGGGCGATAGACAGTCACATTAAAAACATTAGGAAAAAGGTTGAAGACGATCCCAAAAACCCGGTGTATGTGCGTACCATACCGGGACTGGGATATAAATTCGGAGGGGATGGAGAGTGAAGAGCTTAAGAAAACAGCTGTCTCTTTCTATTTTACTGACGCTTCTGGTCACCATTGGGCTGATTGGCCTTCTTTCCAACTGGTTTATGAACCGGGAGTTTGAGAAGTATATCACTGAGCTTGGGCGGGAGCGCAGGGAAAATATCGTAGATGATTTAAGCAGGCAGTACGATGGGTTTAAACGGAACTGGAAGCTTGACTACGTTCATGCCATCGGCATGAATGCCCTGTATGACGGGTATATTTTGAAGCTGTATGATGTAGGAGGAAACATGGTATGGGATGCGGAAAACCATGACATGAGCCTTTGCGGACAGATTATGAATGAAATTTCAGCGCGTATGGAAGAGAGGGGGGCTGAGGGCGGTTTTGTGGACCACACCTTTGAAATTGATCAGAATGGGAAAACGGTCGGAGCCGTCTCCATTAAGTATTACGGCCCGTTTTTTATGAACGAGGCTGATTTTAATTTCATTAATGTCATGAATACGGTCCTTCTGGTCATCGGTATCTTATCCAGCGCCTGCTCGGTGGTGGTAGGCTGTCTCCTTGCACGCAGAATATCCCGTCCTGTCACAAAAACGGCCTATATTGCCAAACAGATATCAAAGGGCAATTATAACATCCGTTTCGAGCCTGGAACAAGGATACGGGAGCTTGATGATCTTGCGGATGCAATCAATCATCTCTCCGATGCACTTAATAATCAGGAAAAACTGCGCAAACAGATGACTGCGGATGTGGCTCACGAGCTGCGGACGCCTTTAACTGCCCTTGGTTCCCATTTGGAAGCTATGATAGAAGGATTGTGGGATGCAACACCTGAACGGCTGAAAAGCTGCCATGAGGAGGTAAAGCGCCTTGGAACCCTGGTTGAGGATTTAGGGCAGCTGGCAAAGATTGAGGGCGAAAACCTGGTTTTAAATAAATCCCGNNTAGTGGGCACGGTGTCAGATACGATGAAGGGAGAAATCAGCAAGAAGAATTTGTCCCTATCCATAGAGGGCAGTGCGGTCTTTGCCGAGGCGGATAAAAACAGATTCAGCCAGGTCGTCGCCAATCTGCTTTCCAACGCCGTCAAATACACGCCAGAGGGCGGAGCCATAGGGATAGAGGTTTATGAGACGGAACGGTGGGGGATTGTTAAGGTAAAGGATACGGGAATCGGGATTCCTGAAAATGAACTGCCTTTAATCTTTGAACGATTTTACAGGACCGATAAATCCAGAAACCGGAAGTCCGGTGGGGCAGGCATTGGCCTTGCCATTGTCAAATCCATTGTTGCCGCCCATGGCGGAACGGTGACAGCAGAGAGTGTGCAGGANNGTTAAATGTGTTCATAGAAACCAACGGCATGAGGGATCCTATTGATAAGTTTTGGGATATAAGGGAAACTTTGTTGATTTATTCATGTCATTGGGTTTATACTTTACTATATATGTATTATTTAACCAGAGGAGGAAATTTATATGTTCGAAAATATGGTTGACGCATTGAAAGCACAAAAAAGAAAGATTGTATTTACCGAAGGCACTGATCCGAGAATTCTGGAAGCCGCCAGCCGCCTTTTTAAAGATGGTGTTCTTACGCCTGTCCTTCTTGGCAATCCTGGTGAAATAGATGCAGCTGCGAGAGAATACGGCTGGCCCGTAGACGGCATTGAAAAAATAGACCCGCTTAACTATGAGGGATCGGATGAAATGGCAGCTAAAATGGTGGAATTGAGAAAGGGCAAAATGGATGAAGCAGCCTGCCGGGCAGCCCTTGAAAAAGCCAATTACTTCGGCACCATGCTGGTTAAAATGGGAAAAGCAGACTGTCTGTTAGGCGGAGCCACCTATTCTACTGCTGATACGGTAAGGCCGGCTTTGCAGCTGATTAAAGCCAGACCTGGCAGCAAGATTGTTTCCAGCTGTTTTATTCTATACCGGCAGACAGAAAGCGGCAATGAAATGTATGCGATGGCAGATTGTGCCATCAATGTTGACCCTAATGAAGATGAACTGGTGGAAATTGCATTAGAAACAGCCAGAACAGCCAGAACATTTTCCATTAACCCCAATGTTGCGCTTCTTTCTTACAGCACGCTGGGTTCCGGTAAGGGCGAATCCGTTGATAAGGTGCGCGGTGCTGCTGAAAAATTGAAAGTCATGGATCTGGATTTCCCGGTAGACGGAGAATTGCAGTTTGATGCCGCTTTTTCTCCTACTGTTGCTAAAGTAAAGGCGCCGGGATCTCAGATAGCCGGGCATGCCAACACATTTATTTTCCCGAATATCGATGCAGGAAATATCGGCTATAAAATAGCACAGCGCTTAGGAGGCTTTGAAGCTTTCGGTCCAATTCTGCAGGGTTTGAATGCTCCGATCAATGATCTATCAAGAGGATGTAATGCAGATGAGGTCTACAAAATGTCGATCATTACAGCGGCTCTGATATAGGACTGCTTTCGAATTTAGAGATATCATGAAGTATCAAAAGCATCAGAATGGAATATTTTGATGCTTTTGTTATTTATAAATCGGAAAGTTGTTTTACATATCCATGATTTCCAATACTATTATATTAATAATGAAAAATACAGCCGGACTACGGCAAACATTAAAGGGGAATGAACAGGGGGGCTAATATTTTGAAGAAAGTCATATATATTTGTATAGGAATTGCGGCCATGGCCCTGGGAGTCGTGGGAACGGTGGTACCGGGCCTGCCTACCACGCCGTTCTTACTGCTGGCTTTGCTCTGTTTCACAAAAGGTTCTGAAAAACTCAATTGCTGGTTCAGAGGCACAAGCCTGTATACAAAATACGTAAAAGATTATGAATACGACCGGTCACTGACAAGAAAACAGAAGCTTACTATTCAGGCTTCCGCAGGCCTGATGATGCTTATCGCCTTTTTATTGACCGGAANNCGACCGGAAATCTGGTTATACGTCTGCTTCTTATAGGAGCATTCATTTTGCATAATTATGTTTTTGTTTTTGTTATTAAAACGCGTCAGGCTGGCAGGCCGGAAACAACTATAAATGAATTGGGCGGTGACAAATATGAATTATGATGGAATTCTAATCGGTATCGGAACGTTTCTCATCATCGGATTATTACATCCTGTTGTTATCAAATCAGAATATTACTTTGGCGGGAAGATCTGGCCGGTTTTTTTAATTGCGGGAGTCCTGTGCATCGGCTTCTCCCTTGCATGCACTGGAAGAGTTCTATCCGCGCTTTTGGCAGTGCTTGGCTTCTCGCTCTTATGGAGTATAAAGGAGCTTGCAGAACAGAAGCAAAGGGTAGAAAAGGGATGGTTCCCTAAAAATCCCAAGAGAAAATGACTATGATATGCAAAAAAACGATCCCATAAGGATCGCTTTTTGAGCTGAGCAGAAACGGTTGTTTATGCCAGCACTGAAGGAGGAGAATCCCGCTGCCGGGATTCTTTTCTTCT
>DJBG01000196.1 GCA_002429965.1 Hungatella sp. UBA5982
CGGGTTTTCCGGATACAAAGCCGGCAGGGAGGTAATGTATTCCGGACTGGTCTGGCTGTTTACCTTGCTCCAGCCGTTAAACACGTATCCGTACCTGCTCACACTGGGAAGCAGGGCGTTTACGCTGTTCCCGGCCGTTCCCGCCAGTGTCTGCGGCTGAGGCGTCCCTCCGTTGACCACAAAAGCAATGGAAGCATCGATCCGGGTGTATTCATAGGTAACTACCACATCCTGTCCAGGCATGGTTCCGGTTAACTTTCCGAAATCGGTCCCTGCTGTTTCCACCGCAGTTAAAGTACTGCCGGTCCCTTGATCAATGGAGATTCCGGTCAGCTCATACCCAGTTATGCCCGATGGCGGCAGAATCACCACCCCATCGCCTGATGCAAAGGACAGGCTGGGGGTATCCGGTGCACCGGTCACAGTTCCTCCTGTGGCAGTATCCTGGTACGCAAAGCTTACGGTATATCCGTTACGCTTTAAGACCGTGTTCTTTGAATTGTTTAAAGCAGAAGAACCAACCGAGGTATAAATCCCCGTTCCATACCCTGTGTCTTTATCTGCAAAAAAGTTGTCTGCAAACGGGCAGGAGGTAATGCTTCCTGAATAATCAGCCGAAGGAACAGCGATAACAACTTCCTGTCCAATTACTGATGAATCTCCGACCGAGGCATCCGGTATCTGCTGTGCAGTCACGCCGATCTGGGAAGCATCCAGATCTCCATTTACAGTAATTCGTTTTCCCTGCGTAAGATAAGCATTGCTTTTTTCTCCGGAGGAATTCACATTATCCTGTATGGTTACCAGATTTTTCACAGAAAAGCTTCCGTTACTGTCAAAGTAAACAGTTCCCTTACCATTAGAAATGTTATCCTTCACCGTTCCATAATTCATTGACAGATTTGCTGATCCCGTTATTTCAACTGCACTTCCTAATCCAGTTGAGGTTCCATTGCAATTTTTCACGACTGCTCCGCTATTGATCTCAACTGTTCCGGTAGCTGCGGATATGAGAGGGGAAGAAGTCTCCACGCCATTTCCGTCAAGGATGATATCTGTTAATTTTAATGTCCCGCTTGAGACATTGAAAACGGAGCCGGTATAAGAATCTGCCCGTTTTAAGGTCTTAATATAATCCGAATTTTCATTTGTAGGATTTCCGGAATGATCAAAGTCCGTGCTTGCTATGGTAATATCCTTTGAAGAAGACCCGGATATTGCTATTGGGGCCGTTATATCCGGATAATCCATCACATAGATGTATCCCTTTTTATTTCCAATCTTATTTAAAGCATATTCAATGGTTTTATATGGACTGGTGTATGTCCCTTCTGCCGAACTGCTGTCACTTCCATATAAATCTGATACATAGTAGGATGTATCTCTGATTGCAAAGGCTACACGCTTATGTACCATCTCATATGGATGCAGCTGAAAATGCCAAGAATAAGCCATTCCTGAATCAATTCCGCTTACCGAATCTCCTCCACCTTCGTTGAATACGTTGCTTCCCCATGAACCATAATGGCCTATCCATCTGGTGGTCGGCGGTGTAACACCGAGATTACTGTCGCTTGTGATGCAGTCAAAGGTTGTCTTTGTATATTGGTTCACCATATGAAAGCCGCGGTTATTTTTGTATACCGTAGCATAATCGTCTGACGAACCACCGCTTCCGCCTCCAATCATTACATCTGTACCTGTTCCCAATTTAACAGTCCTGCCATTAATTCCACCCTGTCCGTTTTTGTCATATACGTAATAGTCTACAAATACATATTTGTCATCCGGACTTGGTGAAACCGCAATTTTGAATTCCACTCCCATACTGGCCAAATCTTCCACTGCACCGTTGGTGCCCCCATTTGCTTTATATGAGGTGCCGCCAGCAACCTGAAGGTAGGTTGCATACCCTTGCCAGTTAAAGGTTGTTTGAATTCCACTTGTGCTATATTCTGTCTGTCCCGCTTGCAAACCGCACAAGTCAAAGCGGTATGAGTTCCCCCCGGATTCGCCTGTTCCACTTCTCGGTCCAATCCATTTATATGCGGTTGCCTCGCTTGCTCCGTTCCCAAGATCTTCATTTATTAACTCTGAAGAAGCATACGCGATCACGCTCATTCCCGGCAATAACTGGCACCCTATGATACAAACTGACAGAATCATCACAAAAAATCGTTTCAAAGACTGATACCATTTTTTTGATATTCCTGCTTTTTTACATATTATAGTCATATCCGTTATCTCCTCTGATTAGAAATTAAGCTTTTCTTCCGGAGGCAGTTCATCTGTGGAAGGCTCTGTACCATAACCGGCAATCAGACCCTCTTCATATGGATTCTCCTTGTTGTCTTTGTCATAATGATAGAAACCGGATCCATCAGCTCCGTTTCTCCATCTGGGCTTTTCATCATCTCCCACCCAGGATACAAATTTGTCGTTGATAATGAGGAGATATCCTCCGTCTTTATCTTTTACTGCCTTTTTATCACCTTTTACGATCTTTCCGTTAATATCTACTACCTGGTAATAAGTTTCTCCGTTTTTCCGAACCTCTACCACGCCATAGCCATATTCTTCATCTGCTTCCAGCTTAAGCCCGTTGATGTAGTACCTGTCGTCTTTTCTCTGAAGCTGGTTCCGGTTTCCATATGCCTTTCCGTTTCCGGAAAATCCAAATGTAAAAACCCCATCCTCCAGTTCCACCTTGATCTCCTTACCAATCTGCATGGAACCGTCATTTAATTCATCCGGTGCAAACAGATACAGATCGGATTTTTCAATTCCATACAGAGAGCCGTTTATAAAATCTTCTGAGCTCCAGGAATCCACATCGTACTGAGCCACATACTCCGATTTTCCGTCAAACAATACAAAGCCGGTCATCATCCTTCCGATTCCGTCAAAGGCATAATTTTTTCCGCTGATATTACGGATCCGGTTTCGGTAGACTTCTCCTTTTTCATCCGTATGCCACCAGCTGCATTCCTGGTCATAATAATCCGTCTCATCCAGATTTTCCGACGGATACATCCAGAACCACATATTTTTAAAAAGATTGCCTCCATCATATGCGGAATAAAATCTTGCAGAAGTAGAGCTGGTTGGATTGCTTTTATCCGCATTGCTGATAGTAGCCACTTTGCTCCACCACGGGATCATAATTCCATTTTCATCAAATCCATAAGTATAGTCCCCGATATTCTTTTGCCGCAGGTTCTCTCCTTTGCTGTAAACCTTTTTAGAATTTTCATCAAAATAGATCCACATTTTTTCATAATCTGAGTAATAGCGGTCTGTGATAGCACTAAGCAGTTCCGAACCGCCGATCCCACTTCCTATTTCGCCATAGTCCAGCCATTTGTCCGTAAGCAGAATGCCATCTTCTCCGGAATAGTAGATCCCCTCTACAAACGGATCATCTGAATCATTGACAGAATTCCCATTTTCATCAAACCATCCGGACAGCATCCGTCCATCTTCTTGAAAGATATAGGTGTTTCCGTTGATCTTCTTTGTGAAACTGTTGTTCTTTCTCTGATACGCCTTACCGTCTGTTCCAAAATAGTACCAGCCTTCTTCAAAGTTCTTTTCTGGATCCTTGGATTCATCGATCCAGATCCAGGTGTTTTGAACCATCTTTCCGTCTTCATCTACAAAATAGCTGGTGTTTCCAAGACTGAATATACAGTTCTTAAAAATCGTCCCTGCAGATGACAGGTAATACCAGCTATCTTTTGATTTTTTCCAAGCATTCGTCACCTGCTGATCATCCGAATCAAGGTATGACCATTCACCGTTCTCAATTTTCCAGCCTTCGGCTGCAAAGGCATCTTCATGAAAAGAAGATGTTAAAAATCCTACCGTGAACGCGAAGACTGTTAACACACATAATTTCTTTTTCATTCCTCATTACTACCTTCCTTTCTCTTAAACTGCATTTTTAAGGAGTTTTCCCGGCCATAGGGAAAATTGGCGATCTCCTTATATATCTGCATGCAAATTACAACAGAATTCCTCTTTTGTTGTAAAAAAAAAAGAAGAACCGGGTTTTATTTGTCATTCCGGCTGTTCTTTATTTAAATATGAGCATCACAATAGGCCGGTTTCACAAAAATAAAGCGCACCGGCCCATTTATTGTATGTAAATTGTGTAAAAGGGAGACTTTGAAGAAAAATAGTGGATTTTATTTCCTTTATGTAGTAAAATAATTTGAGATACTGTTCTGCTTTTACAACAAAAGAGGAATTCNNTTTCCAGCTGTCTTACATGGTTATAGCCACTCTCTACGGTATAAATACGTGTCGTATTAACATTGCTATGTCCCAATATATCCGCAAGTCTGGACAAATCCTTTTCTGAATCATAATAAGACCTTGCAAATAAATGACGTAAATTATGGGGATATATTTTTTCCTGCGTAACTCCCGCTTCCTTACCTAATGCTTTCATATCTCTCCAGATATTGCTTCTATCCAATGCAGCTCCATTCCTCGTTATAAAAATCATACCACTCTTTATATGCTGTTTTTGCGCATACCATATTAGCATCTGGGATAGTTGTCTTGTAAGAAAAACTGTTCTCACCTTCCCCTTACAATCCACTTCCGCCTTTCCCTTGACTGCAGCCTCTACCGTAATAAAAGGTAATTCCGATACCCTGATTCCGGTTGAACAGATCGTCTGCAGCAGTAAAGCCAATCTTTCATTTCCTTTTTTTAAAGCGGTATTTACCAGTCTCTTATACTCAGTCTTTGATAATTCTTTGTTTTCCGAGCAAAAAGTATTACGGCTGATTTTAAGGAACTTCACCTTACAATCCAACCACTTGCAATAATTAAAAAAGCCATTAAGTGCAGCCAACGCACCATTGACAGTTACCGGGGCCATATTTTCTCGCAGTACGCCTTTCCACATGATTACTATTTCTTTACTGGCAGGTCTTCCATTGAGATATCGCATGAATAAGCACAGATGATACTGGTATCTCTTTATCGTTTCTTTACTCTTTTCACATCCCTGCAACCACATACAATATTCTTTAATCAACGTATCTGTAACGATTCTTTCTTTTCGTTTATAGGCCATATCCATGTTGTCCTCCTATTACGCAATACCATATATTTTAAATACGAATCATTCCCAATTCGGAAAAAAATATTCTATCTTTCCGAAAAGTTAAAAATAAAAAACAGAAGCCCTCTTGCAATAAAACAAGAAGATTTCTGTTCGGCATTGAAAAGAAAACCTATCAAAACAATCATCTTTTCGTGCTGTCATTTTTTTAACGAAGTTTCACCTCATATGCAAGCAGACAGAAGCTCTGTCAGAAGCATATTTGAACTACTGATTCTTGTTATAGTATGATAATATCGGACATAAAACCCAAAATTTCTCTTCTTATCTTCGTTTATCACTTTACCATAACGCAAATTAAATTAGTTTGATTACGTATTAAATATGAAGTTAATTGTATTAAATATAATCATCATTATTATTATTCTATTATTCTGCATACCGCTCCAGCTTACGCTAAGAACCGGCTCATGACATAATTACTGATGTCGATTCCCCTGGACGTTAAGCGGTAATTTCCATCTTTATACTCCATAAGGCCGTCCTCTTCCATCGCATCCAGCACCATACCGTAAACATTCCGGATATTGTGGCCAAAGTTACTGACAAACTCATGAGCCGAGACACCTTTCATCAGACGCAATCCCAGAAACATGTACTCTTCCATTTTTTCCTCTATAGTCAGCTGTTCAAACTCCTGCCTGAGCGCCTTCTGAAATGCTTCCTCCTGGTCCAGACGGGCGCTGCAATACTCATTGAAAACAGGAGTATTGTGAAAACGGCATCCATTCAGATAGGAAGAAGCCCCCAGACCTAAGCCCAGATGCTCCACGCCTGTCCAATAGCCGATATTGTGCCTGCACTCGCAACCCTTCTTGGAGTAATTGGATATTTCATACCTTTCATATCCCTGCTCAGCCAGAAATTCCCGGGTCAGGTAATACATTTCACGCTCTGTATCCTCATCCGGCAAATCCGGCAGGGACTTAAGACAATAACCTTCTTCCGGTTTCAGAGAATTGTTTTCCATTTTAACATCCTCCTTATACCGGCCATAATAAGGAGTTCCCTGCTCCACGATCAGACTATAGGCAGATATATGCTCCGGCTTCAGCATGGTCACCTTTTTTAAGGTATTCTTCCATGATTCCAATGTCTGGCCGGGAATTGCCGAGATTAAATCCACATTCACATTGTCAAATCCGGCCATACGGACCCTCTGATAGCTTTTCAGGAATTCATCGTAAGTATGAATTCTGCCCAAATAGCGCAGCTCTTTGTCATCTGCAGACTGAAGTCCCATGCTGATCCGGTTTATCCCTGCCTCTCTGTAGCCGGAAAGGGATTCAGCCGTAACCGTACCAGGATTTACTTCCATGGTAATCTCCGCATCGGTAAGGATCTCAAACTCCTCCTTAAGAGAACGAAGAATTGCTGTCATGTCCTCTATACCCAATATAGAAGGAGTGCCTCCCCCTATGAATACGCTTATAACCTGGTATTCTTTGACTTTGGCACTCTGGCATTTGATCTCTTCTATTAACTTTTCTGTATATTCCCGCTGCATCTGCTGGTTTCCGGGAAAAGAAAGGAAATCGCAGTAAGCGCATTTACGCGCGCAGAACGGGATATGCACATAAATCTCAAGATTTTTTTTATTCATCATCTAATTTCAGTACGCTCATAAATGCCTTTTGCGGTATCTCTACGTTACCAACCTGGCGCATACGTTTTTTACCTTCTTTCTGCTTTTCAAGAAGTTTCTTCTTACGGGAAATATCACCGCCATAGCATTTGGCAAGAACGTCCTTTCTCATAGCCTTCACTGTCTCACGGGCAATGATCTTGCCGCCGATAGCCGCCTGTATGGGGATTTCAAAAAGCTGTCTGGGGATCTCATCCTTTAACTTCTCGCACATCCTACGGCCTCTGTCATAGGCGGATAATGCATGGACAATAAAGGAAAGAGCATCCACTTCTTCTTTGTTCACCAGGATGTCCAGCTTCACAAGCTCCGACCTCTGGTAGCCCTTTAATTCATAATCAAAGGACGCATATCCCTTGGAACGGGATTTTAAGGCATCAAAGAAATCATAAATGATCTCGTTTAAAGGTAGCTCATATCTTAAGAGTGCCCTGGTAGCTTCCATGTATTCCATGCCCAGATACACACCCCGCCGTTCCTGGCACAGAGTCATGATGGCGCCCACAAATTCCGTGGTCACCATGATCTCAGCACTGACAATTGGCTCTTCCATATATTCAATCTCCGTTGGATCAGGCAGGTTGGAAGGGTTTGTCAGTTCCAGTTTATCGCCGTTCTTTTTGTAAACACGGTAAACAACGCCGGGTGCCGTTGTCACCAAATCCAGATTGTATTCCCGTTCCAGACGCTCCTGAATGACCTCCAGATGAAGAAGGCCTAAAAATCCGCATCGGAAACCAAAGCCAAGGGCAAGGGAAGTCTCCGGTTCAAAGAACAGGGAAGCATCGTTGAGCTGAAGCTTTTCCAAAGCATCACGCAGATCATTATAACGGGCTCCATCCGCAGGATACAGGCCGCAGTATACCATGGAGGTCACCTTCTTATAGCCTGAGAGAGCATTCTTGCAGGGCCGGTCTGCATTGGTAATGGTATCACCCACCGCAGTTTCATTTACATTCTTTATGCTGGCTGTCAGATATCCTACCATACCGGCACTTAACACTTCACATGGAAGGAACTGGCCTGCACCAAAATAGCCTACCTCCACCACCTCTTCCACTGCTCCGGTAGCCATCATGAGCACCTTGTCCCCCTTTTTCACCGTACCCTCTTTTACACGGAAGAAAACGATGACGCCTTTATAAGAATCGTAAAGGGAGTCGAAAATCAGGGCCTGGAGAGGAGCCTCAGGGTCCCCCTTTGGAGCCGGGATTTTTTCAATAATGGCTTCCAGAACTGCCTCCACATTTTCCCCTGTCTTTGCGGAAATCCTGGGAGCATCGTGGGCTTCAATCCCAATGACATCTTCAATCTCCTCCACCACACGCTCCGGCTCTGCGCTTGGGAGATCGATTTTATTTAAAACCGGAAATACGTCAAGATCGTGGTCCAGGGCCATATAAACATTGGCCAGTGTCTGCGCCTCGATTCCCTGGGAAGCATCCACCACCAGGATGGCTCCGTCACAAGCCGCTAGGCTACGGGAAACCTCATAGTTAAAATCCACATGACCCGGAGTGTCAATCATGTTAAAAATGTATTCTTCGCCATTCCCGGCCTTATAAACGGTCCGGACTGCCTGGGCTTTAATGGTAATTCCCCGTTCCCGCTCCAAGTCCATATTATCAAGCACCTGGGACTGCATTTCTCTGCTGGTGAGCAAACCTGTCTTCTCTATAATCCTGTCTGCAAGGGTTGATTTTCCGTGATCAATATGAGCGATAATGCAAAAATTGCGTATCTTATTCTGCTGGGCAGCTGCCATATAGTTAATTCCTCTTTTCTGATGTTTCTGATGTTTTCCGGCCAGCCCCATCCCAAGGGCAGAATATGCCAGATTACTATGATATCCTTAAAAATATACCATTAAAATTACGGATTGTCCACTGTGAAAGCGTTGATTTTCCTCACAATTCCGTTGGAGAAATAAGGACGATTGCTCGATTTGCTGTCCTTGTTAAAAATTACAGTATCACAGCAATATCATAGTGATGCCAAAGTGACTCCACTTTTACTTGCAAATAAAGTAATTTTGTATTAGATTAATTGTAAAGGAACAACAGCCCCAATACAAGGGGTTGGCCCGTATATGAATAGAAAATTCCACCCGATACCGGCCAAAGTATACAAGGGTGGTTTTTCTATGCCCATTTACGGGTTTTTATAGAAAAAACGCTACTTACTATTATAAAAAAATAAAGGCAATATTATTATTACAATTCCTACACAAATTTCCATCTTATTTTTATCTAATAAATATTCTATGAAATTCTCCCTACCTAATAATATAGACAAGTATATCATAACTGAATTTTAAAGAAAACACCCATCTTTCGACAGGTGCATTATTACAGATAGATAGCAATGTCCTTTTCAATTTCCTTGCAACACCATATCCAAAACTTCTGCCAGAGGTTCCATGGCGTTTAGCGCTTCCTGGTATGTATTAGTCTGGGCACCTACTTCAATCAGGGCCGATCTAGCTCTTAAATGCTGGTTATACCGAAGACCTTTTATGTATATTTTCCGGGTTAAATTAGGAAAATAGGCCGCAGCATCAAGCTGCATCTGAAAGCTGAAGGCAAGATTCTGGTTTCTATAAGGATTGGGAAGGTATTCAATAGGCCCCTTCGGCGTCTGGCTGACTCCGTTGAAAAACATAATAGGAGCCGTTGGTTTCCCATTGACCTGATTTACCATATGCAGATTCTCNNCCCGGTGGACATCCAGTATCACCTCAATGGAGGGGTTCTTCTGAAGGATGTCTGTAATGCCATCCAAAGCAAACGTATATGCTTTGTTTCTGTCCAGCTTTCCATTTTGCAAATCATAAACTGAGGTATCATGAATCACAGAATAGCCCTTTGCGGTCAAAATCTCTGTAAGATAGTTTCCGATTCCCACTACGGTGGCAGTGGGATTATCCGGCCCGTGGTCCGCAAATTCCTCCTGGGAATGGGTGTGGTAAATGAGAATCTGGGGTTTGTCGCTTCCGCCCTCCAGTGTAAAATCCTCGGAAAGGAACTTATCTGATTTCATTAAATCCCTGCCTGCCGTTGTGGAGGTATGGACGCTGTAAAAGTGCTTAATCATGAAGTCATAATCAGCCAGCTGCTCCTTGCGGTATACGGTCCCTGCAATCGGCCATATGGCACTGGAGGCACAGGTCATGGCAGGGTCCTTATCCGCATTCAGTGTATTTCCTTTATCTGTCTTTGCCGGCTGGTCAGTCTGAGCTGCCTGATTTTGCTCCGGTTCCTGGCTGGCTGCCGTATCTCCTCCAACCGATGGCTGTTCTGCCGGCTGTGCCTTATGGGTTCCGGCATTGATGCTTCCGTCCTCTCCGCTTTCCTCACCGCCGTCATATAAAAGGAAACTATGTTCCTCATAAAATTTACCGCTTTCTAAATATCCTTCATAGGCCGGATCCGCTTCCCCATGGTCTGTTTCTGTTTTTCCGCTGCTGCCGGCATACCGGTAAAGAGGGGACTGGCTGAAAAGGAAATCGCAGATAACGGTTATCACGGATTTTTCATGGGTGTCGGACAGAAGGCCCTTCTGGTCTTTCTCTTCCCATGTTGCGGCCGGATACTGGTGCCTCCAGATATAGGAAGCCCCAAGTCCGGCCCCTTCTTTGGCCCAATTTTCCGCTTTATGAAGGTCCGCCTTTTTTCCGACTTCTGAAACTTCTTTTATGCTGAGAAAAACGGCCAGAACCAGGCTTACCGCAAACATCATTTTTTTAATATACCAGTTAATACCTTTATTTCTCTGCTTCATGACCGCCTTCCCACATAGATTATTCATAATATCCTATGCGGAATACCCGTCATTTACTACGAAACTTCCTGTCCCAAAAATGCCAGATGGATTCCTTCGGAGATGGTAAAGCTAAGTTCCTTTACTGTTTCATCAATATCCGGAGGTGTAACATACATTGGTCCGAACTCCGGTTCGAGCAATTCCCGGATAAGATCATACTGTTCATCCGAATTCAGCTTACCGACGAAATCTCCCATTCCCTTTGTTTCCATGCTTTCTGAAAGAGCACCTATCATAGCAGAAACCGTATCATGGACAATGGCTGCCGCCCCTACAACGGTTGGCACACCGATGGCCATGACCGGCACACCAAGGCTTTCCAAGGTAAGGCTGTGTCTGTGATTGCCAACTCCGGAGCCTGGGTGGATCCCTGTATTCGTAAGCTGAATGGTGGTTCCAAGCCGCTTTACGCTTCTGGCTGCAAGCGCATCAATGGCAATGATGAGATCCGGCTCTGTTTCTTTTATGATTCCCTTTAAAATCTCGGCACTTTCCATTCCTGTCTGGGCCATAACTCCCGGAACGATACCGCTGATAATAGGCATGGTCCTTCCCTTCCAGAAATCATCCCCGTACTGGACTTTTAAATGCCTTGTCACCTGCAGATTTTTAAGGACCCTGGGGCCAAGGGAATCCGGTGTTACGGAAGCATTGCCAAGTCCTGCCACCAGCACATGAAAATCCGGTTTCCGGTAATCTTTTCCTGCAAGGAGGCGTTCGATCTGGTTTGCCAGCTCCTCCGAAACTTCTCTGTGATAGTCTTCATCTTTCATGGAAAGCTCATCGGCCTCCAGGGTAATATAGGTCCCAATGGGTTTTCCCATGGCCTTTTCACCTTTTTCGTCAAGAATTTTCACCTCGGTCATTTTTATATGACTGTCTGCCCGATGCCACTCCCGTAAAGACACTCCTGATATCTCGCCGCCGTCACCCGGGAAACTCTCTCTTTCTTCTACCGCAAGGTCTGTACGCACTGTAAATGTGTTTTCCATTTTTTCCACCTTTCCTCTTTATTGCCCATGTTCTTTGGGCATAAAGGTATGCCAGTATGGCGCTCCTATTTACTGCCCATGCTTTTTGGACATAAAGAGATGCCTATAAAGCTTTCCAGCATTTCTTAGGTATTTTCTGCAAAAATACGGGAATTATGTATTGACATCTGCGTCAAAATTCGTTAGAATACAAAGGTATGTTTACATTGAACTGTCCGTGTCCAGACTTTGATGCAAAACAAAGAATAATCATATATCATATTATTGGAGGTGTACCGATTGGCTAACATTAAATCTGCAAAAAAGAGAATTTTAGTAAACGAAACAAAGGCTGCAAGAAATAAAGCGATCAGATCCAAAGTGAAAACATCTATCAAGAAGGTAGAGGCTGCTATCGTTGCCGGTGACAAGGCTGCTGCACAGGCAATTTTAGTAAACACTATCTCAGAGATTGATAAGGCTACTACTAAGGGAGTATATCATAAGAATACCGCTTCCAGAAAAGTATCCAGAATCTCAAAAGCTGTTAACACAATGGCTTAATTCATAGAACAGACTTTTATCCCATTCGGAATAACCCACTGAATGGGATTTTTTATACGGTTTTAAGGCTTTTGCAAAATAGTCTCACAAAGAACTATTCTGCAAAAGCCTTTTCGTTTCACTTAAATATAAAATTATTGATAAATCACCAGCGCTTCATATGGTTTCAGCTCTCCGTTTTTTCTCTCCTTTGTTTCATAATTGCTGATCAAAACGGTTCCTGATTCAAACTCCTCTGGTATGCTGTAATTTAACGTCCGTCCGCAGAAGCTGCATACGACCAGAAGCTTCCTGTCTCCCAAGGTCCTTACGTAGGCATAAATATCCGGATCATCGGGAAGCAGCAGCTCGTAACTGCCATAAACGATGATCTCATACTCATGGCGCAGAGCGATCAATTTTTTATAATAATGGAATACTGAAGTCTTTCGNNCCTTGCATTGTCCCGGCTCTTATACCTTAAATACTTCATCATTTCTTCTTGGGTAAAAATTCCTTTTTCTGTCAGCTCATAGTAGGCATTTATGCTGTCCAAATCCCGAAAATCATGGATAGTTTCAAAAGGGACATTGGTCATGCCCAGTTCCTCTCCCTGATACACATAAGGAGTTCCCTGCATCATGTGGAGGCAGGTGGCAAGCATCTTAGCTGAGCGTTCCCGGTATTCCTCACAGTCACTTCCAAAACGGGAAACAACTCTGGGCTGATCATGATTATCCCAGAACAGGCTGTTCCAGGCTATTCCCTCAAGCCCTTTCTGCCATTTTGTCATAATAGCCTTAAGATCCGGAAGATACATCTTCTTATCCGTCCATTTGTTGTCGGGATCCCCATCCACATCCATATGTTCAAACTGGAATACCATGTTAAGCTCACTTCCATCAGAGGATGCGTACCTGGCCGCTTCCTCAAGAGTCACGCCGGAACACTCTCCTACGGTCATGATATCGTAGCCGGATAAAACCTCCCGGTTCATTTCCTTTAAATATTCGTGAACGTTCGGGCCGTTGGCTGAAACATTAAAGCTGGCATACCCATTGATCATGGCCGGACCGTCAGGAAGTCCTTCCCGTTTGGAGATCAGGCTGATCACATCCATGCGGAATCCGTCGATGCCCTTATCCAGCCACCATTTCATCATATCGTATACCTCTGTCCGGACCTTCCCGTTATCCCAATTTAGGTCAGGCTGTTTTTCGGAAAAAAGATGAAGGAAATACTGATCTGTCTCCTCATCATATTTCCATGCAGGCCCGGAAAAGCAGGATCCCCAGTTATTGGGCTCTTTTCCGTCTTTTCCATCTCTCCAGATATAATAATCCCGGTAAGGATTATCCTTTGATTTTCTGCTTTCCAGAAACCATGGATGCTCATCTGAGGTGTGGTTTACCACAAGATCCATAACCAGTTTGATTCCCCGTTTATGCAGTTCTGTTAGAAATCTGTCAAACTCCTCCATGGTTCCAAATTCCTTCATGATGTTACGGTAATCACGGATATCGTAGCCATTGTCATCGTTTGGAGAATCGTACACGGGAGACAACCAAATCACATCGATCCCCAGTTCCTTTAAATAGTCCAGCTTGCTTATGATCCCCCCTATATCACCGATCCCATCCCCATTGCTGTCACAGAAGCTTCTGGGGTAAATTTGATATACTACAGATTCTTTCCACCAAATTTTCATAGTCTTCTCCTTTCTAATCCAATACATAATCACGCAGCAGAATAAGGAACACACTGGCTGTCCAGGTAAAACCGTGATCCCTTAGGCCCCGCCCGTCCAGTGCACTGTAATTTTCATAAAATCCATTTTCAACACAAAGTCTGCAGAAACGTTACGCATAATAGCGAGCCTCTTTCTGTCTGCCGCACTGTCTCAAGGCATCTGCCAGAATCATGGTAGCGGCTGGCCAGACCGCTCCCCGCCAGTATCCGTCTTCTTCAAACAGCATACTGTTCAAAGGCTCTGATGCAAATCCCCAGGGACCGGCCAGATGGCCTTTCTCTAAAAGCCCTGATATCAGATTTTCCCGAAGCTCCTTTGGAAGGTGCTCCCCAAGGATCAGGGGAAGATACAAAATCAGGGAATCGGAAGGCACCACTTCCATCTCAGGAATCTTCACCGCTTCAAACCGGCCGTCTCTCACAAAATAGTCCAGCAGCTTAGAAAGCAGATTTTCCCCCTTTTCCTTCCACGCTTCAGCCTCCGGCAGCCACCCAAGCTGCCTTGCCGTATGCTCCAGAAACTCCATCTGCAATACAAGCCAGGCCGATAAATCCGGCGACTGGACCGGTAAGCCCAGACGGAAAACTGTGGCATTGTCCCAGCCGGAATCATTGCCATGCTGGTAGGTAGGGATGCCGTTTTCCTCCACCCGGTAGGTCAGCCACCAATCGGTAAAGGAGGCGACGGAACGGTACAGACTCTCCTTTACTTCCCTGCCCGGATCATGGATCTGAAACATTTTCTTTAGAATAAATCCCTGAACCGGAGGCTTTACAAAGGAACGGATGATCTTCCTTGCCTGGTAAGCATCGGGGTATGCACCATACACATCCTGTTGGTCCGCCATGGCTAAAAACTGGCCGTATGCCAGCTCCGGATGGGACGAAACCAGGGCAAGGCCGTTAAAGGCATAATCCCAGCTCCATACCATATTCATCCAATTTTTTGTCATGACCATTACCGGTCTTTTGATATAACCGGAAGGTTGGAGCACGGAATGCCACAAAACATAAGCTGCTTCCCTTCCGGCTTTTTCATATGCAGGATCCGCCCTTTTTAAATCTTTCATGATCCGGTCCTCAAACTCCAGATATTCCTCTTTTACCGTCTGACGGCATGAAGCATAGCTCCCGTACTCTTTTTTCTGCGGACTTAAACCGGTAAGGGTAATTANNCCACCGGGCTTAAAAGAAGCCCCGTCCTGCTGCTTCCAAAGCCATTGTCCGGACATGCCGATTGATCCTTTGCCTTTCCTTTTCGCAGGGTCACATGGAGGGCCATATCATCTCCCGCTATTTCAAAGCTTCCATCCATGTGGCCCATCACTCTGTCATAGGATCCCGCTTTTGTCTTTGTGATCAGAACGGAGCTGTTTGCTTTCAGGAGAAACCCTTCCTCATCCCCAAAACATATGGAGTATCCTCCTGTTTCGGAAGTTACATTAAGTTCCCAGGGCGACATGGAAACTGAAATCTTTTCTTCCGGCTTCCCATCATCATTTATCGGTATGATGGGATAAGTCTCCTGTTGGGAAAACGCGCCGTAAAGTACCCGTACCGCAATGTGGCTGTCAAATTCCTTCGTGCCATCCTGAGGATGGGAAAATGCCAAATAAGAGCCGTATCTGCTAAAAGGTACGGAGCGGATGTCCATTTCTATCCTGTGTTCCTCCATCTGCATTCCTCCTTATCTAACGATTTCCAGCAGCTGGCAAAAGGCTGACAGCTTATAATCTGCTAATATAGATTTTACCGCATCTCCCACTGCTGCGCAATCCATTCCGCCAGATTTTGCTGCCTTAAGCCCTGCTTCGGCATCTTCTACTACAAGGCAGTTTTCCGCCTTGCAGTTCAGCATGGAAGCTGCCTTTTGAAATACTTCCGGATGAGGTTTTGAATGGGTGATTGCATTTCCGTCAGAGATTGCGTCAAAAAAATGTTCCAATCCCAACTGCTTTAAGATCAGTCCTGCGTTCTTGCTGGAAGAGCCGATAGCCAGCTTGATCCCCCGTTTTCTAAGCTCCATCAATGTATTCTTTGTTTCCGCAGACAAATCGGAAGGGGTCATGCCTTCCAACAGCTTTTTATAACCCTCATTTTTTTTCGTCAGATAAATTTCCTTATCTTCTTCCCTCATGACCTTATCATACCGTTCCAATATGATATCAAAGCTTTCCTTCCGGCTGACACCCCGCAGCCGGTTATTGATGATCTCATCAAAATAAATCCCCAGCTCATCTGCCACCTCTTTCCATGCAAGATAGTGGTAATGATCGGTATGACAGATCACTCCGTCCAGATCAAAAATAACCGCTTCATAGGTTTTCTTTTCCACGTAAACAGATGCTTCCGGTTCCACTCTGCTGCTTCTTCCGAATACCATAAGCGACACCGGGCTGCTTCCGTCGTTTGCGATCGTAACGCCTTTCTTTTCCACTGTAACCGTCAGCTTCTGGCCCTTCCACACCAGGGGAAACCGAAGCTCATCCCATGCCTTAGGAAGCTTGGGATTAAGCTCTAGGTTACCACGGCGGATCCTCAGCCCTCCAAAGCCCATGACGCAGCTTAACCAGATCCCCCCGATGGAGGCACTGTGAATTCCTTCCTCTGAAGATTTCATATTTGGTCCCAGATCGATGGAGCATGNNCCATGTCCTCCATTCCGTAATCATTGGCTAAAACCGCATGAACGCAGCGGCTTAAGGATGAATCATGAAGGGTCTTATCTTCATAAAACATAAAATTTTCTCTTTTTGTTTTCAAGGAAAATAAATCCGGCAGCACAAAATCCAGCATGACTGTATCGGCCTGTTTGGAAACCATCAATTTCCCCATCTGCTCCATATTATAATCCTGGTGGATTCCCAAGACCTTTCCGGAGGCCTTATAAGGTGCCAGATCAATGGGCTCTAAGCTCATATACTGGTCGGTTTGAGGGACAATACCGTCTTCCCCGGGCACCGGTAAGTAGAGCTTTGCCCTCTTTTCGTTTAGCCTCTGTTTTAACTGGCCAAAATGGAACTTCTGGTCCAGCCGGTCTGAAACCTCCTTATTTTCCATTGGCAAAGCTTCTATAATAAGCTCAGCCAGCCCCATATTGTAATCTGCCATATAATTGGTGTAGGCATTATTGTCCACATGCTCCTTATACTCATCCGGTCCGATCACATCAAGGATTTCGTAACAGCTCTTTTTCTCATTCCATTCCAGGCGGCTGGACCAGAAAAGTGCAGTATCAAGTATGATCTCATATCCGTACCGGTCCATATAGTCCTGATCTCCAGAGACCTGGTAATACTGCCATACCGCATAAGCCACATCAGCGCTGATATGGTGCTCGATTAATCCTGTCAGGCACTTTTGCACCTTGCCCGTTACCACATCGGTGCCAAGATATAAGGGAGTTACCTCGCCGTCGTCGATCCAGGCGCACTCCCAAGGATACATGGCTCCCTCCCAGCCGTTTTCGGCGGCCTTTTTGCGGGCGCCATATAGATTTCTGTAGCGGTATTCCAGAAGCGTTCTGGCGGTTTTGGGTTCCGTAAGGGTAAAATAAGGCAGGATAAACATCTCCGTATCCCAAAAGGAATGGCCCTTATAGCCTTCACCTGTCAGAGCCTTTGCAGCGATTCCCACCCGGTTGTCATCCTTTTTCACCATGATATTCAAATGGTACTGGGCAAACCGGAGGGCAAGCTGATCAAAATCATCATTTCCCCGTATGGTCACCTCATGATCTTTCCAGAATTCTTCCCACACTGCCTCTGACTCCGCCAGCAGTCTGTCATAACCCTTATCAAATTCTATCCGTAAGCACTCCATGCCGTCTGCTTTCAGCCGTTCCGACATACCAGAATGTTCTTCCTTTTCATAAGCCAGATCCCTGGAGGAATGAAAGCAGGATATCTTTTCCAAGCGGATGGTTTCACCGGCCTCTGCTTTCACGGACCAGCGCAGATCCATATTTCTTCTTCCCATAACCGGAAGAGGCTTTTCCTCCCGGCTTATCCTGCAGGCACTGTGGACCGCCGCCAGCACCCGGGACTCGGTCGTTTCCGCCAGAAACTGCATGGTGATCCCGTCATAGATCCTGCGCCTTAAATTCTCGAAATGCATGGCCCCTTGGTTTGTTACATCCCCATGTATTCCCGTTTCAATCACCAACTGCGCGCTGCCGTCACAGGACAGCTCAAAGCATTCCGCCGCAACATGTTCATTATTTAAAGATACAAACCGTTTAAAAACAGCCGTTACCAGAGTCTTCGATGGACATTCCCATACAACCTTTCTGGTGGTTTCTCCGTTCTTTAAGTTCATGACCCTGGAATACGACCTTACCTTTCCGGACTGCAGGTTCAGACGGTATCCGTCAACATAGATATTCATAGCTGTTACATCCGGAATATTGGGAAGCTCCGTCACCTCTTCATCTCCTGCTTTATTGAAGGTTCCGGTGATGAACGTGTTCCTCACTTCTTCCACATACCGCTCTTCCAGGGCGTTTCGCATCCCTCAGTAACCATTTCCCTGGGCAAAAACCGCCTCGTATTTTCCCAGATTCCGGGCATCAAATTCCGTTTCCTCCATCAGCCAGTTTTTTAAATGTCCCTGACCCTTCAAAAAATTCATTGTGTTAAACATTATGCCCTCCTATATTGTCAGCCTTTTACTCCTGATGCCGCAACGCTGGCCTGTACCTGCTCCTGGGCCAGCGCATATAAAATGATGCCAGGAAGCACGACAAGGGTCAAAGCGGCAAACAGCTTANNTCATATGAAAATGATTCGGTAAAAAATTGCAGCGCCACCGGTAAAGTCCTGTTCTTATTGGAAGAGGTCAGCAGGGAAGCATAAAAAAATTCATTCCAGTTATTTAAAAACATAAGAATCCCGGCCGTAGCAAGCCCTCCTTTTGCCAGAGGAAGGTTGATCTGGAAAAATACCCGGAGAAAGCCTGCCCCTTCAAGCCTTGCCGCCTCATCTAAGGAGGCAGGAATGGACATAAAGGTGGACTTTAAGATAAACACCGACATTGCCAGCCCCATGGATAAGTAAACCACCGCCAAACCCCAGATGTTGTCATACAGATTCATCTTCATGATCAGGGAGAAGATGGGCTGTGCCTTGGAATGGGAAGGTACCAGAAGAGTAATGGTAAACAATGCAAAAATCAGGGATTTTCCTGGNNCGCCCATGGCAAAGAACAGCAGTGACAGGAACGTTGAGGTAATGCAGACCAGAAAGGAATTGACCGCGTACCGCAGAAAATCATATTTCTCAAATAAGTATATATATGGTTCAAAACTTATGGAAGACGGCAATGTAAATGGATTTCCAAGAATCTGGGCATTTGTTTTAAAGGATGACATGATCACCCAGAGAATCGGAAAGACCGATATGATCACAGTAAAGACCATAAGAAAATACATACAAAATACAGTAATCTTTTTCTTCATTGCACCCTCCTCCTAATAAATACTGTCATTCATACGGAATGTAATATTGACGACTGCCAGAATAATAAGGCCTAAAGCAAACATGACCATACCGTTGGCATTGGCGTACCCGTATTTCATATCAGATATGGAATTGACCAGGATTAATGGTATATTCATGGTATCGTCCCCAGGGCCGCCTGCGGTCGTCAGCCTGATCTGCTCATACATGGCGATCCTGGAAGTAATGGAACAGATCACTCCGGTCCCAATGGCATTTCTGCAAAGGGGAAGCATGATATGACGGGTCAGCTGCCACGGGGAGGCCCCGTCTACCCTTGCGGCTTCTACCACTTCCTCAGGGACTGCCATTAAATCATTTAATACTACCAAGGTTACAATAACCGCATAAAAAATCCATGTGCATGTAACCGCCCAGAATGCATATGGGGACTGGAAGAACCATTGGACATGAAAGTCCGGGGAAAATCTTCGGATCAGGTTATTTAAAATTCCCATATCGTCATTGAAAATGAATTTATATATCATGGCCCATGCAGCCGCTGAGATCACGTTTGGCACCATAAAAATTACTCTGGTGAATTTCCAGCCTTTGGGCTTTGCGTATAGGACAAATGCCATCAGCACGCCGAACCCTAAATGGAGAGTGGCCGCAATCACGGACCAGGCAAGAAGGTTTTTCAAAGATATGAGAAAGGTTTTGGAATGAAAAAGATCGATGTAATTTTTAAGCCCTATAAAAACCGGTTTGTTGAAGCCATCCCACTTGGTAAAGGATGTGGCGATTACCGTAAGGATTGGCGATAAGTAAAACAGCAAAAATATCAGGAGGGAGGGCAGCAAAAATAAGTAGCACCACTTATAATTCCTTCTCTCCAAAACAGTGGAATTTGATTTTCCTGCTTTCATTTTCTTCCCCTCTTTCTAAAAAATACTGCTGCAATACACCTGTTTTCGCAGGCTTTTGCAACAGTATTTAATTCCCATGTTACGATGTTTAGTTTTTAGCTTCTTCCGCCTTCTGAGTCAATTGGCTGCAAAATTCCTCCGGCGTAAGAGTTCCATCTGCCAGCTTAGGAAGCAGCTTTCCAAATTCCGTATCAGCAACAGAAGCTGGCATCACATCGAAAATAGATGCCGTGTACCTGGTATTTTCATCCATGCTTTCGGCAAGCTGGGATAAGATGCGGTTTTCCGCCTGTTTCTTTAAGAATTCATCGCTGTATTCCAGCTTCGGAGCCACTCCGCCTTCGGTCAGTACCAGCTGCTCGATTTCTTCCTTGGAATCACGGAAAGCAAAGAAAGCTTTTGCCAGCTCTTTTTCCTCATCAGAAGCGGTATTTGCGATCCAGAACTCACCGAATACTCTTGGATTGGCAATGGCAAAATTACCTGGATAAATATCTGAAGTCACTTCCTCACCGGTAAATCCATTTGACCACTTGTCTGCTGATTCTTTATCAAAATCAGAGGCCATCCAGGAACCGTTGCATATAAGAGCAGCACTTTTGCTCATAAATGCATTGGCGGCATCTGCGTAAGCTGCACCAATGGTATTGGCTGATGCATTACTCTGAAGGAGTTTCTGCAGAATGGTTATTGCGGAAACGACCTTTGCATCGGTGTAATCATACAGCTTGTCATCCACATACTGAGCCAGATACGCCTCTCCCCCCTCCTGATTGGCAATAAGGGCGGTAAGTAGAAGTCCTGATGTCCATGCATTTTCCGCAGTCTGGAATGCGAACTTGTTATCTCCGATGCTTTCCGTGAATTCGTCAAGGCTCATATCTTTGACGGCCTTTTCCGGCTTATACATGGTATTGTTATAATACAGACCCACAGGCTTTAACACAGAAAGGGGCTTACAGATTAGTTTTCCGTCCACGGTGCAGTAATCCACGGAATCGTCAATCCAGTTATTCTTTACCTCCGGGTTAGCATTTGCAAATTCACTTAAATCGTATGCCATGCCATTGGCCAGAGCTACGCTCTTAAACCACTGAAGATCGATTCCACCGGAACCAGGTGCGTGGACAATAGCGGGTAGCTTATTCTGCTGGGCCAACTGCTTAATCTTTTCCGCATACTGGGCCTGAGGAACTTCCTCGATCACGATCTTATACTTGCCTGCGTACTTCTGATTAAACCGCTCTACTTCAGGGAGAAAGAAAACTGCACCAACATTTTCACCTGCCAGATAGGTTGGAAAGGTCATCTGTATTTCCTTACCAGATGCATTTTCAGTATTGCCTGTCCCTGGTGCCGTTGTTTTACTGTTCCCACCGGAACAGCCGCTGATCACCGTTGCCGCAGCCATAACAGCTGCCATAATCCCCGCCAATTTTCTTTTCATAAATTTCCTCCTTAATATTTATTTACAATTGCTTCACACTCTTGCCTTCCTCAAGAAAATATTTTGTCATATGAACCCTGGAATACTTTTCGTCATTAACCATTTTCATGAGAAGTTTTGCCGCATCATAGCCTTTTTGCCACATGTTCTGGTCGATGCGGGTGATAAAAGGATCAATGTATTTCATAAAGTAGTTGCCGTCATAACCGGTAATGGAAAAATCTTTTGGGCTCTGATATCCCAGCTCCTGGACTGCTCTTAAAACGCCTATGGCTGTTAAATCGCTCATGCAGACAAACGCGGTCCCAGCCTCCTCTTTATATTCTTTCAGCAGTTTTTTTGTTCCTTCATACGCTTTCTGTTCCATAAAGTCCGTATAGATCACTTTGCAGTTTCTGGGATCAATGCCGTTCTTTTCAAGGGCATCTAAATAACCCTGTTGACGTCTGATGGAAACGTCAGACTTTTTCCGCCCATAAACAAGAATCAGTTTCCGGTGTCCACGGTCGATCACGTACTGGGTGACCTGCTCAAACGCCTTTCTGTCATCTGTCATGACTGCCGATGTGCATGCTCCGTCCAGCTGGATATCAATGGACACACAGGGCAGGGTGGAGTGAGGCAGGCTCTTTACCAAAGGATCCGTTATCCTGAGACCCATAATTACGGCTCCAGATAATGAATATTCTCTGCAAAATGTGTCAAAATCCTTTTTTTCCTGTTCTTCCTTCCCAATGGAATACGTGGCCAGATTGATCTCATGCTTCATCATGTAGGTATAAGCTCCCTGGATAACATTCATCATAAACTCGTTAGACTGGGCCTCTTCCAAAAGTCCGCAGATGAGTAAAGCCACATTCTTTTTGTTCTTTGAAGACAGATTTTTGGCACTGGTATTGGGAACATACCCAAGTCTTTCCGCCGCCTCCACCACGCGCGCCCTGGTTTTGGCCGATACATCGCTGTATCCGTTTAATGCTCTTGACACCGTACTTACTGATAATCCCGTTTCCTGTGCCACGTCATAAATTGATTTTGCCATTCTACACCTCTTTTTCCAAAAACGTTTTTGGTCTTTGGTTTTTTTTAACACTTCTTTTTAGAAGTGTTGCATGAAATACCTATTTGCGAAAACGTTTTTGATGATTACAAAATAACATTTTCTTAGGTCCGTGTCAATATATTTTATTTTGTTTGTTATAAATGTCGAATTATCGTCGTTATTTTTAGGCATTTTGTCCTCCGGGATTTGCTTGAGAAGCTTGTTCTCATTTCTTCCTACGGATGGGATCTATGCCTTTCTGTTACGAGAGATATATAAGAAAAGTACTATGAGAAAAGAAAGGGTTTGTGCAATGGCGATGCGGACAGTCAGTAGTTCATCCACGCCGGAAGCCGTAACCACATGCAAGAGATTGACCGTGGTGTTATTCATAAAATGAGCTGCCATTCCTGCCCATAAGGATCCTGTAAGCTTGTAAAGCATGCAGTACTGAATTCCCAGCAGAGTACTGGTGACTACCAGTATCAGGCCGGCCATAAATGCACCTGCCATGGACTGACTGCCGTCTATTACATTTCTTAAGGGCTGCATGATATGCCATACTCCAAAAAGAACGGAAGACAGGATACATGCTGCGAAAAAGGAATACTTTTCTTCTGCCAGCCTGACAAACTGTCCCCGGAAAACTCCCTCTTCCATTATTACATTGATCATGTTTCCTGCTATACAGATCATGATAAACAGAATGCTGCTTTGCATCCCTCTGTTGCCTAAAACGGAATAGCTGGTTACGTATAACTTAAGTCCAGTAAAATTGCCAGCTGACAATTGAATCAGTATTTCAATTCCATAGCCTACAGTAAAAACAACGGCGCCAAGCAGCGCTCCTAACGAAATATTTCGGAGCACCTTTTTATGAGAAAAGCCGACTTCTGCCCATGAATACCGGAATAATGGCATGGAGGCCGCAAGCAGTAGAATGCCGGCCAGTTTATGTATAAATGCTTCACCGATCATCGATTGGTCAGTACGGAATATGAAATATTCTATTGTACGGAATGCAAAGCAAATGGCATAAAACATGAGAATGATTGGAATTGGGTTTCGTTTGTAATCCAGCATAGGGATACCTCTCTGACTGTTGTTTATGAAGTTGGAAAAATTCCGATGCCGCTGATCCATGGGATCATCTTCTGATGAATTCCTTGGGATGCACATAATCCGTTATACAGGCCATTTTAGCATAGTGTATGGATATTTTCCAGCATCTTTTGACGGCTTCCATAATTTTAGACGGGGCCGGATTGCCGGACTCCCGTCATTTTTTCAGACAATATACAGGGCACCTTTTTCATCTGTGCGTAAATTTATTTTTCCGTCAAACATGCTTCCGTCTTCCGTAACCCGGTATAGCTCTTCTTTCCAGATGATCCACTGGTTTTTGGCCATAGCGCCGTTGGCATTTAGATAATACCATTTACCATCTGATCCGGTCTTCCATGTATCTTTTACCATAAATCCGGCATCATCGAACCAATACCAGTTTTCTCCGTCCTTATACCAGTCGTTCGTAACATATTTCCCAGTATTCCCTAAGTAGAATTTCCAGCCGCCCTCTTCTTCGATCCAGCCGGTTTTATGCAGCGGTTCTTCTGCCAGTGCTGCTTTAAAGCCGTCCCAGGTATGTTCGGTATGATTGTATACATAAGGATTGGGACAGATTTTTCCCGTTACATCATAATGGCGGATTACATGATCCGCCGGAACGTTGTACTGTTTCATCAGTTCTTTTGTCAGCTGGGCCGCGGTTTCTACTGTTGCATCTTCAAAATACCAGTCTCTGCTTGTATCTGACTGGCTGCCTTTATTCCTGACACAAAGCTCTATTCCCAGGCTGTTGCTGTTGCGGCATTCCGGATGGGTATATGTTTTTGCTCCGCAATGCCATGCAATATCTTTGTCCTCAACGGATTGCCATATTTCTCCGCTGAATCCGACAAAATAATGGGCGCTGGCCCCAATGTATTGGGAGGCGTAATATTTGCAGTTTGCTTCTGCTCCTCCCAGGGCTCCTACATAGTGGATTACAATGTACTTGATACGGTCGGCAGTACCGGCATTATAATTATAAGGTGTAAGTAATTTCTTGATCTGCATATTTTCCCTCCAATTGAAAAAGGCCCAGGATCACCCAGGCCTAAAAGTTGTGATATCACAACAATTATTCAGTTTTTCTAGACTGCTTAATAATCTGATCTACATATGTACTCAATCCGGCAACCAAAACACCCTGCGTAATGGCCGTAAATATCGCCATTGCAATTTCCTGCCCGGTCTGGCAGCTACTTGTGCCCAACACGTATATACCGCACAACACAATGCCCACAGCCCCATTGATAAGGGGGATATACTTATCCTTGATGGTCTGGCTCTTTTTAATCGCCTGTCCTAAAAAGTACAGCACTACTGCCACTACGATCAGTTCCGGTTTGACATAATTCATAATCTGTTCCATAAATTAATCCTCTCTTTCTTCCGGCTCCTCCGGCATGGATAATAAATTGTCTTTAAGTCTCGTTGCTACATCATTCCCACCCAGGTCATGATAGGCATCGTACATCCGCTTTACATTCTCTTTGGCGTAAATGGGACAAAATCTCTTATCCTGGTAATGATTGTATACCCCGATTATTCTATCTCTAAGCAGCGCTTGTATTCCGTCATGGAGTGCTTTATTTTTTAAGCTTTCTTCGGCTTGTTTCTTAGCAAGCCTTCGATACCCCCAGCCCAATAAAGCGGATATAATTAAAAATAACCATTCCACCCACTGTCTGTCCATATACTTTATGATTTCTGACAAAGGACCATACCTCATTCTTTCTCTTTTTCATATTCCTTTCCTGTGATATCCAGGTATTCCTTTTCGGTGATCCATCGTTCCACTGCATTCCACACCATTCCAACGGACCATAATTTTGCATTGTAAAATTCTTTTACTATTTCATACTTACTCATGGCCTACCTCCATTTCAATGCCGGCCATCATAGACAGATACGCTACCTGGGCATTCAGCGCCTGTACCTGCTTCTGGGAATCTTCATATTGCTTCTGGATTAACATAAGGGTTTGGTAGTTTACGAAGGGGTAACAGGCAAATCCTGCCGTAATCTTATTTCCTTCATCGTCAAGTTTATAGAGCAGCTCCCCGGTCTTCTCATTTCTGGCATTGCTGCCATCTTCATTAAAGAGGAATTCATACTGAGGTTCGTATTTGTAGCCACATAAACAGGCATCACACCAGTTTCCGAACATTACATCTCTTGTTTGTACAACTTCAAAGACTTCTTTGAAATAATTTGGTTCTTTATCTAATGATAATATTTCATACTTATCGTTAACATATATTTTCATAAGCCCTCCTTTAACTTAACCAAATACGGTAAATAGCAGGTTGCATTCCTTCGAATAATAATCTGAAAGAGGTGTTTGCTTGGTGTGCAGCTACACTTATCGAATATACATAATTACCATTCGATAGGTATGACAATAATCCGACATTTTCATACGTTCCGCCAGATAAATATGATAATGTTATGGTTCCAGCGTTTAACGCGTTTCTATATCCTTCAATATTAATATAATTTCGTCCAACTGTACTAAAGGTGGCTGCTATTCTACAAGAAAAACTAGACAAGGTTATTTGTCCCGCTTCAAAAAATAGAGAGCCGGCTGTACCTGTCCAACCAATCACATTATTTCCTCTGTAATATAAGTCTGTTGCACCCGGTATATATCCTTCAAACGTACCAACAACGCCCCCAATATTGATCCCTTTTTTAATGTTAGAAGTCCAAAAATTTTCTATATAGGTTCTGATCCAATTCACTCCGTTTAAAAAATAACCATTCCGCACACCCATAAAGATGTTACCATCTCCCCAGTTTCCCCATGATGTACTCCATGCGTGGTCACCGCCTGCATCAGCGCCTTGAATCGGTATACCGCCCTGAACTCCACATACATTTACATCCCCNNCATGATATGCAGAACCTCTATTCGCCATAGTCCCAGTTACAGGTTCCCCGTCTTTATCTACCGCAACTTTCCCGGCCAGTATATCAGGGGCCCCGGCTGTTACGACATCCAGATCAGCCCCGCCACCACCTTTTAAAACAATGCATTCTGCCATCCTTACACCCCCTTAGCCTGGATCTGAAAGTCTACCGTTGGTTTTTTGTTATAACAATAAACCGTTATGTTCCCGGCACCGGTAACTGCCCGATCCACACAGGCATAAGCTTTACTTTGCTGCTTCACGCTTGCCGCTGTTATGCCGTTCGGCAGGTACAGGCTTACTATTGGTCTATCCTCTGCGGTTATGCCAGCCACGCTGACCGTCTGGGTATATGGGGCAGTGCTGCTCCAGCCGGCAGCCAGCAGGGTTGCTGTCTTTACGGTTTCCAGTTTATTGATCTCTGTATTGGCAGCATTAATATCATTGGCTCCGAACTTATCTCCCTGCTGGGTATAGGTTGTTGCGTCCGGAAGACTGTAAGTCCCGTCCTCATTTGGGATAAGGCGATACCTGCGCTGGCCGTCAAACATGGCATCCTTATAATCTATTTTTAATCNNCGGCCATTTATCCTGCTCTGGATATTGCTGTAAATAAGCCTACAGACCTCCTCGATCCGGTTCAATTCCCGCCAGTCAATGAAAGGCTGATTATCATAAAAGGTCTGGCGGGATCCCGTCTTAAAGGGATAGGTCCCGAAGCGGATGTTTTCCACGTTGGCCTCGAATCGGTTGATTTCATCCGCATAGAAGCCGTAATCCTGATAGGTTTTATCCGCTCCCATTTCCTCAAATGCAAAATCCGGCCAGAGGAGCAGTGCCTGCGACCGGATTTCATTTAAGTTATCCTTTATGCGGTTGTAATCTTCAATATTAAAGAAATCAGTTTCTTTCCAATTAGTTTTCGGTTGTCGCCACATTACCCATATCCCTCCTTGCCTTTATGGTGCCGCTTAAGGCCCCATTGAATTTCAAAGTATGTTCATACACCCGAAGGAGCAGATCCGGGACATACTTATTTTCCAGGAATGCAATATCATTTGCATCGATCCTTGGATCCCCACGGTACTGTATATCATACTCCCTATCCGCTTTCATATAATCACCGATCCAGTTGGCCAGATCTACGGCGTGGACCATATCGGATACAAGAGGATTCTCCCATATCTCCAGGCCGCCAGTCGGATTTATCTGCCGACTTACTTTGGTCTGGCTTGTGAGGTATTCCCTGCCTGATACAGAGACTTCAACGGCCCCGGCAGCTCCTACAATCTCCACTGTTGCAAAGTGGCTACTACTTTCCACTATAGCCACCCCTTGCCCTTCCTGCGGCTCTGTTAGAGCACAAGACAAGTCATATGCAGGACTACTAAAATAAAAGGTATACCGGCTATCTGCGGATGTAACGGCTATAGTTTCTTACGCCAGCTCCGTCACCTCGTTTGACTGGTTGTAAAGCGTCCGGATCACCTGCAGCTCTCTTACCTTTGCAAGCTGTGTTCCCTTCGGGGTCTTTGTCAGCTCATGACCATAGGTCAATTCATAATCCGTACTATCTCCAAAGGTTATATTGTTTAGGATCACCCGGTTATTCGGCTGCCCTTTTACAAACTCCAGGATCAGCTTGTCAAACTCCTCAAATTCATGACTTATAACCGTCGTTGTGGCCATGTCGGTTACAATGTAATCCTCCACCAGCAAGCCGTCACGGTAAGCATGGAATACCATCTCAGCAGGATTATTGTCCCCGAACTTCAACGTCAAGCCAAAACATTTGAAAGAGGCTTCCAGGGTAACCTCAACCGATGGATTTATTGCAAAGACTCCGTCATTTCCCGCCACCGCTTCCGATATGTACCCGGTATTTAAGTATGTCGCTCCTCCTTCCTGTCTTGGCAGAAAATATTGCGCCGACGTTGCTTTGGAATAATCCTGGGCGGCCATGGCATAAGCATTCTTTACCGTCTTATCCAGGACCTTTTCGGCATTGCTGAAATAGGTCTCATTGCTGGAACTAGCTGACATATCCGGCATAAAGCTGGATTTCAGAAAGATATTCCCTTCCCGATCCTGATAAAGAATGCACCGACCAGCATTGGCAATCAGCTGCAGGGCTTCCTTGTGAGAGACAACCGGCATCGGATTTACAACCTTCACAGATTTTAAATAGGGATCGATCCAGTAGGCACGGAAGTCCACTCCTGAAGCAGAAAACACATCAACCGCCAGATCGTACAGGCTGATCCCTTCTGGCCGGTACAGCCCTTTATAATAAGTTCCGTCCATACTGTCAAACCGATCCGTTGCCGAAAACTCCATTTGCTCATCATCGGCAGACCATTCTTTTAACTGGACGGTTGCACCAGAAAGCCATTCCACGGATCCGTCATCAAGCTCCTGCCCATATAAAACAGTGATATCCTGACCGATCTCCAGGAAGTTTACAGAGCTTTCGGCGTTTTCAATATCAAAGGCCCGGTCCTTATTGTTTACGGTCAGACTAAAATCAATAGCGGGCAGCTCCTCCATGATGGGGCTAATATGTTCTTTTTTCNNCTTTCGATTATCAAAGTAGATACCGATCCCCATAGTTACCTTGTGGATCCGGAACCGGCTCTGACCGTTTACCATGGCGGTAGGCGCGAATCGTAAAAAAGTGGCGCCGCTAAATATCTCTTCCGTAACAAAATGCCCGTCTTTATTACCGGTAATCTCCACGGTATTGTTATCAGATTCTATGACAAAATTCACCGGGTAAGCCTTTCCAAACTCAATGGTAAGGCCCTTAATGTCATACTGCACCGGAAACCGGATCTCTATGGGACCAAGTAGCTCCTTTGATACAATCCCCTGGTTAAGTACCACATCCGCCCTTTTCCTGGGAAGGAAATACATGCTACTGTCCACCTGCGTATAATCCTGATCGCAGGTGGAATAAAGTTCCTTGACCTCATAATTATCCAGGAGCATTTTAAAGCTGCTGTAATAGGTGTAATTCTCTTTGTCTGGGACGTAGGCGCTGGCCTGGGCCTGCTGGTTAATTAGACCGATGGTTACACGAATATGTGACAGCGGATCCTTAAACTCACGGCGCATCAGGTCTTTGTATTGCCGACTTGCTGGCTGCACTACTCAATCACCCCACAATCAATAATATTTACCTTACAATCTATATACTGAGTAGGCAGTCCGTCCTCATCAACCTCAACTGGTGTAGCTGTCCGGTTTCCCGGATACATGCGGATTGTCATCATGCGATTATGTACCATATCTGGGATCCTTGCCGTCACCACAAATTTATCAAACTCCTGCAGCATGGCTGACCAGGTGGTAGCGTCTAAAAACTTCCATTGCAAGTTCTCGAACTTGTATTGGTCTCTTCCTACTCTCTGGCCTATAAATTCCCCCTTGGCGTTTTTTCCGTCACTTACGTTCGTTGCCACTACCAGATTTCCGCCAATGTCGGGAGACGGAAACTCCCGGCCATTGATTGTTATTACTGCCATTGTATACCGCCTCCTTACGTTGTTTTTAGTGTGAAACCGCTTCGCTTATCCAGATCGGCCAATTTCTTTTTGATTTCACGGATATCAATATTTACTGTCAGATCCATTGCCTCAATTAGTTCGATGATCTTCCGGAGCAGATCCACCATAAGGGACAGATAGTGATCTGACATGCTTTCTGTAGGCATAGACATTGCCTGATTTGCCATAGATTGAACCTGATCCGTTGTACTTGTATTTCGCCCTGTAGTGCCAACCAGGGACAGCTGTGGTGTTGCGTTACTAACAACAGCACTCATACTGGCAGCCAGCGGCGCAATGGCAGATCTCATACCATACTGCACCGCCCTGGTGATGCCTTCCGTAATCTGCATGTTATTGGCAACGGCGGCTTTACCCCCCCAACTTCCCACCATCTCCGGATTACCGTTTTCATTGGCTACAAACAGACTGCCGGAATCGGGAAATCCACCGGTTGCACGGCCTTTTATATCCCCTGGGCCCCCACTTACATACCCTTTACTACTTCCCGGACCGGAGGAATCTTCTTTTTCCTTCTTTTCCTTTGTACCACCTTTTATCAGGTTTTTGGCTCCATTAACAACCTTATCAAAGGCATCGCCCACCTCTTTAACAATTCCGTCCAGCCAGCCAGTAATGCTTCTCCAGATTTCCTGCATACCCTCCCAAAATTTATTCATTACCGCTTTGCCGATTTCCATCATTTCATCCAGCTTGAATACGTCCTTAATCTTCTGCCAGATTTCTCCAAACCAGTCCTTTATGGCAGTCCACTTTTCCTCAATGGTGGCCTTTACGCTGTCCCAGATTTCGGACAGCTTATCCCTGATTGCTGAGAAGCTTTCATCAGCCTTATTCTTAATGTTATCCCATAGATCGGAGACAAAGGTTTTTATACCATTCCAGATGGATTCCCAGGTGCCCTTTATTGCAGCTAGGACTGTATCTATCACTATTTTTATAGTATCCATCAGAGTCTCTGCCAGCGTTTTCATTGCGTTCCAGACGCCGGAGAAAAACTCCTTAATTCCATTCCAGGCTCTTTCCCAGTCACCTATGAAAATTCCTACAATGAAATCAATTAACCCTTTAAGGGCATCAAGAACGTAAGACAAAGTTTCCTTGATCCCCGACCACCATACACCAAACGCAGCGATCAACCCATCCAATGCATTTTTTATCACTGGTAACATCGTATCCGTGAACCAAGATGCAAATGGCTTTAGGCAGGTATCCCACAAAGTAGAGACTAATTGAATAATCCCATTCACAAGTCCCAAAAATAAGTCTATTAATAGTCCTACAAGTGTACTGATAACACTTGTCACGGTATTCCACATCTCCGTAAATCCACCAAGGAAACCTTGAACCAGAAATCCACCTATTTCAGCAAATACCGTAGAGGGTGAATGAATACCAAAAATTCCCTTTACCACATCAATGATACCAGAGAAGATTTCTTTAATTTTCCCCCATGCCCAATCAGCAAAAGAAGAAATACCGTTAACAAAACCTTCCATCAACATCTGTCCGATGGTTCCCCAGTCAGTACCACTTGCGATTTCCTTATAGATGTTACTCAGACCCTTAAATACATCTGTAGTACCTTTGATGATTTCTACAATGGTTCCGCCGGTCCAAGTGGCCAGAGGTTTTAACAGATTATTCCATAGCCATTCCCCTAAGGGCATCAATGCGTCCAAAATACTGTTTAAGAAATCAAGGGCCCCGGTAATTGCATCAAGGGCGGCAGGAATAGCCTGCTCAAGCGCCCATTTTCCAAGCGGCTCCAGTATGTTTTTAAATAGCCATTCCAAACCTGAACCTAATTTATCACCCAGGGGCTTTACAGCAGTCGTGATGTTCTTAAACGCATTCATGAGAGGGGTGAAATCAAGATTTTTACTCCAATCCGATAGAGACTTCGTAATTCTATCAATCGAACCCAATAGACCGTCGAACAGATCCATTAAGTCTTGAATAACTGCTGTTCCGGTTCCATCAAGTTCCCACGCTGTCCTAAAATTATCCCGAATATTAGTAATCATGTTGTTGATATTCGTAAATATCTCAAGGATATGACCTATTATGGATTCTCCGGTTCCGTTGTTCCAAACATCACGAAACGATTCCCCTATCGTAATAATCAATTCCAGCCAGGAATTTAACCGGTCAATGATGCTCTGCAAAAGAGCTGTCCCTCTCCCGTTTTCGTCCCAAGCTTTTTTAAATGCCCCGGCTATATCACCTATAACATTAAAAATCAGCGTTACCAGACGCAAGATGTTACTACAAAACTGCTCTCCGGTTCCGTTTGTCCACACTTCCAGAAAACTGGATCCAATAGACTTAGCCAAACCAATGACATTTGTAAAGGCATAATTAGCAGCGTCAATTACGTTCTTGCCTTCCAGATCCCAGGAATCCTTTAAGGGTTTGAATAACTGACTTAGAACGCTTTTTACTTTTTCAGCAACAGAATCAATCGCATCCATCTGACTTGTATCAATATCAGGAGTGGTTATTTCAGGCGCTCCCGCCCCACTCCCGCCGTCATCGTTGCTATCATTTTTTAGGATATTAAGTTCATCAATCCCGGTACTTACGCCTTGTGCATCCTTTGCCGCTTTCTTCGCACTGTTCCCATAAGCCCCCATAGCTGATTTCGCCGCCACAAGGCTCTTTGTGGCCGCTACGCTCCCCGCCAGCGTCTTACCGAACAACAGGCTTACAAATGCTGCTACGTAACCAGTTACTCGTGCCAGTGCAGCCATAAGCATATTTAAGGCAGGCATGATTGCCTGCAGAATAGGGGTAAAAGCCACGTTCAGATTTGAACGTATCTGCTTTAACGAATTATTAAATTGATCATTGGCCTTCATGGAATCCATCAAATGTTTACCCATGGAGCGGATTGCGCTTACTACCATGGGAAGAATCAACCGATAGATCATTAATGTTTTTAGCATTTTCTGCATTCCACTTTGTGCGCTGGAAGCATCGTTACCACTCTTTTTCAAAGTTCTTCCGAAAAAAGTTATCTGCCCCGCAGCTTTCAGCAGCTTCATGCCTCCATTACCCGCTGATCGGAAGAAGCCTCCAAGAGTGCTGGTTAATTTCTTTGCAGCTCCGGTGACGCCACCACTAAGGATTTTAAATAAGTCCGCGAAGCCCCTTTTTAGGAAATTAATCCCGTTTAATGCATTTCCGGTGCCGATTCGCGCAAACATCTGATTGATTTGATTGACAGACGCCGCGGTTTGTGCTTTAGCATTATTAATGCCGCTAGACATATTCTGCAGGCCGGTTACTTTAGGGGCTAGGTTTACCTGTGGTACTTTCACATTGTATCCCTGGAAGCTTCTTACCTGTTGGCTTTTAGCAGCCTTGGTGGCCGCAGCTGCAGTGGCCTTAGCCGCCTCAGTTGCCTTAGTTGCCATTTCATCGATCTTCCCATTGATCGCATCCCACTGTACGCCCAGATCCTCAACTTTTCCCTGCAGATTAATGATACTTCCTTCTGTTTTTACAATCTGCTCCTGGATCTTTAATTTTTTAGATTCATTAAAAGTGCGTTCATGTGATTCCTTTAAGCCTGTCAATTTTGCTTCAAGGATATCGATCTGCTTACCTAAATTATTGATTACCGCTTCCGTTTGGTCCGCCTGTTTTTGTAGGATCTCAGTAGTGGCGTCCACCTTGATTGTAGGCATTTTTATAGGCGGTCCTCTCGGCTTTGCAGGGCTGATATTCTTACCGGATATAGCTGCTTTGTCTGCTGCACCGGGGGCAGCATTAACATCAGTAAACCGGGAAAGCGCCTTTTCAATAGCAGCGCCCAGACGTTCTCCTAAGTTATCAATCTCGGCCCCGGCTTTTCCGAAACACTTATCCAGGGCGGCGTTAATTGTGCTGGTAACGTTTTGCATTGTTCCCTTTACCTGATCGTCCATGTCATGAAACATTTTTTCAGTATTGACACCCACCGTTGCTTTCTCAAGACTACCCTTTAACCCGGTACCAATCTTCTGGGCGGCGTCTGATATCTGCCTTCCAATATCGGACTGCACCTCTAAATCTAACCCGATTCTTCCTACGCTGTCGCTCATCATCTCATCTGCCTTTCATAGAAAAACGGGCATTCTACCCGAACGCCCGCGCGAATAATTCCTGTATTTCTTTTACTGCATTTACTTTTTCCGCTTCCGTCATGCCCTCAGTAGGATTATGACGGCTTTTCCAGCTGTTCCGGATCTCATGCTGTGCCTTTGTAAACTGTTTCAGCATGTCTTTATCCTCTTCACTGCGAATACTTACAATCTGTCCTAACGGGGTCTTAGGCATGATCCCAGATAATAATGTGCAGAACTCTTTCCAGTCCATGTCCTCCGCTTCGACAAGGCGAATATTGTATTGCATGGCAAAGGAGGATTCTATCAGCTCCCAGTCTTCAAAAATATCATACCAGGAACTAACTTCTTTTCTTNNCATAATGTATTCGAAGGCTTCTTCTCCCAGGGTGATTTTGATGATAGCATCAATCTTGTCAAATTCATCCTTCTCCGGATCCTCCGTGCATGCCCGGATAAAAAGTACTGCGCTTTTGCTTGTATTTATCTTGAACTCGTGGTCTGCATCAATTTTGACTGTAGGCTGCTCCTTACCGCTCTGCAATCTTGCAACAATGTCATAGGCTCTTGCCATATCTATCTCCTCCTTATTCCTCCGCCTCAGTGCTGTTCCCTGGTATATACTCTGGTTTTCCATCTCCAACCATATCAAATTCCAGCGGCGCAACGTTTGTGGAATCGCCTCCATAAATTGACTTTACGTCTAATACGCAATCATATTTCAGCTTTCCGCCATCTGGAAATTCAATGGAGCCTTTTGTACTACAATCCAACCCATCTTTCCATGCAACGCTCGCCACATAATCATTTCCCGGGTCTCCAGCGTTACGTTTTCCCTTTAAGCTAACCTTGAATTTCTTGGCGGTCATCAGGGATCTTGCCCAACCTTTTGTTGTCATGGGAGTCCAATCCTGGACGCCCCCATCGATGCTGATCTCAAAACTTTCCATGTCAGCAATTTCTTTCATATCACTTTCCGTGCTCGTTTTTCCTTTCGTTCCAATCTTAAACACCAAATTATAAACCGGAAATACTCCTAAGCTTGAATCTGACATAATATCATCCTTTCTTGTAATAGATTACAAAATTAATTACATGTTCATAGATACCTTTACTGTCCGTCCCGACACTCACAGGGGAATCCGTTCGCATATCGAATAGAAACACCTCGTTGTCACCTATGATACCGCATTTCCCATATAAGAGATCATACAGCTCCTGCGCTTTTGCTTCCGCGCAAACTGCATCTACTCCCCAATGGACCAGGACGGATACTGCCTTGGTATCATAGGACTTATTTTTTAAGCCACCTATTGGGATAGGGCGGTCAGGTCCCTGTGTGGGATATATTCCGATACACTGTTTATCATTTCCGTTGATTTTTCCTATGTACCAGCAGGGACACTCTACTTTGGGTTTCAGAAAATCCTTTACATCTGTTAAAGTCATGTTATTAACCCCTTTGCATTTGCTTTCAGCCGGGCCTTAAAGGCATTTTTAAAGAAGTCTTTCTTAGCACCATCGATATACTCCTGAAGCCAAAGTCCCCCGGCATTTTGGTTTTTGTCAGTCCGAAAGTTATACTCTGGGTGCCAGTAAAGCCGTCTTGCATAAGGAGTATCATAAACAATTTGATACTTGGACCTGGACTTCTTTTTCATGAAGGAACTACGCTCCAACTCACCAGTCTCCTTCGGGACCACCTGACTGCTTACAATGTCGGATTTTACAGCAGCAACCGCCTGTTGAATCGATGGCTCAATCGCCTCCTGGATCTCTTTAAGCTTCCCTGGATCCAGTTTAACTGAGACGTTAACTCTCATTAGACCAACCTCAATTCTGTATAGTTAACTGTTCCGTCCATATTCCTAACTTTAAGGGCCTGAATAATAGACCGTTCTTTCTTAANNACCATAGCTTCTCCTCCGCTAATTACGGGGAGATCGGGGCAGATATCACCAGGAAATAAAGCAATCCCTGATATCTGCACCAATTTCTGATCTGTATCCATAATCATTTTAGCGGAATCCTGGTAGTTGCATTTTAAAGTTAATTCAGCTGCTACCACGGGACCGCCTGATTCAGATAGCCCTTCTTCATGGAGGACTAACGCAATATCTGTCTTGCACAGCCGTTTCGGCACCAAACATGGATATTTCATAGGCTCACCTCGTTAACCGGCAGCATAGGCCTGTCTGGGACAGCTGGGCGTACACATCACGCTTCATGGCCACGCCTTTATCCGTGAATACATTCCAGGAGCTCCCAAACTGAACCGACGCGCCATTAAGGCTGTAACTGGATAGGATCGTGCCGATCTCATCGGCATTCTCATATTCAAAATCAGCCTGCTGGCAGATCACCTCCTGAATAACTTCCTGCTGAAACTCAGTCAAATTGGAAAATCCCCGGCCCACAATGCGATTGTAGGTCAGGGAATCAATGTGACGGCTGGCTTGTCGAAGGTGCCTTTCCAGCTCTTCCTCTGGCACTGTGCTTCCTTTATAAGTGTCTTTGTAATACTCCGGTGTAACATAAGGTACGTAAGCCATCTTAAGCACCGCCTTCCGGCTTAAACTCCTTGATCTTCTTAACGATTCCAGGCACGGTGGCGGCCTTTCCCAGGTCAATGCCCTTTTCATGAACAAATACTTTCAGAATATCAATGACATCCTGATCATCTGCATTTTCCCCACTACCTGTTTTCAGCTCCTCCAGTTCCTCTTTCAAAGCCATGTAATCCCCATAGGCCACCGTTTTGCCTCTTCCATAAGCAATGATATTTCCGCCATCGCCTATGATATCAAAACCGCTGTCCAGATAAGCCTTCTGCTGGCTCTCGTCAATAGCATACTCTTTATTTCCTTTTGCTGCTTTCATGATGCATTTCCTCCTTACTCTGTTGTCACATTCATGGAGCAGCCTTCTACTTTCTTTTCAAGCAGAAACAGGTCCCCATAGTTACGATTCTGATACAAATATCCATCCGCTGTTCTGCTATCAGTGCCCGGAGTAAACAACTTAATGTAGCTGTATTTATCCCTGGCAACTACGCAAGAAGTGTGAATCAGGATCCAGTTGATCTGTTTTGCGGTGGAAGCTGCTACACAGCCGTCCGTAAAGTCATACTTCGTTTTCATCCTGGCAGCCGGTACCATCTTGATTGCGACATCATCAAGAGAGTGCACCTTGCGGTTAATGGTAGAGGGAGTGGTAACGGTCATCATGCGCTGAATGCCCTCCGCTTCCTTAACGATCTTACGCATAGTAGGGGTCACATACAGAACACGCCCTTCCTCTGGCACTCCTGCCTCGTCCATAATTGCCATTTCCGTATCGAACGCCTCTAGGAAATTAGCTGCCGTAATAACTGTGGAATCAATACGCCCGGAGTATTTCGTAAGTTCTGCATGGAGTTTGGAATAACGGTAAGAATCTTTTTCCGGAATTGCCTGCTCCGTTTCAAAGGTGTTCTGAATATTGGCCACGGATAAAGTAAGGTTCGTTTCATCAATGTCCATGGGATCCACGAAAAACTCAATATCACGGTCATGCTCCAGCTTCTTGGGTTCCCAGTCATTGGAAAGCGTACCGGAGTTAAAGCCAGGGGTTCTAGTGTGATCCTTGTACCCTGTTACCGTCATTCTGGGTAATTTAATTGTCTGTGCATTCAAAAATTTCACCTGCTGGTTGCTCTGTGTCAATGCATCAGAGCAAAGCTCCTTTGCGTATTTCTGTTGAAGGAGCTGTGTGAAGGTTGTTACATAATCATATACTGCCATGTGTTAATTCCTCTCTTTCATTAAAGTCCGAATGCCTGCTTTAAGGCATCATCGGTTGTTGTCTGCTGCTGGCCAGAACCAGCAGCCCCTACCTGGACAAACCCGGAAGCCTGCCCTGGTTGTGGTTTCAACGCCGGAACATCTTCCAGCACTTTGTTTAAAGCATTTTTCATTGTCTCATCATTGATCTTGCCGTCTTGCCCTATGGCCTGACTGAGATCAGCTATCTTAAGTACATAGGGGATTGTTTTGGCATCTAATCCCAGGCCGNNAGGCCGATTGCTGCCATAGTGGCTGCATTTTCAAGTACTGCTCTCTGGGCTGCAGCCTGTGCCTGTACAAGCTGCGTCTGCATTGCATTCACATCCGGCTGGGAAGCTGCCTTCTGCTGTTTGAATGCTGCTATGGCCTGACTCATTTCTTCCTGACTTAGCCCCTGTTGTTTGAGGTACCCTTTCAGGACGCTGTCTTCTGTTGCTGCCTGTTTTCCTGCTATCAGTTGAGCCATCTTATCGTAATCAATAGCAGGAGCAGCGGTCTGTGACGTCTGCTGGGTAGTTCCGGCTGGTGGTGTCTGGGCCGCACCGGTGGCAGCTCCACCAGATCCGTTCTGTCCTCCATCGGCATCAAACATAGGCATAAATCTTCCAAATCTCATTTTATAATCTCCTTTCACAGTTAAATGGTGTCTCCATGTGCTGAATGCACGAACAGTTGATAACAGTGTGTCTCACCGTAGTTTAGGGCCTTCGGGCATAAAAAATAAGACGCATAACCCTGCATCTAAATGGGAGATAGTTGGATCACCTTACCCTTTCTTATCCCTATCAACGGAATCTATTATCATTTTTAAAGCTACCAATATCGTAATACAGATAATAGCTGTGATCTGCGCTCCTGTTGCCATGCATAGCCTCCCTCCTGTTGCTATATCGCAACTTTTGAATATAAAAATACCACCGGTCCTTTTACAGATCAGTGGTATTAAACAACATCGATTTCAATACTTTCTGCCAAATCATTAAGCGATTTCCCGCTATAAAACGGATCATTCATCACATCATCGATACTACCATATTCTTTTATGTCTTCGCCGTGCCACGCCTGAAAAGTTGGAATTCTGTTCTCCACCTCCGATGTTATCCCTGAAGGCACATTGTTGTATGAAAACACGATATCATTACAGCAATCAGCAATTATTTGTTTTAAATCGTCTTTTTTCATAAGATATCACCATTCTCCTTCCTCTCTGTTTTTGACAGTTCGCGAGTGACCTTTCTATCTAACGTCTGATCAGCATTCCAATAATAATCATGGGCATGCTCGCCATTCTCACCATACGGATGCTGCTTCGGGTTTCTGTGGTTCGTAGTGTGAATGTCTTTGTCTTTTAATCCCTTATCCCCATAAATTGACCTGACATCAACCTTACCGCTCTTATCAATATGATCTATGACAGATCCAGGATTTGCAGCTTTAGGCGTTCCCGAATGACCACTAACCACTTTATCTACTTTTAGTATACCAGAACCAGGTTCTTTTTCAATAGCTTTCCCCTGACTTTCCTCTGTTAATCCACGTGTTTTTTCCCGATTTGGTGCCCTCCGTAGCTCTGGGTGATGTTCCAGGTGTTCTTTCATCATCTTATGTAACTCGAATAGCTTATCGTTTGCCAACTTTACTGTGGCCCCTTGTGCTGCTCCCTCAGCTATTCGCTTCCATTTTCGTATCTTCCTCTCGATCGCTCGCTGCATCTGTTCTGCTTCGTAGTTTTCTTTGGCCTTTTTTTCGTCCGGCACAGCAGGAAGTACCGTTATATCCGGGAAATACGTTGTCAGGGTATGGCGGCAGTTCGGGTGCAGCAGTCCAGCTTTCATAGCTTCAGACAAGAGGGGAACTCCTAGTTCTTTCGCTTCCTCTGCTGTTCCGTGGCTAAACACATCATCGACCAGTACCTTTCCTTGCCATGGCGCACACTTTGAGCAAGTGTTGGCGTGAGCTGATACAACTACGGTGTAGATCCCCCATTGATCTCTTAATCTTCCCTCAGCAAGAAACGTCGCCCGCTGGGAGGCGGTACGCAAAGCCATTTCCGCATAGCTGGCGATATTGACCCGCCTTCCGGTTTTATATTCAATACAATTGATTCCAGCATTTAAGAANNAGAAATCCTTTGTAGCCATATCAATTGCCTGATCTAACGTTTTAGTGCCCGCAGCCAAGTACATTCCGGTCTTATAAATGGTCTGCCTGTAGATATCATCCATGTATCTCCAGACAGCTCCTTGTACCTTCTGCATATCCTTAGTAACCTGCGTCTTTAAATCAGCCACCTTTTGATCGTTATCTTTTCCGGTCAAGGTCTTTTCTTCCCCCTCTGGCCGGAAAGCCTCCTTGGCAGTCCCCTGCATAGCATTAACCTTGTCAACGTTGATGTCGAAAAAACTTTCCTCCGGCTTTGCTGGAGTATCTAATTCTTTTTTTTCTACCGGGACCGGTAATCTCAATGACTTGCCAGCGGTACTGATCAGCCGATACAATGCCTTTTTTGCCTTATCAAAGCTTCCTTGCAGTGTGCTGCCAACAGTTTCCTTGATCTCTGAGCTGTGGTTATTTACGATATCCAGGTTTTCCTTCCTGAATTTGAAAAGGTTCCGAAGCTTCGCTTTCTGCCACATTTCCCACCGGACCCCTTCCCTCTCTTCTTCCTTCTCGTGGTGTATCAGGTTGCGCTTAAGGTTTTTGATAAGGTCAAGCTCTATTTCCTCAAAGACTTTTCGAAGGTTATAGGCACTATCACTCGGTAATTCCTGTTTCTGGCGCATTGGTTACACCCTCCATTCCATCGTAACCGGCTACGTTTGGTTCCTCTGTTTCCATGATCCCAAGTTCCGTCTTTAATCGACTTACCTCTTCGGCCTTCCAATCGTCGTCCTTACTATCTCCCCACATTTCCTCCACCTGGGCCTCTATGCTCATGACTGGGGATCCTGGCCGGGCCTTTGACATCGTTTCCACCTGGCTTTCAAAGGACGGGTTGGCATATTCCCCGAAAGGAATTTGCACCTTTACCTCTTCCACTGGCTGCCTAAGCAGGATGTGATAGGCGTTGATACATGCCGATATGACTTCCGGTAACTCCTCCTGCAGCGCTTCCACCACAGCATTGCGAGTGTAGAGCGTGGCCTTTTCTTTCTCCCGCTGGGCTTCTGCATTATCCAGCTTCTTGACATCTATTCCCAAAGTACTGGGGGATATGATTCCCTGCAGGCAGAGATCCAGAGCAGTCACATAGCTGGCAAGATAGCTTTCGTGGGGTATGTTCGGCTGTTCCGTGTTGATCGTGTTCTTTCCGTCCTCCCCCATATTATCATCGCCAGCAATAAAACGATTATCAAACGGGTTAGGTGTTAGCGGCTCACCAGTTCGGGGATCCCTGGGTATATAAGACTCCGGTATGTAGGTTCTGGCCCTGCCTGCCCTGAGAGCGTCCATCCATTGGCTCCACGCCTCATCGAAAGCATCGAAACTATCCAGCTTACCATCAAAGATAGAACCGCCACGGCCTTCCCATTTCGAACTCTCATATACTTTCAAGGGGACAGCCAACATTACTGACTTATCAAATTCCCAGTCAGATATATTCTTTGTAGCCTCTATAGCCTTGACATCCACCAGGTTCTCCCCCCGGTATAGCTCGTTTTTTATGTAACCTCGCCCGTAATGCTCATATAAAACATACTGCTCTCTGTGATCCAAATAAGGTGTCTTGAATACCACTTCTTTTAAGCGGCCATGCTCTTCTATAATCTCAATCCGCTCCCCTGGGTACCATTCCAGCATCGGATACTTGCTTAAGCTGGTGTTAATCGTCACCTTATAGGCCCCATCTCCTATGTACAAGACTTCTTTCAAGGACTTTTCCAGAGCCTTCCGAAACTTGTTTTCCTTTTCTATCTCTTTCCATAGTTCCTCCTGGGCTGGCTTCGTAAATTCGAAGTCATTCATGTCCGAAAGAACGATCGCAGAGAGAATGCGTACGATCAGGCCCGGCAGCCCGGTGTGGATCTTTCGCATTTCCATTCCTGGCGTACATCTGGAAGCCCAGAACTTATACTTATCGGCATACTCATTTACATTACTGTAGAGCTGCTCTAACTCATTTCCGTCTCCTCGGTACCAGATACGATTCCGGATCGCATTCAGTTCATAGTCCATCGTCTCCTGGATCTGGATGCTGTAGGGGCTTGATGGCTGGATCTGGAGCCAGCTACGGATTCCCCGTTTTATGTTGTCACTCAATGCTGATACCCACCTCATTTCTTTTCTTCCTCCTCAAATCCTATCGACTTCCGGTACGGGATCCACCCATACTGGCTGGCATTGATTGTATGATCGTTGCGGTCCTCCGGTTCGTCCTTATCTTCCTGCCAGGAATACCGGTCCAGCTCTCCCATGTGCTCTGTGCAGGTGTCCACGATCAGATAGCAGCCCTGTGTGATCCAGCCCAGCATGAAATTGATACGGTCCAAGATAGTCACCTTTTTGTATGAATCATGGAAATTATACAGGCAACCTTTGAGCCGCTTGTACTTCTTAATCTCCGTGATTGTAGCCTGATCGGCGCAGTCTATAAATACATCTTTTGCAAGGCCCCATTCATTACGGTTTCTTTCTAGGAAATCCATGAACTTTATAGTAGTATCCGATGGAGCTAAAGGAATAGATAAATCAGCGTTGCTGTACACCTTCTCATCAAGAATAATCACCTTCCGGTCCATGGTAATTGCCTGGAAAATCATTGCAATGGTATCCGGGCTTTTGCTGGAATAAGATGTGTCCAGGGCAGCCGAAAACTTCTTGACCTTAATCTTTCCGGATTCGATCTGCTGTTTTACCCAGACTTTACTGACCACGTGTTTTTTACGGTCAAAGTTCGGGAAGATCAGGCCGGTTGCCTTACCTCTTAATCCTTCGATCTTATTTTTCCATATCTTCGTGCCTTTTGGAGTATTAGATATAATCCGTTTCAGCTTTTCCTTGGGTAGACCCAAATTATGGGTAAAAGAAAAGAACCAATGCACCCAGTCGGGCTTTGGTTCCTCTCGTAATTCTTCCAGTATTTCTTTTGGTGTCTCATCCTTCCATTCAGGAAGAGGCCGGGAACAGTTTATATACTCCTTGTAGACTGGTAGGTTTGGATCATCAGGATTAAGGGTACCCATGAGGTAATCCGAACGCATGGCAGNNATAATCTTATCGCCACCGGAAGTATGGAAAAGAATGTGGGGGATCTTATCATCTTTGGTTCCGTTGCCGTTGTATTCAGCCAGAACACCGAAATCGTCTATGATTCCCAGATCCTTATTAATGATATTCTTCTCTGCGGTTCCGGTATCCTTTGCGGCAATGATGTGTAGCTTCTTGGGACTCTCTGCTACCTTAAGCATGAACTTAAACAGTCCTACTGTAGTCTTTCCCGCAGCCGTTGTCCCCTCTAAAAACTCCACCGGAGCATCGCACTTTAGAAAGGCTTTGTACTTCTCTGACAGAAGCAGGCGTTCATTACTCATTACCCATCACCACCATGTATTTGCTTAAGCAGATCATCAAGCTTGGTTTTCTCAGTCTCCAGGGTACCGGATAATTCCAGCTTATCCTTAAACATGCCCAAGTGCCTGCCGATCAGTTCCAGGGCCTTACCTTTATCGTTCAGCTTAATCTCTATCCCGTTGGCGCCTTCTTTGATTCCAGCAATAGCTCCCAGTTTATCCGGGGGCATATCTACCGTTTGTTTAACTTTTACATAGGGGCCTTCAATTGTCACATAATCAGTGACGTTTGCAAAGCCAATCTTTGCTAACTCCTTTAAAACCATGTCCTGGGTGATCTCAGTGCGCTTTTCCCGGTCCTTCATGCGCTTCTGGATATACTGCTCAACCTTAACATTTCTTAACAATCTGGCCCCTGCAGCTGCGGCTGATTCATTATTCTTAACCTTGGGATATGCAATCTTGTAAGCCCTGGTAGCATTAAGATCAATCAGGTACTCATCTGCAAATATTTTCTGTTTGGCTGTCAATGCCATCAGTCTCACCTCACCTTCCAATCTGGTTGTTTATATATGTTAACCCATAGTTTAAGATTGTATATTTTTTATTACCCCTAAACCGCCAAGCAATGATAATATTGAACCTAGAAATCTAAATTTTATAATTGACTGTTCCAAGTAAATCAAATATACATTCGTATCCATACTGCCGCCATTAATTTGCATAATGCTTGACATATTAATAGTACCCAGCTTGATACTGCCAAGTAATATTACTATACCGATAACGAAAACTGTTCCAAACCGTACTATTATATTATTTTTCATAAATTCCTCCTATTTTTTCTTCCATCATATCATCGACCAGTATAAAAGAAAACACCCATCACAGCATAACCATGACAGGCGTTTTCAAAAAGGAGAAAATCAGGAATCAATCGGAACACCCAGATTGGAACCGGGAACCGCCTCACCATAAATGGTGTCGTTCTTCCTGTTGAACTATGTTCCGTACCACCAGTATTGCATTCTCAATACACTAACTTTTATACGCCGCTTTCTATCCGATTTGAAAAGCCATGAAGAAAACATAAGAACGTCGGCTTTAATCAGCTGCCAAGCTGTTACACCTGGCAGCCGTAGGGGGTATTATTTCTTTGTGTATTCGATTACCACATTTGCTGTGCAGCCTGAATATTGTCCATCATTATTAAAGAAATGGTAGAATATGTTGCCGTTTTCATTATTATAAAACATATTCACTGCACCAAACAATCCATTTGTTCTATTATAGGATATCGGAAACACTATTTGATTAATACTACCTTTGTCAGTCATGTTTCCGTACATATTGATCAGTCGATCGACTTTAAGTTCAGAAACATTAGCAAAGACAATACCATTGCCACTATCGTTAGCGAGTTTCCCAGGAATCACCTTCCGGTAAATCGGCTTACCATCAATCCATGTACCGCATACAGTCTCTTCTGTAGAATATACATTCTCTACTGCTGTACCACCATTACCATTACCGCAACAACCATCACCACAACTCACCATCTGTAAACAATATCTGTTTTCCATATTTTTTTCCTCCTCTGTTTTCTTTTCCAAATTTATCTAATTTTGGATACTATCATTATAAATCCCTTATATGGACTATACAAGGACAGCGATTTGACACCACTTGTCAAGTCCCCTAATCCAGTACAATTGCATCAGCTCCGAACAGATAAATGCTTAAAATTCCTGTCAGTTCTGAAATCCACCGTCTTACTGTCCTATCCGTAGTATTAAGCCTTTCGGCAATATCTTCCTGAGTCTGCCCGTCCAAATAGGAATACTTAAAAGCGTCATACTTCCATGGTGTCTCTTTCCTGATCTGTTCCTCTTCCAGAAGCTTCAGGCACTTATCAATATGCGCAATCATGACGATACTCCGGAGCTTGCTTTTTATGATGCTGTTTATGTAAATATCCTCTGCTGTTAACTCCTCCAGTTCTTCCCCGTCGTCCACATCCGATAGCTCCGACACACCCTCCCGGACGCTCTGACATATCCGGTTGTAATTCTCCATCAGCTTTTTGGCGTTCTGGAAAACCTTTGCCCGGTTATTCTTTTTCTGGGACTTTTCAAATTCCTTCACCGCCTCAAGCGCCGCTGTCCTTGCTAACTGCTCTGCTGTCTCTTTATTCACCCTATCACCTCCCTGATGCCAACATCTTCTCTTTCATTCTGTCCTTCTTTTGCCTCAACAGTTCTATATATGTCATGGTCACTACCCTCTTAGGATCTTTCAGACTGACCAACTCCACGATATGGGGGTACTTCCTCACCACAATAACCTTTTCGGTTGTAATCCGCGTCCCCCTGACAAAGTCTCTGCGGAACCTCTCATAAACAAATCGAGCCCCGATCCTCAAAGACTTCTTAAATTTCTCCAGATCCACTGCAGTAATTTCTGGATCTTCCTGGCCGGTTTCGGTTTCCTTAGATACGCCTGTCCCCACTGTCTTAAAAGTATACCTGCCACCGTAGGCTCTCGCCTCACGGGCATAATCCCTTATGGCCTGCCGGGGTATGGACAGTGCTTCTTCCCACTCCTTGGTGGTACGTTCCCCTAGCAGTTTTCCATCTTCATACACTGCATACAAATTTTCAAATGCCATGATCCGCCTCCTTTCTATGCCTTGGCGGCTCACGCAGTGCCGGATCCGGGCATAAGCTTGTATATGTATAAGCCGGATGTGTTGCGGAGAAGGTCATGGCAGGCTGCGCTTTTACTGCTATAGCAGCCTCTGCCGTGGTGATCCTCTGCGTTTGCGTATATTGATTCCGGCGCTCTTTAGGTGATTTTCTCAATCTTTTTCCTCCTAATAATGATCTGTAATCGCTCTTGTATAAACAAAAATTTAATAATATAATATGTATAACAATTAACCTTTTAGAAAGTTGAGGTATTACATTGGTAAAAGAGGACAAATTACAGTTAATAGCTATGTTTTCAACTATTCAAAGCATGAACAATGGCGCATTAAAATTATTCGATTAGTAGAACCGAAACCTCTAAAAAAGAAGATAGCCAATTCATTCTTCCTTCAGCTGTATTATCAGCTTTTACATGTGAATTATGTTTAAAAGCCATTTTAATAATTGAAGGTGTAGAAATAAAAAATATACATAATTTAAAAGATTTATTTAAACTATTGAAGCCTGTCTATAAAAAAGAAATAATTAATAATACAATCAACTATACATTGAAAAACAGTAAAAAAGATTCGATCAATTTCGAAAAAGAACTCCATTCTATTGCAAACGCTTTTGTTAATCTCAGATATTTTTATGAAAAAATTGAAGACACAAAGTTCCGCCTAGCAAATTATGCTTTTTTGAATGGATTCAGAATTGCCCTTCTTCAGCAATTTGTAGACATAGAAAATAAATATGCTGAAGAAATGAATTCAATTTTAAATGCTCCAGATTAAATAAATATCACTTTTATTTCCTATCCGCCGGCTCAAAGTTCATCCATAACGTTTCTACCCTCCGCAGATTATTCTGCGCCCTGGCCTGCATTTGCAGCTTATGCCAGTCCTTCAAATACCGCTCGTACAGATCACAATCATATCCGGAAAGCATCACCTTGGCCTGGCTATGGATCACCGTCTCCAGCAACTCCTCATGATCCTGGTCAGTCATTTCATGCTGGTACTGCTTTCGCCCCCGTGTGGATAGCACATAGGGTGGATCCAGATAGATCAGGACATTCTCATGGTCAAAGGCTCTGATCAGTTCCAGCGCTGGTCTGTTCTCGATCTGCACACCTTTCAGCCTCATGGCCATTTCTGCCAGTGCTTCCGGAAGCTGATTCCAATACCGGACCGCATAGGCAGCTTCTCTGCCGTAAATATCTTTCTTCCACCCGCATTTCTCCGTCAGCCTGAATCCGTGGCTCTGCATGGATCTTACTGCAAAGTATCCGGCCTGCTCCACTGGGGACTTAGGCACGCTTGTAAAGGTATCTTCAGAGACCTGCCTGGAATACGGCGTATATATAAGCCATTTCTGCAACTCCTGACAGCTTTCCGGATTCTGTATCACCCGGAAGAAGTTCACCACATCACCGTCAAGATCATTTACCGTCTCAATCCTGGAAGGGGACTTTGTAAAAAAGACAGCCCCTCCACCAAAGTAAGGTTCCAGATAACTGTGGTGCTCTGGCATATTCCCGATGATCCAGGATGCGATCCGTTTCTTGCTACCAGGATAATGTAATAATGATTTCAACTAATAATCTCCTCCCCTTTTCGTGGTAAATACTCTGGAAAGTCAAAAATTGACATCTGTACTGCCGGATAATCTTCCCAGGCCACCCCAATATAATCAAGGACGCGGCCCCAACCATACCTTTCTCCAGTAATTTCATCAACACAACATTCATACATCCAGAAATGCCATGCTTTCATATTATCTTCCCTTAGCCGATCAAACCGATGAGGCCTTTTTTCAAGATGAATTCCAAACCCGCATATATCACACCCTGTCCTCTGGGCCTTTGTAGTATATAGGATTCCATCAGGCTTTCTGCGGATCTCTCCATAAGCTTCTGGTACCGGGGCCTTTAGATCGATCGCCAGTTGCAATATATCCTGACGCATAAATGGGGCAAATGGTGCGGATCTCGTGACCTCTTTCCCGTAGTAATTGCAGCCGTTCTTCATGAGTGCAAATTCCCTTTGACCACCTTCGGAAGCCATCAGGCCAAGATAGGGAAAACTATTATGCTCTTTAGCCCACCGGTCGCACGGATCCTCTTTCATGTGCTTACAACAATCTGCTGATACTTTGAAATTGGCACACTTGCAGCATATATCTGGTCGATGATCCTGATAATTACCTCCAAACAATTTGATCCATTTATCTGGAAGCTTTATTTTCTTTGAATGCTGCCACTTCCCCTGCTCACCCATATCCCCTGTCATAATCGCATGAATGAAGGTTTGCTTTTCACTGCCCTTGATCTGTAACAAGTTTATCTTATGAGCCTTAGCCTTACTGATCACTGGAAAGCCAAGATCTTGCAGCACTTTGTGTTTAGCCATATCCGGATAGATTGGTTCCACTCCGATCTGCTTATGTATCTTCCGAATGCTGGAATGCTCCACCGCCGTGACTCCAATAGCAGGAACATCTAAGCCAATCGAATCAAGGAAGTATTTAAGAGTAATGCTGTCCAAGCCTCCTACCGATACATGCACATTTAAACCACGTTCATTTACTATCTCATTGTAAAATTCTTTCGCTCTCTGTTCAGCCCGTCTTACTTTTACCTCATACGGAAGGCGTTGCATTGCTACAAATTTTTTTATATAATCTTTCTGCTCTGACATTTCATAAAAGGACCCGCTATAGCGTCACCCCGGCCGGAGGTCGGCTCCTTTCTATCTCATTTCTTCTTCAAGCTGTGAAAACGTGGCGAGCATGATTCGCCCGCAAATTGGTGCACCACTATATTTTTTCATGATCTGACCAAAGTCATTTGTGGCGGATTCCCATAGACCCGGCTCCATAGGTTTCCCATGGTATTTCTGATAAAACAGATAGGCATCACGGAAAACACCTTTCACCATGGCAGCTGTTTCTTCAGTTCTAACACTCATAACACGCACCCTGCCTTTCTGTAATGAGCCCGGCGCCGCTTCCACTGGTTCTCACAAAACTGGATATCATCCACATAGTCATAACAAACTGCATCTTCTTTTTCGGTAAACCCTCTGGCAATTCTTCCCACGCTCTGGGTAACGACTGCATAATCCTTTTTAGGGAGCGTCATATACAACCGATTAAGCCGTGGAATATCAAGCCCCTCTTTTGCGAGACTGAAAGTTGCAAACAGGTAATGCTTCTTTCCATTTCTCATATCTTCAATCGCCCGCTCCCGTTCTTCTCTGGCCTTCTTGCTGGTCATGCTCCCATCGATCATAACGCTGGCCCTTTTAAGTCCCTCAGGTAGCATACTTCTTAAGGTCTTCAAATGCTCCACTCTGTCCGAAAGAATCAGATTAAAGTGATCCCCATTGCTTTTTAAATCCTTAACAATGGTTTCATTCCTTGGGCCGCTTCCTGTCAGGTATGGGATCAGCCTTGCAAATACAAGAGTTCCATCTGTATCCAGACACTCACGGTTGACCTTTATCCCTGTTTCCCTTTGATTAATTCTCACCTGCATGGTCTTATCTGCCACAGCTTCCTCTGGAACCTTATAGGCAATTTCCCCGATCACAGCAAAGGTACTTTGGATCAAACCGTCCGATCGGTGGACCGTTGCTGACAAGCCGTATTTATACCGGGCTGCCAGACTGTTCATGACTTTATAAAACATGGTCACCTTGGAAGGAGTTCCTGCCAGCCGGTGGCACTCATCTACGATAATCACGTCCCAGGAATACCTGTACTTATCCAAATCCAGTTTGCAGAGCGTCTGAACGGTGGCAAAGGTAATGTGGCTGCCAATATGGACCTTTCCTGCCGTAATCTTTCCCAGGGTCCTTTTATCAAAGTACTGCGCCGCTCTTTCATAAGATTGAGTAAGCAGATCCTGCGTGTGTGTGATCCACAGCGTTCTTCTTGACAGCCTAGCAGCCAGTGCGATTCCCATCTGCGTCTTTCCGGATCCGCAAGGACTTTGCAGAATTCCACAGCTCTGATGGCTCATTTCTTCCACCGCTGGCTCCTGATAGTCATACAGGGGAATTGTCCCATTAAAGGTTAAAAGCCCGTTATCAGCCAGATCCTGAATGATGGGAGTATCAACATTTTTATATTCCCTGACCATTTTTCCTACACCTACCGGCACGATCAACTCGTTACCCTCTACCCGGTAAAGCCATAGGTACTTTGGTGTATTACCGATCCATAGCCCCCTTCGGGAGCGATTGGCGTATTCCGGATTAGGAAGTACCAGATTCTCACTGCACCAGTCAAACAGGGCTTTGGGGGCATCCGTTATCCGGATTTCACTGCCAACTACTATCTGCACTCTCATCACCTGCACTTTCTGAAAAGTTTCCCAGCCAAGTATTAACGTTACTGCCGTAACTTTCGCAAACAGCCTCAACAATCTGCTTGATCCCTTTGCTCTGTAGGTACCTGATCAGATCATAATCAATCAGGTAGATCTTCTGATTACTAAACCGAAGAGCAAACTTTCCCTTTTCATTTCCAGTCAATTCAAAGAGATGCATGGCATTGTACTGATTCTCCTCCATTCTGCTTAGAAGAAAGTAATCCTTTTTACAGTCCTTGCAGTCAAAGAGATATGTAATCCCATTCCGGGAGGCTACCACATCACAGGGCTGTCCATTTTTATTATCCTGAAACATATGGACCCAGAACCCATGGGCCGCTATCAGCACCGCAAACTCTCTTTCAAAGTCGGTCCCGGCCTTCTTATTGCTTACCATAAGATCCTGGCCTCCTCTTCAAGTTCCAGCGTCAAACGCCGAACCATCTTTAGATCATCTTTAATCCGCTTCCTGGAAGGTTTCTGAGCATTCCAGAGCTTTGCCTGATCCCCAGTGTTAAGTATCTCTCTATAAGTTTCTATCTTTACAAATTCCCCTTTTGCATCCTGCATGAGGAATTCAATCGCACTGATTTTATTCAAACTACCACCTTTTCCTTTCCGGTCTAACCTTTTTTAGAAGCAAGCTAACCGCCTTTCGGTTTAAAAACACTTCTCAAACCCTTGATTTTACGTAGGGGCTAACCGTCCAACCTAAAATCCGGTTGCATAACTCTATATATAGAGAGTAAAATTTGTCTCTATCANNTTCCCTCGCGCTACGAGACCTATTAAACAGGTTAGACTAGTTAGACAGGTTAGACTATATATATATAAGCCTTGTTTTATGCGGTTTTCGAGGGCTAACCTTGGGGCTAACCTTTAAAAATGAGGTTAGACCTTAATTAAACGGCAAAGTCTCCTGTCCATCATCAACATCCATAAATCCATCCAAATCCGTGTTATCATCATCTTGCGGAAGATTGAATTTTATATAGCTGGACTTAATTCCATAAACTTTTGTGCTATGAATAAATTTACCTTGGGTATTCCTGACTAAATATCCTTTATCAGACCATTTTTTACTAACTGCGGTGTAATCAAAGCCATTTTGGTTCAGGTAATCAAGTAGAACATCCCGGTTAATGATCATGACTTCCCCGTCAATCTTCCCCCACGCTTCACCTTTATTTGGTGAATTATCAGCTTTCGGATCCTCAAATCGAACTGGATTCTTAGCCGCCCAGTTGAGCACCGACTGATACGCTCTTTCAGCCACATCTACATCCATAGCGCTCTGCAAATACCCTTTTACCATAGGGACTGTTAAGGGCTGCTCTTCCGGGAATAATAGCTTCACCGCCAATTCGTCAGCAAGAAGAAGACACGCCATGGCCATAGCTTGTTTATCAGTTGTATCAAGCTGGCACAGCTCCTCAAAATACTTCCGGTACTTCTCTGTAAGCTCTGCCGTCTCAATCCCCTGTATGTACTCCACCAGCCTGCGGCCAGCAAATCCATAATGTTCCTGGACCATGCTGCTAACATAGTGGCCATCATCTACCAAAGGACCATCAATAGCCACTTCAATTACACGGTTTTTGGATCCGCCGCCTGAATTGGCCTTTGTGATCGGTTCCTCTCCAGTAAATATAAAACTGTTCTTCCAGGTCTTTGTATCTTCTACGCCACCATAAGCCTTTGCCCGGCCACGGTCCACGCCTTCTGTGATCTGGTAGATCAGCTGGTCAAAATTACCTTGCCATTTATCTTTAATGGTCTGAAGCTCGTCCCCGGCGAAAGGAATGGAACATAAAAATGCAGCGTTTCGCATGATAGCATTTTTCGTCATATTCATGGTCTTTACAAGTCCGCCCATCTTAGGATTGCCCCAGATACTCATAGCGACCATCAAGGCTACCGTTTTACAGGTTCCGGTTGTTCCCCAGATATGAAGCACAAAGGGAAGTACCTTAAGCGGTTCCAGAAGTACAGAAGCGAAGCTGACAGCCATCATCATACGCAGAGGTAGGTTCTTTCTTAGTCCGGTGCATAGTTCCCTCCATGTATCAAAGCTGCCATTCTCTCGCACATTTCGGAAAATTGCTTCGTAGTCCATATCGCCCTCATATCGGATATCTTCTGCATAGGGAGTAAAAAAGGAGCCTACCCACCCAAGACGGTTAATGGATTTCTTTGGATTGAGCGTAAGGGGGTTAAGCCCTACGCAATCTGATATGTACCGGACCAGATTCTTTGCATTGTCTGATGTCACCTCAATTCCATACTGACTGAGAGCGTCCACGATTTTATTAGTATTGGCACAGACACTCCGATCTACGGTTATGCTCTGCCAGGATGCGGACTTGAAATAGGCCAGGGTAATTCTCTCCTCTGCTGTGTCTACATTTTTCAGTATCTCTATGGGCAGGATTGGGTGGCTGCATGCATGGGCCGGTACCGGCATGGCATTCTTGTCATACCGGATTGCCCGGACCCCTAAGTCATTGGCCGTCCACTCTCCGCATATCAGTTCCAGCGGCTGATCGGTAAACTTCGTCTTTTGCCCGTCCTGTTTCTGACGCTGGGCGTAATCAAGAACGAAGGACTTATATATGTTGTTAAATTCCGTAGAACGCTTTAGTCTTCTGGCTACATTCCGCAGGGATTCTATGTACTGGGTCCGCTCCACGTTATCTTCTATCTCAAATATTCCATAGAAAACTTCATCTGGAAATGGATCCGTCTGGCCCAATTCGGATATACCAGTTATTAATTCGTCCTTCGATTTCTCCAATCCTTCTCACCGCCTTTTTGTCGTCATAAACTTCTTCCGGACATTCCTCCAGGTTTTCAAGTAGATATTCTATAAAAGTAATGTTCTGCAGAGCTTCAGTAAAATGCTCATTCCTTTCACGGATTGCCTCACAAAGCAGAATCCAGTACATCCGAACGTACATTTTTGCTCTTTTTCTAAAAGAGGCAACTTCATGCCGCCTCTTTCTCTTACGCTCTGCTTCACGCTTCTCTCTGTAAGTAACCGGTTCAGATAATGGAATTTGAAATGCAATAGCCAGTTCCTTAGCTGCTTCCTCATTACGGACCTCCTGATACAAGGCAGCAAACTTTATCTGGTCCCCGCCTGTACCGCAGGAAAAGCAGTAAAAGCCTTTCCCGTTGGGGTAAATCTTCATACTGGGATCCTTGTCCTGGTGAAAGGGGCATAAGCAGAGCCCCTTTTGATTCACCTGAAGACCGTAATATTCTGCAACGGCTTGCATGGACACAAATTCCTTTACCTTATGAAATAGCTCCGGATCACATGAATGGAATTCCCTCATCACCGGCTCCTTCCGGAATGTTCATAAAACCATCACTGTCAGTAAATGATGGAGGTGCAGCATCGGCTGGACCTGGGCGACTTCCTCCCTGGGAGTCTGCTGGAAGAAGTTCATCTTCCGGAACCTCTGCTTCATCAAGTCCAGCAACGCTACGAATCCTCCACAGTTCCGTAACAAAAGGCTTGCTTCCGTTATTGGCTTCAAATTGACGGCGACGGAATACTCCACCAAATTTCTTATCAATCAGAACCTTTTCATTTCCATCTTTGTCCCATGGGAAAGTAAAGTTATTGGATCGCTCAATACTAGTGACGATCCCTTTAAGCCAAGAAGTTCCTTTATCATCCATATTCTGTTTGAAGACACCTTTCCACTTGGCGTTTGGATCCTGCGCTTTCTCTGCTTTAAATTGTTTCTCGTAGAAATTTGTATGTTCTCCTTCTGCGACATCAAAGAGAATGACAAATTTCCTCCAGTCCCTTCCGCTTCGATCAGTATCCGTGATCTCTGCGACCTGCTTAATTTTGCATACATACTTTCCCTTAGGAAGTTGTAAAGACTCTCCGGTAAATGCCTGGGCCTCGTCATATCCTGTTGGTTTCTTAATCATGCTTTGAATCCTCCTTGTTTATATTCTTTGGGTTTGAAATTTCGTAATACTCTCTAATTGTGTGATCCACCATCAGGAGATCGTTGTCAATGGCCAGATCTTCAAACATTCCCATGGGAGATTTACTGACTGCTCCATTTACTGACTGAGTAATGAATTTGTGTTCATCTCCATCAATGACGCATCGCAGAACAATAGTAAACATTCCTTCTACACATACTTTTTCATCAAGTAGTTTCCCTATCGTTTTCGGTCTAACGTCCCCCATGTCGTCCTTATCTTCATGCATAAAGAAATACACAATTTTATCCTGCTCTTTTAACTGCACCACATGTTGAACTAATGACCAGAACCGATCTCCCAGGTCGTTGTATAAAGCAAAAACCCCATTTCCCTTCCCCGCGCTACTATGTCCACGCATAAACTGGTTTGTAATTAAATACCCAGCATCGTCAATCACGAGGGATCTCTGAGTGGCTCCGGTAACAGACTTCGCAATCACAGCATAATCGTCTGTAGCAATTGATGGGATTTTGCCCTTAAACGGCAACGGCTTGTTAAGGACATTGAACATTGCAAAATCCTTCCCTGCACAATTCCTTAAACTTGCACTTTTGCCGGTACCGCTCCGGCCAATGATTAAAACTGGTATTGCCATGTCGTTTCCTCCTTAATATGGCAGCTCTTCTTCAAAGTCTGCTTCCTGATCCGGTTCATTATCTTCCCTTAAGCGCCAGTCTGTCTGAAAGAAATCCAGCTTTTCCATGGTTGGAAAAATAACGTCCCTGGCCTTTTCTCCCAATTCCGTTGTATGTACCCAATAAATAGTAGTATCGTTCTTCCAGTACAGGATTCCAGAGTTATAATTGGGTCTACCGGGCATACTCTCCACCTTTGTGTCCAATTCTTTGCTGCTTATCACATCAGCCGTCATGCCTTTATCTGCAACCTTGTAGCTAAGATCGCTATGTATTTGGAGAACAATAAATGTGTGTGGCCATACACAGTAATTTAATGGCACATAGGTTGCGTAATCTTTGGCTTCTTTCCATAGATAATAAATGTCTGGATAATCCGTTTGGGAATCCTGAACCACTTCCCCATCTTGCTGTGAATATTTGTAATACTCTCCTGGCTCTGGAATGTCTCCAATCAGTTCCATAAGTGCGGCTTTGAATTTATTAGAGGCGTACAGAATTTCCGTGCTTAATCCCCACGTACTGGCGTGAACCAGATATCTTCCATTCATATTTCCTACATACAGGCCCCCACTTTTAAGTGCTGACTTCATATTCTTTTTTAATTCACCAGTTTTTAAAAACATAATTCTCCCTTCTATCTTCCTTCATGGCCCCGTTCGGCTGCCATGCGGACAAGATCAAGCACAATATTCAGTTCATCATAGGAAAGCTGCCATATATTGCTTACCATTAAATCCGTGATCTTCGATGATACCTTAACTAGCTGCGCCATCCGGTAAGGCGATATCTCCGAACCGGAAGTACCTGGCAGCTTGTCCACGCTCATCGGATTCGCAAATGCTCCCCACGTGGTTCAAAGTGCGCCCATTCAACCTGTTTCTCTGAAAGAAGCTGGCGGACTGCTTCTTTATTTACTACTGGTGGCTGCGGAATGGTGTATTTAGGAGGAATATCTTCCACAGTACCATCAATGATCAGAGGCTCTGCTCCGCCATTCTTGCAAATGGAATAGCTGAATAGGGCAGTTTTAAACTTCTCTTTCCCAGTAAAGCGCATATTTTCCTTAAGATACTCTTTAATCCACTTGTCCCTATCTTCTAACTGCTTCGCTCTGGCCATAAGCCGATCAATTTCTGAACTAATGGCCTTAACGCTGGCCTGGATTTCCATATGTATCTTAGCGAGGTTGTCCGACTTTTCTTCAAACTCCCCAAAGATTGCCTCTAGAGTGTCTTTCATGATCTGAGGATCAATTTCCTCCGCATAGCACAATTCTTCAAAGGCTTTATACTCCTCTGCAATGACATATAATTTTTCCATCTTGATTTCCTCCGATAGATTCCCTATAATAGGGATGAATAATATTTTCGAGTTACTCTGATTCCCTGGGAGCCCCCGCTCCTGGGGTTTCTTTTTTATTCTTCCGGCATATATCGATTATCTTGATCATCTCATCATAGAACTTCGACATAAACGGGTCGATCTGTCCATCTACATTATTAATCCAGTCCGCTTTAAAGGCTTCATAGTCTATATCAGTCATTAGAAGGCACTTTTCAATGAGCTCTTTTACTGCCTGCAAAAGTTGATTGTCCAGTTCTTGATTTACCATGGCCCTCCTCTCACATCACTTCCAGCGAACCACATACCGCAAACAGTACGGTCAAGCACGTCAGGAAAATGATTGTCATCCGGATGTAGCATATAGCCCTGTCCATTAATGGATGCCTACTGTGATCGGTGTAGTCATCTAAGTTCTCAAAATACTTTTGCATAGCCGTCACCCCTTACTTTCTTCTGCTAATTTAAGCAGATACTTATCCCACTCGTTTACATTTACCTGCCATCTTCGGCCAACTCGGATCGCTGGGGATCCTTTACGTTTGAACAGGGACTCTATCGTGTTATGGCTTATGCCGTGGCGATCAACGCAGTCCTTGATTGTTAGAAATTGTTTGTCCGACATTGCTCTCCCTCCTCTCATAATCTTTACAAGGATACCGCCTACTCCGATCCGGACAACGTCCTCGATATCGGCAGGACTTGCATGAATAGGTGATCATATCAGGCCGCCCCATACTTTATTGCCATTTCTTTTACGATGGCTGTGTATCCTTCAATAAGTTTCTTGTCCTCTGCTATAATATCCACCTGGGAGAGCTTGTCTCTTTTAGACTTGCAGACACCCTCATCAGCCATGCGCCGGCGCTTATTGGTAAGGCGTTGCTTGAGGCTCACACCCATCCGCTTTTCCAAAAGCTCATAGCTCTCAGCCCTGACCTGCTGAAAGGCCTGCCCGCCTCCTAATTCCTGCGCCATCTTATTAATAAGGTTACGGGTATCTCCACGCCATGAAGTAGTATCAAGGGCAACCACTTCTCGGATACTCTCCACACGGGTGACGCTGGTCTGAACCATGTCTTTGACTTCGGCAATCTCCTGGGCCTGACGCTTCTGCTCCTGCTCTAANNATGTATTGGAGCTGTGGGGACATATCCTGAAATTGAAGAATCATTTTCTTGGCTCCGTCCTCCACCCTGGTGAAATACTCCCGGGCCTGTTCGCCGCGTTCGTTCTTTTGGGTCATGGAAAGCTTCTTTGCAAAGTGGGCTGTCAGTTTAAAATCCTGTGTAGGATTGGGGTTAAATTCCCGTTCGTCCTTCGGTACGAACGCCCAATAATCAATGTTTTCTTCCGCAAATTCATTTTCAAGAATGTTTCGCCTACACCACTTAGAATAATTGCTTGGATTAAGTTCCAAAAACTCATAGAGCTTCTTTGCTGTAGTCATTCCGTCTTCGTCAATCCCCAGAACACTTTCAATCGGGGTCAGGTTTGATGTGTCTGCCATTGGCAGATCCATTAAATCATTCATTACTATATCCTCCTCTTTTTTTCAATGTGCTGTTAAGTGTCCCGGGTGTCTTCCTCGGCGAAATATTCCACAGGCACTCCGAAGTGCTTTGCCAATGTCATGAGCTTGTCAAACTTCGGCTTACTACGTCCGGTCTTCCAATCTGACAAAACTGACTGAGCGATACCCGTTTCTTTTGAGACTTGATATGCTGTTTCGTTGCTTATGCCTAACAACTCCGCAAATTTTTTATACAAGTTTTTTTCACCGCCTTTCTATAATAAAAAATATATTGCAATTACTACGGAAATGTGATATACTCAATTTACCAGACGAAGTAAAAAACATTTCCGCAGTATACAAGGGATTTAATGCGCATTTCCTTTGTATGCTCTTATCATACTACGCATTTTCGATAAAGTCAACGGTTTTTTCGGTTTTGCATAGTATTGTCTGCGGTTTGTGAAAGGTGGACAAATTATGTATGATATTTTTGAGCAACTTCTACAAAAGAAAGGCGTCACAGCCTACAAAGTGTCAAAAGAAACCGGGGTCACTCAATCCACTCTTAGCGATTGGAAACGCGGCAGAAGCACACCAAAAACGGATAATATGAAAAAGATAGCGGATTATTTCGGCGTTACAGTTGATTACTTAATGACCGGAGAAGATGCAAAAGTTACCACTCCAGAAGTTTCTCGGATTGAAACCCTAGCCGCTCATTTTGAAGGGGAAGAAATCACGGATGAAGAGATGGAAGAAATCATGAACTATGTTAAGTTTGTAAAGAGCAGACGGAAGAAATAGTATTGTAAGGGGTTTACTGTACGATGAACGATTTGGAAAAAGAAGAGCAAGAAGCGATAGAGGCCGGCATACATGTTGATTACATCCCTTTTAAGTGTAAGAGCATAAAAGGATTATATTGTGATGGATCTATAGCGATTAACAGCAACGTCGAAACATGTGTTGAAAGAGCTTGTGTACTTGCCGAAGAATTAGGGCACTATCATACGTCCTCTGGTATAATCTTAGATATGGAAAGTGCTGGCAATCAGAAACAGGAAAATTCTGCAAGACTTTGGGCCTATAATAAAATGGTTACAATAGAAAAAATCATTTCCGCCAAGGAAGCAGGTTGCCGTAATCGATATGAAATTGCCGAGCACCTCAATGTAACAGAGCCTTTTCTTCAAGAAGCCATAGACTGCTATCATTCAAAATACGGCCTCGGTTTCCAAAAGGGGGAATACATAATATTATTCGAACCATTTAATATCTATAAAATGACAGGAAGTGTAGAGAAATAGAAGTTTATCATTAAGATTAAAATAGCCTATGGCTTTTAATAAATAAAAATAAGAAAAAATAAAGGGGTATTAATGAGAATGAAAAAATTAAAATTATTTGCAACTGCAGTCCTTATCTCTTCATCAATTTTATTGCTTGGTTGCAGCAAAAAAGCAGATATCGTTTCCACGACATCTGAAACTACCAACACTGAAAGCTCCATTAATGAATCCAATACAGGTGCTGAAACAAAAAGTGACCTAGAGGCTATTGGAGATGTAGGGGTCGAAAAAGGACTTTTTAACGTTGAACTAACTATCCCAGCAGAATTTGTTGGAGAACAAACACAAGAAGATCTAAATGAATTATGTAACGAAAAGGGGTACAAGTCTATCACATTGAATGATGATCAAAGTGCCACCTACATATTAACAAAACAGCAACACAAAGAAATGATGAATGAAATAAAGAATAATATTAACACATCTATAACAGAAATGATTGGCTCAGAAGATTATCCGAATTATACAAATATAACAGCTAATGATAACTTTACTGAATTTCAAATAACCACAAAATCTTCTGAATTATCCCTGGTAGAAACTTTCTCTGTTGTAGGTTTTTATATGTATGGAGGTATGTATAATATTTTTAATGGAACGGCTGTTGACAATGTTTCTGTAAAATTTATCAATGCCGATACAGGGGAAGAAATTACAACCACAAATTCCAAAGACATGGGTGAATAATTCTGGCATTGAAGCCTACTGAATAAAATTATGATTAAAAGGCCTACCGCTTTAATAAGATCAAAAGGAATGAGGTATACTCATCATCATTTTGGCATTAATAAATTTAATATAATATAAAACAAAACCGCCCGGTATTGGCGTACCGAACGGCTTTACATAGATTTTCTCTTACCAGTAGATCTGGGAAGATATATTCTACATGATCACTAGAATTATATCATTTTCAGAGCGCCCTGGCAAGAGGCGTATTTTTTATACTCAAAAATAAGTTGTGGCATCACAACTCACGAAAGGAAATGATATTATGGCAGAGAAAATGAAGAAAAGAAAGGACGGCCGATATGCAAAACAGGTATCCATCGGTATAAAAAATGGGAAGCCTGTCCGTAAAACCATCTACGGTAAAACGCAAAAGGAACTGGACAAGAATTACAGGGATTTCATGAGTTTAAAAGATAAAGGGATTATTCTACAAGAGGAAAACATGACTTTTCGAGAACTCTCAGAACTTTGGCTTAAGAATGAGAAAATAGGTAGTATCAGGGAACAATCCGTTACAACAATTAAAGGGCAGCTTAGCACGATAAATTCACACATAGGAGACATAAAGATCAAGGACTTAAAGCAGAGCCATATCGAAGCATTTCGTGCATCGATGCTAAAGTCTGGTAAGTTGGCACAATATAACTTTTGTCTGTCCCGGATAAGGGCAATCGTACGATATGCCGTACAAAAAGACATTACAGCAAAGGACATTACTCTTGGAATGAAGAGAATAAAAAATTGCCAAAAGCGAAGTAAGCGATCTCTTACTACGATAGAACGACAACTTATCATAAAAGCTGATATGGATAGCTTTGAACTCTGTTTTGTCAATCTGCTTCTTTACACTGGGTTGCGAAAAAATGAGGCTCTGGCCCTGAATGTAAGTGATATAGATCTAAAGAAAAAACGGATCAATATTAACAAGTCCCTGATTGCCAGCAAAAGAAGAGAGTCATGTCTGCAAGAGTACACGAAAACAACTGCCGGAAAACGTCAAGTGCCTATACCAACCTTTCTGCTAGAGGTTCTTTCAAAATATATTAAGGGCAGGACGGGTATTCTTTTCACCTCCAGGAACGGAGGATATATCTCCGATGGAACAATGAACTTTCGTTGGAAAAAAATCTTGAATAAGCTGCAGGCAGCTACAGACACCCCAATTGCAGATGATATTACTTTACACATGTTCCGGCACACTTACGCCAGTGACTTATACAAATCAGGGATAGACATTAAACAGGCTCAATACCTCTTAGGTCATGATGACATTAAAACCACTCTTGATACCTATACTCATTTCGGCTACACGGATGTGCAAGTAGATAAGCTTGAGGATTACTACAATGCAGTCAAAATGCAGTCAAATGGTAAAGTGTTACCCCTGAAACACGCATAAACACAGCATTCTGTAAGAATAAATTAAATTATTACGATTTAACAGATAATCTTGTAAGATTCAACATTTTCTGATATGCTTATAGTCGTAAAAACCATCAGGAGGAAAGGGAATCAGTATGAACCAGTATAACAACCAAATCAGATCAAACCGCAGGAAAACGCGCTCCGGCAGCAGGAATGATGCAGGGCAAAACGGTTTTCTATCGGTCCTTCTGTTTTATGTGCTTCCTTTCATCGTTATAAATGGCCTGATCTTTTTTCTGGTGACGTCCAAACCAAAGGGCGAGATTACGATCGGTGAAAGCAGTGATTATATATCCACAACCATGGACCTTAAGATCAAATCCCTGCTTCCTGTGAAGAGCATGGAAGTGGCCTTAGATGGTGCTCCTGTTGAAATGACGAAAACAGGCCTTAAGACCTATTCCGCCATCCTTAAAAACAACGGAGTGCTTGAAGTAAAGCTTATATCCTTTAACAAAATGAAGACCGTTTTATATGAACAGGTGGATGTTTTAGATGATACGCCACCAAGTATTAAGGACAAAGTATTTAAAGACGGAGTTCTATCCTTCCGCTTGGAAGACAGCCAGTCCGGCGTGGATTATTCCTCCATTTCCGGCTGCGATGAGGACAACACAGATATTTCTCCCCTGTCAATAGACCGTAGCACAGGACTTGTGACCTTTGAACTGAAAAAGGATAATCTGACCATTACTGCCAGGGACAACATCGGCAACGAGATGCATATAACCTTTACCCCCCAGGGTGAAAGCATTGAGGATGAGGAAACACAAAACGTTCAGGAAGAAAATCCGACTGAATCTTAAGACATAAAGATAATGGATAAATAAAAAAATACGAAAAAAGTGCGGTTCCCGAATATGGGACCGCACTTTTTCGTATCAACCTGGAATCGTTTCCTTTATCAGATCCCGGTACCAGTAAAAACTGTCCTTGGGAATCCTTTTCTGACTGTCATAGTCTACAAAAACAATTCCGAATCTGTCGTCATACCCCTTTTCCCATTCAAAGTTATCTAAAAAACTCCAAAGGAAATACCCCCTAACATCTGCACCATCTGCAATTGCCCGCTCAAGCCCTTTTAAATAGCGGTGAAGGTAATCAATCCGGCCAGGGTCATGAACACCCCCGTCCAGGGAAACTACGTCAAGAGCGGACATGCCATTTTCCGTAATCAGAAGAGGAAGCCCATAAGTCTCATAAAAATTGCGGACCGCCCAGTACATGGCCTTTGGTGTGATCGGCCACCCCATCCCGGTCTTTCCATGTCCGGCCGGTAGCCTTCCAAGTAAAAGATTTCCCTGGCTGTCATGGCTTACTGAAGTCCCCTGATATAAATTCATCCCGCAAAAATCCAGAGGCTGGCTGATGAGTCTTTGTTCTTCTTCCGTTATGTCCGGAAGAATCGGACCAAACAGTTCTTTGCATTGATCATGGAATTTCCCTTTAATAATCAGTTCATTCCAGAATGCTGATGAGTAAATCCAATCTTGTTCCCCAAAGGAATTCTGAAGAATCCGGGCTGCATCGATCAGTTCAGCCGTTTCCTCAACAGGCCAATAAGCGTTGCCGCAGGTAGGCGCATAACCAACCTCGCTGTCCGGTACCCATTTCCTTATCTCCTGCACTGCCCTCCCGTGGGCCAGCGCAATATGGCGGCACATGATAAGGATTCTTTCCGCCGGATATTTGATGCCGGGAGCATGAATGCATTTATCATATCCAAGCCAGGTAAATATCTGGGGTTCATTGAATGTAAAGAAATGCTTCACACGGTCTCCCAGTGCTTTAGCTACGGTCTCCGTATAAGAGGCGAACCATTCCGGACTGGCCGGATTCAGCCAGCCGCCCTGCATTTCCAGATCATTGGGATAATCCCAGTGATAAAGGGTCACATAAGGGGTTATCCCGTATTTCAACAATTCATCCACCAAATCCCAGTAAAACTTTAATCCCTTCTCATTTAGCGTGCCACAGCCCTTTGGATAAATTCTGGACCAGGATATAGAAAACCGGTAGGCTTTCACTCCCAGCTCTCCCAAAAGGGCCACATCCTCTTTCATCCGGTGATAATGATCACAGGCCAACTCTCCGGTATGTCCTTCAAAAATCTTTCCCTCCTCCCGGGTAAATACATCCCAGATGGAAAGGCCTTTGCCGTCTTCCTGTGCGCCTCCCTCGATCTGGTACGAGGAAGTCGCGGTCCCCCATATAAAATCCTTTTTGAAATTCATCTTTTATCCTTTCACACTGCCGGCAGTCACACCGCCGATAATAAATTTTGATAAGCATAAATAAATGATTGCTACCGGAACGATTGCAATGGTTATCAGCATATAAACCTGCCCCATGTCAAACTTCAGGAAATCTGCGCTCCGAAGCTGTGCAATCAGTATCGGCAATGTCTTTTTAACATTGGATTTCAGTACCAAAGAAGGTACAAAATAATTATTCCAGGAAGCTACGAATGCAAAGATGCCCTGCACCGCAAGTGCCGGCTTCACAATAGGAATTACAATGAAATTAAAAGTATAGAATTCGTTGGATCCGTCAATTCTGGCCGATTCCACGATTTCCAGCGGAAGATTGCTCTCAAAATAGGAAACCATGAAATAAAATACCACCGGTGCCGCCATGGAAGGAAGGATGAGGGGAACAAAACTGTCCATCAGCCCCATTTTGCTGATCAACCTTAAAAAACCAAGGGTCGTTACCTGATTGGGAATCATCATAATCAGAACAATAAACAGATAAATCACATTTCGCATCCGGAATTCATAAGCATGGATGGCGTAAGCAGTCAGAGCCGAAACATATACCGCAAGTGCCGCAGAGCTTCCGGCTATCAAGAGGCTGTTGACGATCCCATAAATGACCGGAAGATTCTTATTATGAAGTACGTTATGTAAATTTGTGCCAAAAGACTTACCCGGTATAATTGAAAATCCCTTTGAAATCTCCGGATGAGACCTGGTGGCATTTATGATCAGACAATAAAAGAAGAAGAGGCATAAAAACGCCAAAAGGGATAAAAGCACATACGCAACGGCCTTCTTTATATTCATCATCTTACCCATTACCTTCCTCCTCCCCTCTTTTTCCCGGCACTGGTCAGTACAAAGAATACCACCAGGCTGAGTGCAGCCGTAATGACAAAGAGTATTACCGATAAGGCACCTGCCATGCCATAATTTTTACTGTAGAGATGGTTGTTTAAAAACATAATCAGGGTAGTACTTGTTCTGTCCGGGCTCCCCTTTGCATTTGTCAGCACCTGGGGCACATCAAACATCTGCAGACCGCCGATCAGGGAGGTGATCAGAACATATATGAAAATGGGTTTAATGGTCGGCATGGTTATCTTTGTGAATATCTGCAGAGATTTTGCACCGTCAATGGAAGCCGCTTCAAACAAGGAGGCATCCACACCAAGTATCGCAGCCATCAGAAGAATCGTTGTATTTCCAAACCACATCATAAAATTCATGAGACCGATCAGACCCCTGGTCCCCCAGACGGTTGCCAGAAAACGGATAGGACTGTTCAAAATCCCCAGCTTTATAAGCAGGTTGTTCATGGGGCCGTCATCTGAGAACAGAGCAAAAAACAGCATGGCAAAAGAAGCTGCCATGATGACATTGGGCAGATAGATAATGGTCTTAAAGAAAGTGCTTCCTTTTAACCTTAATCTAAAATCCGCAAACCAGACTGCCAGAATCAGAGAAATGATGATCTGGGGAATAAAACCGATGATCCAAAGGATCATGGTATTGCCCAGATACTTAAGCAGGTCACTCTGAAAAATAGATTCATAATTTTGCAGTCCTACAAAGTTGGGACCGATCTGTGTTAATCCGGAACGATAATTTTCAAACAGGCTGTTATAAAATGTATTTACCAGGGGGATAAAGGAGAATATCAAATATGTGGCAAAAAATGGTATCAGAAAAATATATCCCCATTTCGCATAGCTGATTTTTTTTCTGGGCTTTGCCTTTTTTTCTTTTACCATAGCAAAACCTCCTGTATTACGCAGGGCGGGATACCCCCGCCCTGCAGCTCACAACTATTCTGTCTTTAATTCCGGATACTTCTCAGTAATTGCGGTGTGAAAATTCTTAATTGCCGTATCTTTGTCAACGGTACCATTAAAGTAATCGTGCATCGCTGTCTGGAATTCTTCATTAAGACCCTGGTCATAAGGGGAGATTTTACTCATATCAATTTTTTCAGCCGCATCACAGAACATCTGAAGAGGATTCTGCCCTCCAAGGAATTGGGACTTGTAATCACTCTTTGCCAATTCTTCCATGACAGCCTTGTTATTGGCAAAATCATTCTTTTCCTCTACGATCTTTTTCATCGTGGCATCATCACAGCAAATGGTTCTCATAATGTCCGCCACGATATCCGGATTATCGGTTCCGTTGGCTGCACAAAGCCAGGTACCGCCCCAGTTATAGGACTCCGGGCCAATGGTTGCTGCCCAGTCGCCATAGCAGCCATTTCCCACTTCCTGTTTTCCTCCATCCGCTTCTGCTGTTGCAAGGGAGTTCCCTGCCATTACAAAGTCCACGCCCCATGCAGGCATGAAGTATCCGAAAACTTTTCCTTCCGGTCCCTGGCCAGCCGCCCATTCTGCTGCCCAAAGGATGGTCTTCTGGTTATATCCCTTATCCGTATAATTTTTTGTCTGCTCTACCCATTTTTCCAGGTTAGGATCAATAGCAACTTTATTTCCATCGACCCACGGAGCGGAAACATTATTGGAGAAGGTACGATAGGTGTCATCAAAACCAGATACCATATAATATCCTTTTTCTTTCATCTTTTCCGCGGTTTTGTCAAAGGAATCCCAATCATTGATAGACTTCTGAACTTCTGCCGGGTCATCTGTTCCAAGCACAGCCTTAGCGATGGAACGGCGGTAAATGTAAAGTCCCGGGCAGCNNCACCGTTTGCATCCTGGGCGATCACCTTGGTATAGTTATATTGTTTGGACATATCCTGGTCCGTAATGCCGATTCCCTTTAAATCAGTAGTGCTGTCGGAATTCACATATTTCAGGATATAATCCGCCTCTACCAGGAACATATCAACTTTATCATCTGCTTTTGCATCAGCCTGGTTTAACAGAGCCTCATCAAGAGCATTCTGATAGGCATTGTTTTCACTGGGAGTCGTTACAAAGTTCACCGTATATCCCGCAGGCAGCTTGGAGGCATAATAATCCTCATATCTTGCCTTAAATTCATCATTCCAGACATAGATATTAACGACTTTCCCCTCCGTGCTGCCGGTCCCCGTTTCCGCAGCCGCTTCCTTACTGGTAGTCTCCGGAGTTCCGCTTCCGCTCTGAGTGCTTTGAGTACTCTGGGAGCTGCAACCTCCAATCAGTGATGCTGCCATTGCAGCACACAGCAATCCACTTACTACTTTCTTCCTCATATTACCCTCTCCTTTTCTGATATGAACTATCATTAAATATTTGCACTTCCAACCGATTCCCCCTTTAACAGCTCTCCTTCCACAATGATCTGTTCTGTAAAAGTTGTCTTGGGTTTATCGATGGTGCTTATTAATTTTTTAGCGGCCTGCATACCAATGGTGGCCGTATCCTGGCGTATGGTGGTCAGTTTGGGATTCAATAACTGTGAGATCCGGCTGCCATCATATCCGGCAATAGAAATATCCTCCGGGACCCTTAAGTTCCTCACCCGGATTTCATTTAACCCGCCTATTAATGCCGTATCATCCGGATACAAAATACAGGTGGGTGGATCCTTTCTGTCAAGCAGTTCCCTGGTGTATGCCATGGCCTGGCTGACATCCAGATAATCTGCTTCCAATACATAATTGTCCGGTATATGCAGATCGTGACTCTCCATAAACCGGTAAAAGCTGGTCAGTCTTGCCTTTGTAACGGCCGTATTCATCTGTCCGTGGATATACGCAATCTTTCTGTGCCCATTTTCATAAATATACTCCATCAGGCACTGGATTCCCTTAATGTTATCGGATAAAACTGAGGAACAGTTTTCATGTAAGTGGTCAATGGTAACCACAGGAATATCGCCTCCCAAAAGGTCTATTACCTCCGGGTTGTCAAAATTTACACAGGCGATTACCACTCCATCCACATTTCTGTATTTGCAATGATCATAATAAGAGACCTTTTTCGTTCCTATCTGACTATTGATAAACGTGATATCATACCCCTGCTTCTCCGCTTCAACTTTAAAGCCTTCCAGCACCGCTGCAAAATACTCGTGAGTCAAGCCGCTGTTTGCCTCGTCAACAAACAAAACGCCGATGTTGTAGCTTCTGTTTGTCTTTAAAGATCTTGCAGCTGCGTTGGGATAATATCCCAGCTTTACTGCCGCTTCTTTGATCTTGGTTTTTGTACTCTCCCCGATGTCGCTCTGATCATTGAGTGCTTTGCTTACTGTGGCAACGGATACTCCGCAGTGTTTTGCCAGTTCTTTCATAGAAATCATATGTGTCATCCTTCTTACTTAATCGTTTTCGTANNTTTTTTATCTAATTTATATAAATTAACTTAACATTTTTTATGCATTATAACTAATTTCTAAATAGATGGACATTTATTTTTTTAAATACCTATTGTAATTTAAAAATGAATGAGTTATTATGGCGCTATAACTCCCTAATCCTTTACTTAATCGTTTTCGTAAAATGTCGATTTTAGTAAGTTGGTTATCCAATCAGAAAGGAGTTATTTAATTATGAAATATGGATATTTCGATGACCAGGAAAAGGAATATGTCATTACAGCCCCTGATACTCCGCTTCCATGGATCAATTATATGGGCAGTGAGGATTTCTTCTCGCTGATTTCCAACACAGGAGGCGGTTACAGCTTCTATAAAGATGCAAAGCTGTTAAGACTGACACGGTACCGCTATAACGACGTCCCTCTGGACAGCAACGGACACTACTATTATATCAATGAAAACGGCACCATCTGGAATCCTGGATGGCAGCCCACCCAGACACCCCTGGATTTTTACGAATGCCGGCACGGGCTGGGAGTCACCCGCTACCAGGGAATAAAAAACGGCTTATCTGCCACTGTTACAGCCTTTGTTCCTTTGCATGACACCTGTGAAATCCATAAGGTGACCTTAAAAAATGAAAGCAGGGAACCAAAAGATTTTACCCTGTTTTCCTATGTGGAATTCTGTTTATGGAACGCCGTGGATGACATGACCAATTTTCAGCGGAATCTAAGCACCGGAGAAGTGGAAGTAGAAGGCTCTGTCATCTACCATAAGACAGAGTACAGGGAACGGCGTAATCATTACGCTTATTATGCTGTGAATGCAGACATTCAGGGCTTTGACACGGACAGAAATACATTTGTAGGGGTATACGGCTCCAACCAGCTGCCGGTTATGGTGAAAAATAACACCTCAGGAAATTCCATGGCAAGCGGCTGGTCCCCTATCGGCTCTCACCGTTTAACACTGCATTTAGAACCTGGGGAAGAGACAGGATTCATTTTCGTATTGGGCTATGGGGAGAATTCAAAAGATCAAAAATGGACCGCTCCCAATGTCATCAACAAAGAGCCGGCCAAGGCTGTTCTGTCAAAATATCAGACAAACCAACAGGTTGATGAAGCCCTTGCCGCATTAAAGCATTACTGGGAACAGCTGCTCTCCAACTATTCTGTTACCATGGCTGATGAAAAAACAGCACGCATGGTAAACATCTGGAACCAGTATCAGTGTATGGTGACCTTTAATATGTCCCGCTCTGCCTCCTATTACGAGTCCGGTACCGGCCGGGGCATGGGCTTTCGGGATTCCTGCCAGGATCTGCTTGGATTCGTACATATGATTCCGGAAAGGGCCAGGGAACGGATCATTGACATTGCTTCCACCCAGTTTGAAGATGGAAGCGCTTATCACCAGTATCAGCCTCTTACAAAAAAGGGGAATATGGACATTGGAAGCGGCTTTAATGACGATCCTTTGTGGCTCATCGCCGGTGTTTCGGCTTATATTAAGGAAACCGGGGATTTAAGTCTTTTGGAGGAATCCATCCCCTTTGATAACGACCCGGAGAAAAGCCAGCCGCTTATGGAGCATTTGAGACGGTCCTTCCGCNNCCTTCCGCTTTACCCGGACCCACTTAGGACCTCACGGTCTGCCTCTGATTGGTCGGGCTGACTGGAATGACTGTCTGAACTTAAACTGTTTTTCCACAGAGCCCGGAGAGTCCTTTCAAACTACCGGTCCCTCAGAAGGACCTGTGGCAGAATCCTTAATGATCGCAGGTATGTTTGCAAAATACGGAATAGAGTATGCTAATATTTGCCGCAAAATGGGATTGGAAACCGAAGCAGAGGAAGCGGAAGCTTCTGTACAGAAAGTGTACGATGCCGTGATTCAGTCCGGCTGGGATGGCAGCTGGTTTTTGCGCGCCTATGATGCATTCGGCCAGAAGGTTGGATCCAAAGAATGCAGGGAAGGACAAATATTCATTGAACCTCAGGGCTTTTGCGTCATGGGCGGCATCGGAATTAAGGAAGGCCATGCAAAAAAAGCTTTGGACAGCGTAAAAGAAAAACTGGATACCACCCATGGGATCGTCCTACTGCAGCCGGCATTTACCAGCTATCAGGAAAACCTGGGTGAGATTACCTCTTATCCCCCTGGCTACAAGGAAAACGCAGGCATCTTCTGTCACAATAACCCCTGGATCTCCATTGCGGAAACCATGATCGGAAGGGGCAACCGGGCTTTTGAAGTTTACCGGCGCACTTCACCGGCTTATAAAGAGGACATCAGTGAAATCTACAAAGCAGAACCTTATGTTTATGCACAGATGATTGCCGGAAAGGATGCACCCCATTTCGGAGAAGCCAAGAACAGCTGGCTGACCGGAACCGCTGCATGGTCATTTGTATGCATTTCCCAGTATATTTTAGGGATCCGCCCTGGTTTCAACGGGTTAATCATAGATCCCTGCCTGCCGGATTCCATCAAGGAATTTTCCGCAGTCCGTAAATTCCGGGGAGCAAATTATTATATCCATGTGAATCATACCAAACAAAACGATAATGGAATTCTTTCCATTCTGGTGGATGGGAAACCTTTGGAAGGAAAGGAAATTCCTTATGTGGAAGGAAAAAAGGAATACCATATTTCCTTAACATGGGACTAAAGCTAAGGGGTTGTTTATGATTATAATTGATAATAATTCTGAAACACATCATTTATGCAGTCATATAATAACATGAGTTATTTTTAAAGGAACCATTATAAACGTAAACATTGACATGCAAGCCCCTGATTTTATTGCTACGACAACCTTTGGACCGTTAAAGCTGTCCGATTACAAAGGATAATGGGTTATTTTATTTTCTCACCCAGGCGATTTCACATTGCATATAGTTGGAAAATATATCTCGAAATGAGAATGATCTAAAAAAATGTTCTAGAAATTATGTCTTAAGCATAGCATCCATTTTATGGTATTTCAATACTTATTTTGGGTCTTTATCACTACAATCTTCCTTCATAAAATTACCATCTTGCATTTTATGAAGGAGTACTTTAGCTCCATCAGTTAATTCTTCATAATCGTTAATATAGCAAGCGCAAAAAGGAAGTCAATAAACTGGCTTCCTTTTTGAATTATCAATCCATCTGCCAAGGATCATCCTTTTCGTCTTTTTCTGGTTCTGCAAAGTATCCGCTGTAGGCTGCCTCCAAGTTCACCATGTCCTGACGTTTGATTTCTACTATAAGCTTATCCGTCAGCCCTTGAAAATAGACTGCATATTCTTTTTTACGGCTTTCAGCAGTTCTTTAGGAAGCTTCTCCACTTGTTCTCCTAAAATTATGCCGTGAGGCTCCTTGTAGCCGTCATTCCATACAAAGTTAAATGTGCTTTCGCTGGCTGTACTGTTCTTTCCGATTTGAAAAGCGTAAAGGGCAACATCTTTCGATAAAAGCTCTTGGACAGCATTCTTAGCCAGGCCGGGAAAACTGGAGGCTCCGTCAGTAATTTCAAAAATTATTTTTATATGCTTTCCCATTTTAAGCTGCCTTTCTTCTGCGGGAGTGATGCTCCCGGATATTTCTTTCAAGCAGCTTGCATCGTCTGTAGCGCCATCGGTGGAATTAAGCCTTACGATGGAACGGATTATATCCGCCGATTCTTTCTCTCCGGAGGTTTTGTCGTTAAATTCTTTCATATGATAATATTGACTTCCGAAAAACCATGTTTCGCTTAAGACTTCTATTTTCTGGTTTAATTGTTCAGCATTTCGCTTAAGATATCTGTTCAAATCATCAATTGACAGCAACGTTACGGCCAGCGCTTCTCTTGCAGATTCAATCTTTGCAGCATTCATGGAGCCTGAATTATCTATAACAAAAGAAATTTCGATTCGTTCCGGCAATTTATCTGCCTGGGTTTCCAGCAAATATCTGCTGAACACGGGAAGATTTTTATAATTTCCTTTTTTCTCCGCTTCTACAAAATCCGGATAGGCGGCAATAAAGCTGTTAACGTCCAGCTTGCCTTTTATTTGCCCGTCTTTTTTTACGCTGATTTCTTTTTTGGCATCTCCAATAAGTTTACTCCAGAATTGACGCATCTGCTCTCTTTCCAGCTTCATTTTATTTGAATAATACTGAAAAAGCTGCTGATCATTCTGGTTGATGCCGTAAGATGTTAAGTCGATCTTTCCAGTCATTATATTTTGAACTATTTCATTGTTTTTCTCCTGCTGGTCCAGCAGTTCTTCAAGGATCGTTTTTTCTTCTTCCTCCGTGGATTCCAATGCATCCCTTTTTTCTTTTTCCGATTGTTCAAAAGGGCTTTTTCTTTCACTTACCTGTTCCTGAGATGCGCCTTGGGATTTAAAAAAGTCCATTGCATCTATTTCTTCTTTCCATAATTGCTCAAATACAGGATAAATAAAAGAACGAATAAGGGAATCTCTTTCTAAAACACCCTCTTCGCTGTTTATCTGCCTTACTAATTGAGAATGAATGAAATCCAAAAAAGGCTGATTCAATATCCTTTTGCTGAATGGATTCTCACCCCATCCTTTAATATCAGGCGTTGTTTTATAAATTTCCTTAAGGATAAAACTATTGATAAATGCCTTGTGCTTCGGCATTTCTTCAATAGCCTTCATTTTATTGCCTGTCTGCTCCATATATGCAGCTATCTTTTTAAAATTAGCTTCATCTCTGTAAACAGGGCACATTTGCAGTACCCTTAAAAAGGAAGTCAGCTTATCCAGCCTGTGCAAAGCATCTAGTATTTCCTTTTTAACATATCCGGTTATAATATCCGGCAGATATGCGCGATCTTCTCCAAGGCCTTCTTTCTCAATGCGATGAAGGATATATCCGGTCATTCTGTCTTTTTCTTTCTCCCATCTTTTGCCTCTGTACAGATAGGCTTTCGTTTGTTTTTTCCAATCGGGATACATGGCAAGCTCATAATAAATATGCCATAAAATCTGATTTTCGTCTAAGTCCCTGTCCAAAAAGGCCGCCAGCGGAAGATATAATATGCCCTTGGACGGATTTAACAAAAATCTTTCAAGCTTTGGATCAGGCATATACATCAGGCTGGAATCCCCTGTAAACGTAGCTAACGTACGCTGCTCTCTCTGCAAAAAGGATTCCACATGTTTTGTTGACTCTTCTATCAGCTTCTGTTCATCATAATTAAGCAAGCCCATTCCCCTCCTACTGGTATAACGGCAAATCCCACAAAGCTTGCGGGGTATCGATTCTGTTAATATTTAGTGTGCATAATCCGCCTTCTACCCCCATCAGCAAATACTTTGATGGATAAAGCTTCAGCACGTCGGTTAAAAAGACCCCTTCCATAATTGAATCCTTATTGATATGCCATTTTCCGAAATTTTCCTCCAACAAATATAGAATTCCGTCTTCGCTTAATATTACGGCTGTTCCTTTTGAAGACTCTGCATCAAAAAGATTCCCTTTAAGGAAATTTCCTTCATCAAGAATGTTTATATCCGCCCCGTCAAGAGAAATGATATGAAGCTTACCATTATTCCCTATGGACAAAAGAGTATCCTTCTGCCCCTTTTCATTTTCGAGGCAATGGATTTTGCGTATTTCGCAATCTGGAATTTTAATTTTATTTACTATAGAAAGATTATGATAGTTCCGTTTTATAAAGTATATTTCTCCTGATTTGGTGCCGACGGCAAATTCATCAGCTCCTGTTTTCTCCATTCCGATTATGTTTGAAATTGGAAGAGAAGAGTCTTTATGGAGTATCAGGCGGTATTCTTCTTTTTCTTTAACAATTTCCAGCAAAACCAGCTCTTCCTGCTCTTTTTCCGCGGCTATTAAATTATTGCTTACAGACAGGCATTGACCTAACCAGCTCATTCCTGTTTCTGTCTCTATCTTTTTTATATGCATCTCCCCGCTTCCATTAGGGATTTGTTTAAAATTGCTGCATGATAATAAATAGCAGCCGCCTTTGCTTCCCAAAAGCAGAATTTCATTCTTATTAAGCCTGTGAAAGGCCGAAATTTTTTCTTTAATATCTTTAACAGGCGGACTCCATTCCTCCTGAATCCTTTCCTTGCCGGAAGGTTCCGTTCTTTTGCTTATCTGAAAAAACTGCAATGCACAATCTGTACTTCCGGCAACAAACATATCCTCGGAAAGTCTTAAAACACTTTGAAAAAATCCTTCAAAGCCACAGGCTCCCAGCCTTGTTACAGATTCTGTTTTTATGGCGTCTTTTGAATTTCCTGCATATGCCCTGTAATGGGGAATCATCTCCGTGAGAAGCTTTTCCTCCCTGGCTGAAAGCACTTCAAGGCAATTTTCAAAATCATCTTCTAAAATGCCTGTTTCCCGAATTTTATTTAGTTTTTGCCTTAGGTCCTTTACCTGCTTTTTAAATTCTTCCTCATCAACCGTTAAATTCAGCTTCATTTTAGCCTCCATTATTCTCCAAATGCTCAAGGAGAGCTTTTGAATGTTCTAAATGGGATAATTTCTGATCCAGCAGCTGATATTTTTTTGCATCAATCCTCAGCGTATCTTCCTGGTCTGATTGAAAAATATTCTTTAATTCTTCCGGTATATTTTTTCTTTGGGTCCCCTTTCCAAAAAGCATATGAACTACATCCAAATGGCTCAAGGTCTGGGTCTTGGGGCGAACATAGCGATAAGGGCGGGTTCTGATTTCGTCGTAAGTGGTGGTTGATTCTCCTATGCCTTTGNNGAATATAATTCTGATCGTCCGAATAAGTGATAGAACTTATAAATCCGTCCCACAGGGCCTTGCTTAAATCCTTTTCTTCTCCTTGATTCCAATTGTCCAAAACGTGCAGAATATTTCTTATGGACAATACGGATTCTCTAAGCTCCAGCTCCCCGCCGGAAAAATCCTTCTGCTCTTCATCCTTCCATTTGCCCATAAAAACATTTTGGGTAACACGGCAAAGCTGAGAAAAACGAAACAGCTCTTCAAGGGTCCGTTTGGGATTGGGAATTTGAATTGTTCCGTTGGCATTCGAAAGCCTTGCAATAATAACTCTGAAAAGTTCATTTTTTTCCGGGTCTGCCTGTTCTTCCATAGAGCCTTTGGTATTCTGGGAAACGTAATTATATTCTATAGTTACAAACCGGGATTTAAACGCAGGGTTAAGCTCGTTTGTGCCTTCGTAATTAACCATCTGGGTAGACAGATTTCCTGTTCCTATAAATGCAAACCCCGGCTTAATCAATACAGGGCCTACCCCTGTAATATAAGCCGTATGCCCTGCATGGTGCTGCAGTATATCGTTTAATCCAATGAGATTCTGCATTGCGATGGTGTTAATCTCGTCAATAATTACAGGCCGGCCTTCTTTTACCGCGATTAATATTTCCTTCTCAATTTTCTTGATTTCCGTACCGAAGGCACTGTTGCTTGCAACCAATAAATCGGAGAAGCTGTTCCATATCTGTATTTTAAGCTGAAGCTTTTCTTCTTCCGTCATCTGCTGAAGCTTATCTTCGTTTTCATGCAGCCATTGATAAAAATCTCCGATGATCATATCCAGATAATCATTATAGGATTTTTGAGAAAAGCTATGTTTGAGCGTCAGTGTCTTCTCCACAAACATATCTTCATAGGTCAGATTGTGAGAACCGGATATAAAGAGCGGCTGCAAAGATTCTATTTCTTCTTGCGTTCCATTTGTCAATATTTCCTTATAATACTGCTTTCGCTGTGTATATATCTGCTTGAATTTTTCAATAGCCTCTTTNNTCTTTTTCCCCGGCCTTTGGATTGGCACAATACCATTTCTCCAATTGATCTTCAAGTTCTGCCTGAATTTTATTCTGTATTGAAAAGTCCATGGCGGCTTCCGTGGCAAGCTGGGTCTTTCCGCTTCCTAAATGCCCTACAATATAAACCGGCATTCCAAGGTTTAAAGAATCTATTACCTTTTCCTTTGCTTCCATTACATAAGGAACCGTTACTAAGCGCTGCTGATGCTGAGTTTTTATATCACTCAGCAATTGACGGGTATGATAAAATTCCCATGCTTCGGCAGAGCTGTCCAAAAGCTTTTCTATCTCTTTTTTTAAACGCTCTATACGGTCAACCCTGTATCTCGTAGCGGAATTACTTCTGTGATGGGAATAATTATTGCTCTCATAGCTAACCCGCCTTTCCCATTTAAGAAAAAAAGTCTCGTACTCAATAAGAGTTTCAATTTCCTCTATTGTCAGACCCTGATTTGCTGTTTCCTTTTCAACATAGGCCCTGTATTTTTCAAAATATTCAATGTCTGTATTTTCATCTGCCACAGAGCTTTCGCTTATCTGTTCAAATCTTCTAAAGGCCTTGAAAAAGCTTTCTTGCCCGTCTGTAAATTTATTGTGCTCATCCTCTAATAACTGTGAAGCTTCCTTTCGCAGCTGGTTTTCATACTGCTCCTGGATGGCTTCAATCGAGGGAATACAGCGCGGTTCAATGTCGTGTTTGTCCTTCATGGAAAATTCCCCTTTGCACGATATTAATAGTCAAATAAATTCAAATAAGTAACAAAAGCCTGTTTTCCACAGTTTATCATCCCGGTTCCTTGGGAAAGGTCCGTTTTGATAAAGGCTCCTGTTACTTTTATTTGTACAGTAAACGAAATTGAAAACCGTTATAGGATTTTAGAACCTTTCTTACACGGAATCTGTACATTTTTTAACTTGACTGGCTATAAATTAAAATCCCGGCTTTTAAAAAACCGGGATTTTAACCTTTTTATCTAATTTCACAACTTTGGTTATTTTATAAAACCCCACAATCTTTCAGCATTACCTCAATGTCCGTTCCTGCTAATTGCTTCATAATCTTGCTTTTTTTAAGAGGGGGCAAGTCTATTTCCAGTTTCTCTCCGTCAAGCAGACATACGCCTGCGCTGAGAAGATAACGAATATCGTAACGGGAAGCAAATACTTCGGGAACACCCTTTTCCACTCCGGTTAAAACATATACGGCTTCCATAGCTGTACGTCCGGAATATTCAATGGTAAATACTGTATCGCGGCCGGGATCATCCAATGTTTCAGCGAACTGTCCAAGGAAAGCAAAGTTTACTGCATTCTTAGGCACTACATAAGGACGGTCACCAGATTCACGTGGCATAAATTGAGAAGTTATGAAAGGCATCATTACAGGGATAGCTGAACATGTATTGGCTAACTCCTCTATTTCATCAACAGGCACTCCTATATGATACAACCATTCTTTTGTGATTTCCTTGCCGGTACAGTCTCTCATTGGCTTTTTAATATAGTCTCCCGGAACATCGGAGAATAAACCGTATACCCAAACTACAACGTCTTTTTCAGGCTGTCCGTAGTACTGTTCCTGA